>UQOG01000026.1 GCA_900542615.1 uncultured Eubacteriales bacterium | reverse complement strand
GGAGCTATGAACACCTCGAAAAAGGGGCGCAAGCCACTTTTTCGACAGCCAACGGGGCCAGCATTGCCGGCCCCGTTTTCTATGTCCGTCCTCCCCTTTGCCAAGGCTGGGGCCTCGGCCCGCCGCTGGAAGAATTTTGAAAATGTTCATACACGCCGGCGCTGCCGGCCGTTATAATATAAAAAGAAGCGGGGGATCCCGTCCCCCGGGCAGGCCCGGCCTGCCGGCCTTTCATTTCTTGCGGACGAAATTCAGTTTTACCCCTGTACCGGATGAAAAGGAGGATACCCATGGTTGTTCGGCTGTTTTGCGGGCAGGCCAGGCGGCTTTTTGCCCTGCTGCTGGGCCTCCTGGTCCTGCTCTTGGTGGGCACGGCCCAGGCGGCGGAGAAGGAATACTATTACGCCACGGATGCACTGAACCTGCGCCAAGGCCCCGGCATGGAGCATACGGTAAAGGGCGAGGTGGCCCTGGGGGAGCGGGTGGAACTGCTGGGGCTGGAGGGAAAATGGGCCAAGATCCAGAACGCCCAGGGCACGACGGGCTATGTATTTTCCGCCTATCTGGCCCCCTCGGGGGATACGGCGGCGACCTACTATGCCGCCACGGACCTGAACCTGCGCGCCGGGCCGGGGATGTCCCATGAAGTGGTGGGGGAGCTGCTGGAGGGGGAAACCGTAAAGCGGCTCCATACCGTGGGGAATTGGGCCCTGGTGGAGGGGGAGGGAGGGACCGGCTACGCCTTTACCCGGTATCTGTCCATCCGGACGCCCGCCCAGCCGGAACCGTCCGGCGGCCGGATGCGCTTCGCCACCCTGGAGGATGCCGGCGCCCTGTACGGGGACCCGGCTTGCACCCAGCACATGGACTTCCTACAATATTATTACGCCGCAAAGCAGCGGGTGGTGGTGCTGGCGGACCTGGGGAACGTAAAGCAGGTGGCCGTGTATGGCTATGGGGCTTATGTGAAGGCGGAGAAGCTCTCCGGCCTATCGGAGGAATACGATAAGACCCGGGATCAACAAGCCCTGTATCAATACAACCTGGCCATGGCGGGGGAGGCGTACCGGGCGGCCTTCGCGGAGGACCCGGGCTACGGCGGCTTCGGCTACGACCGGGGGGATGGGACCTGCGTGCTGTTTTTCAAAGAGGATGCCATGGCGGACGTGAAGCTGGAGCCGGGCTTTAAGCTGGCGGCCTGCCGCTATTCCCTGGCGGAGCTGGCGGCGGGCCTTAATAAGGTCCATGCCCTGGCCCGGCAGATGGGCTGGAAGCAGGGGGCGGATTACCAGGCGGAGATCCGGTTCCGGGAGGATTATTACCTGCCCCTGAGCCGGCAGCGGAACCTGCTGCGCATCGACGTATTCTTCCAGCCGGTGGATCGGTATGCCCAATTCCAGCGCCTGCTGGAAAAGAACCTGGACCCGGATATGTATCAGGCGGGCCTGATACTCGCCTGAGGGGATATGGGATAGGGGCGGGAGCTGCAAGGGGGTTCCCAATGGTCCCGCCGGTTCGGCCTGCGGCCCTTCCCGGCGCGCCTTTGCGCACGGGGCTTCCGCCTCGCCTTTTCTGCCGCCGGCGCCCCTCGGCTTTCGCGGTTCGCTGGGCGCTGAGGGGATTTGCCGGCGCAATGTAACTTGTTCTGAAGGGACCAGGGAAGGCCCCCTGGAGGTGTGCGGCAGATCCGCAAAAAGCCTTGCGTAGCAAGGGTTTCCTTGCATAGCTCCCTGGCCGCGCCGTAGGCGCAAGGGCGCTATGGAACCTTCCAACCCGCGGCGAAGGCCAACCTGTTCGTCAACGCAAAAACGCCATCCCCGGCTGCGGTGGGGGTGGCGTTTGCGTTTGCAAACACAGGGCTACGCCCGCTGGCCCCAGGGCTCCCCTTCCGGGCCGGCAGGGGCCGGGTCTTTGTAGATCTGCTGGCCGCCGCTGATGGCCTTTTCCAGGTAGGTGTCGATCCACTGGGCCGCGCCGGCCGGATCCCGCCGGGCAAGATATCCATAGAGGGTTTGGGTGTTGCTGTATAGGGCGTCGATGCCGTAAAGCTGGCAAAAGCGCATCCAAAGGGTGATCACCGGCGCCTTAAAGGAATAATAGAAAAGGGGCAGGATGCTGTTGCCGGAGGCCAGGGCCAGTTCATGCTGGAACAAAAAGGCGGTTTCCGCTGCTTCGGCATGGGTTTGGGCTTGGCCCAGGGCCTGCACGATCTCCCCCAGCCGCGCCATGGACTCGTCGCTGGCTTGGGCAATGGCCCGCTGCACCGCCAGGTGCTCCAGGGCTCGGCGCACCTCCAGGATGGAACGGACCTCGTCGTTGCCCAGCACGCCGCCGGCATATTCCATAATGGCGATCAGGGTGCGCAGGTTGCCCTTGCGGCGGTAATCCGCCACAAAGGTGCCCTGCCTGGGCCGCACCTCCAAAAAGCCCTGCTGGGCCAGCTCCGTGACGCCCCCGTTTACCACCGCCCGGCTCACCTGCATCTGCCGGGCCAGCTCCCGCTCCGGCGGCAGCTTGGCCCCCACGGACAGGCGGCCGGTGAGGATCATGCCCTGAAGCTGCTGGATGAACAGCTCCTTGAGGCTGGGCGCGGACAACTTTGAAAACTCTAACACAAAGAACCCTCCCTCCTGCTTGTGGCTATACCACATACCAATAAAAGTATACCATGGTTTTTCCCCGAATAACAGGGGGGTAAACAAACAAATTCCTTGATTTTCTACAATATCTGTGGGAGCATTGACAGGGAAGGGCAGAATTGTTAAACTATTGCTAATGTCTGGTATAGACACATGGATCACTTCTGGAGGAACATTCGCCCCATGGAACCATTCAAAATTTTAGAGATCAAGCAAAGCGTGTTCGCGGATAACGACCAGCAGGCGGAGGCCCTCCGGCAGGAGCTGAAGCAGCGGGGCATCTTTTTGCTGAACCTGATGTCCTCCCCCGGCGCCGGCAAAACCACCACCCTGGTGCAGACCATCCGGGCCCTGCAGGGCGCCTTCCCCATAGCCGTCATGGAAGCGGACATCGATTCCGATGTGGACGCCCAAACCATCGCCGCCACCGGCGTGCAGGCCATTCAGCTCCATACGGGGGGCATGTGCCACCTGGACGCGGATATGACCCGCCAGGGCCTCCAGGGCCTGGAAGGGGTGGAGGGCGCCCTGGTGATCTTGGAAAACGTGGGCAACCTGGTTTGCCCGGCGGAGTTCGACACCGGGGCCGTGAAAAACGCCATGATCCTTTCCGTGCCCGAGGGGGACGATAAGCCCCTGAAATACCCCCTGATGTTCTCCATCTGCGACGTGGTGCTCATCAATAAAACCGACGTGCTGCCCTATTTCGATTTCGATTTGGAGGCCTGCCGGCAACGCATCCTGCGCCGCAACCCCAATGCGAAGGTCATCCCCATCTGCGCCAAGACCGGCCAGGGGATGGAGCCCTGGTTCCAGTGGCTCCAAGAACAAGTGAACGATTGGCGGGGATAGCAGATCCAAGCCACATCCCAATTCTTTTAGGAGGCTGCCCACATGAGCGAAACCAAGTTCCCCCTGGACGAAAGTAAGCTGCCCTTCTCCATCCCCCGGGACGCCGCGCCCCGGGAGAAGATCGTCAAGCTCGCCCGGAAGATCACCGACCGGATCCCCGCCAAGATCAAGGGCATCACCGTGGACGACCCCGAATATTGGGGCCTGGCCGCCCTGGTCACCGACGAGATGGCGGACGTGGCCCTAAAGATGAACATCCGGGACCCCAAGACCCTGCCGGAGCTGGTAAAGCTTACCGGCAAGCCCGCGGAGGAGCTGGAGCCTCTGCTGGCGGAGATGAGCCGCATCGGCCTGGTGGAATACAACTGGGAGAATGCCCGCCGGGAAAAGCAATATTCCCTGCCGCCCTTTGTGCCGGGCAGCGCGGAATTTTTCAACATGAACCAGCGGCAGATCGACGAAAAGCCCCAGATCGCCGCCTTTTTCGAGCGGATGACCTTCCTGCCCCTGGAGCACATCACCGCCATGGTGCCCCCGGGCGGCGCGGGCATCGGTATGCATGTGATCCCGGTGGAAAAGGCCATTGAAACCGAAAACCAAACCGCGGATATCGAGCATATCAGCCACTGGCTGAAGAAATACGCGGGCAAGTACGCGGCCTCCCCCTGCTCCTGCCGCATGTCCCGGGCCCGCATGGGCGAGGGCTGCGGCGACGACCCGGAGGGCTGGTGCATCGCCGTGGGGGACATGGCGGACTACGTGGTGGAAACCGACAAGGGGGGCCGGTACATCACCTATGAGGAGGTCCTGGACATCCTGAAAAAGGCCGAGGACAACGGCTTTGTCCACCAGATCACCAACATCGACGGGGAAAACAAGATCTTCGCCATCTGCAATTGCAACGTCAACGTGTGCAACGCCCTGCGCACCAGCCAATTGTTCAATACCCCCAACATGTCCCGCTCCGCCTACGTGGCGGAGGTGACTGCGGAAAACTGCGTGGCCTGCGGCCGGTGCGTGGAATATTGCCCGGCAGGGGCGGTGCGCCTGGGGCAGAAGCTGTGCGCCAAGTCCGGCCCCATCGCCTATCCCAAGCAGGAGCTGCCGGACCTGGTGGAGTGGGGCCCGGAAAAGTGGGACATCGACTACCGGAACAACAACCGGATCAACACCCACGCCACCGGCACCGCCCCCTGTAAAACCGCTTGCCCCGCCCACATTGCCGTGCAGGGCTATTTGAAGATGGCGGCCCAGGGCCGCTATACCGAGGCCCTGGCCCTCATCAAACAGGAAAACCCCTTCCCGGCGGTATGCGGCCGGGTGTGCAACCGCCGCTGCGAGGACGCCTGCACCCGGGGCACCGTGGACCAGGCGGTGGCCATCGACGGGGTGAAAAAGTTCATCGCCCAGCGGGATCTGGAGGCCGCCACCCGGTATATCCCGGAAAAGGTGGTGCCAAAGCTCCTGGGGGGCTTCCAGGAGAAGATCGCCATCATCGGCGCCGGCCCGGCGGGGCTGAGCTGCGCCTATTTCCTGGCCCTCAAGGGCTATGCCCCCACGGTGTTTGAAAATAACCAGAAGCCCGGCGGTATGCTCACCTATGGCATCCCCAGCTATAAGCTGGAAAAGGACGTGGTGGAGGCGGAGATCGACATCCTGCGGGAGCTGGGGGTGGAGATCCGCTGCGGCGTGGAGGTGGGCAAGGACGTTACCCTGGACCAGCTGCGCCAGCAGGGCTACCAGGCCTTTTACATCGCCATCGGCTGCCAGGGGGGCCGCAAGGCCAACATCCCCGGGGAGGATAGCCCGGGGGTCATGTCCGCGGTGGACTTCCTGCGTACCGTCGCCGGCGGGGAAGCGGACCCGATCCAGGGCCGGTGCATCGTGGTGGGCGGCGGCAACGTGGCCGTGGACGTGGCCCGCAGCGCCCTGCGCTGCGGCGCCCAGCAGGTGCAGATGGTATGCCTGGAGAGCCGGGATGCCATGCCCGCCACCCCGGAGGAGCTCCGGGAGGCGGAGGCGGAGGCAGTGGCCATCCAGTGCGGCTGGGGCCCCAAGGAGATCTGCCTGGAAGCGGGCAGGGTCACCGGCGTGGTGTTCAAGCGCTGCCTGTCCGTGTTCGACCCGGAGGGCCGCTTCGCCCCCGTCTATGACGAGAGCGATACCATGACCCTTCCCTGCGAGCGGGTGTTTATGGCCATTGGCCAGAGCATCCAGTGGGGCGGGCTGCTGGACGGGGAAGCGGTGGAACTGGGCCGGGGCCGGAGCCCCGTGGCGGACCCGGTCACCTACCAGACCGGCGCGGCGGATATCTTCGTAGGCGGGGACGTGTACACCGGCCCCAAGTTCGCCATCGACGCCATCGCCGCCGGCAAGGAGGGGGCGGTCTCCATCCACCGGTTTGTCCAGCCCAATACCAGCCTCACCATCGGCCGGGACCCCCGGCGGTTCATCCAGCTGGATAAGCAAAACCTGGATATCGGCGATTACGATACCGCCGGCCGCCAGGAGCCTGCCCAGCCCCAGGGCGGGGAACGCCTTTCCTTCCGGGACACCCACGGCACCCTGACCGAGGAGCAGGTACGCAGGGAAACCGCCCGGTGCCTGGGCTGCGGGGCCACCATTGTGGACGCCAACAAGTGCATCGGCTGCGGCCTGTGCACCACCAAGTGCGAATTCGACGCCATCCACCTGCGCAGGGAGCGGCCGGAATGCAGCACCATGGTGCCCACGGAGGATAAATTCAAGGTCATCTTGCCCTATATGCTCAAGCGGAAGATGAAGATCGTCTTTGGAAAGAAGGACCGCAATACCCATGCATGAGCTGGGCATTGTGTTCCATATGATCCGGCATGTGGAACAGGTGGGGCAGGCCCACGGCCTGTCGGCGGTGCGGCGGGTCACCCTGGAGCTGGGAGAGGTCTCCGGGGTGGTGGGGGAATATTTGACGGACTGCTGGAAATGGGCCGCCGCCAAATCCCCCCTGCTCCAGGATGCGGCCCTGGAGATCGAAACCATTCCGGCGGTCACCTTTTGCCAGGGCTGCAAGAAAACCTATGAAACCGTACAATATGGGCGCACATGCCCATACTGCGCCAGCGAGGACACCTATCTTCTGGTGGGGAACGAGGTCAACATCAAGGAGATAGAGGCCTGCTGACCAACTACATTGGGAAAGGGAATCTAAAGGAGGGGAATCTATGTTATTCCAAATCTATGGGGAAAACGCCGGCTATCAGCTATTGGGCTGGTTGCTGGTATTCGTGGGGCTGGTGGTCACCAACGAGCTGGCCCGGCGCAGCAAGAAGGGGGGCATCTTCTTCTTCATGCTGGTGCCGGCGGCCCTGACGGTATACTTTGCCGCCATCTACATCGGGGCGGCCCGGGGCGCGGAATGGGCCCTGACCAACCAGACCTATACCAACATGAACAGCTGGTTCCATTATGCCAAGCTCTATGCCGCCACCGCAGGCTGCATCGGCTTCATGATGCTCAAGTATAAGTGGGGCGTGGGCAAAACGGAATGGTTCAAGGTGTTCCCCTTTGCCATCGTGGCCATCAATATCCTCATTGCGGTGGCCAGCGATTTCGAGTCCGGCATCAAGGGCGCCCAGGCCATGAAGGAGTTTGGCGACCGGTGGTGGCTCTCCTCGGAAAACGTGTGGCTCTACGGCGGCTGGTGGAATTGGCTCAACGGCATCGCGGGCATTGTGAACATCCTGTGCATGACGGGCTGGTGGGGGATCTATTCCTCCAAAAAGCAGGAGGATATGCTTTGGCCGGATATGATCTGGCTGTACATCCTGGCCTACGACCTGTGGAACTTTGAATACACCTATCTCAACCTGCCCACCCATGCCTGGTATTGCGGCCTGGCCCTGCTGCTGGCCCCCACCTTTGCCAGCGCCTTCTGGAACAAGGGCGGCTGGATCCAGAACCGGGCCAATACCCTGGCCATCTGGTGCATGTTTGCCCAGGTATTCCCCCTGTTCCAGGATCAGGGCGTATTCGCCACCCTGCCCGTGCTGTACGCGGACGGCGTGATGAACCCTGCCGTGCGGCCCACGGCGGTGGACCCCACCATGCAGGGGGTCATCGCCATCATCGCCCTGGCGGTGAACGTACTGGTGCTGACGGTGATCATCAAGCGGGCCATCGCCCAGAAGAAGAACCCTTACAAGAACGAGATCTTTACGGACACCAAGGACTTCCAGGAGGCCATGGCCCGGGCTTAATCGCCGCCGGAGGCTGCGGCGCGCCGCAGCAAACCGATACAAGAAACGCCGGGCGCTTCTCCCGCCACCTGCGGGAAAGCGTCCGGTTTCGTTTTGGCCGGCACAGGCCCCCGGGAAAGGGCAGGGCGGCGATGGGCGCTGCCCCGGCGCAGGAAGGCGGCGCGGGACGGGGCGGCGATTGGGCGGCAGAAAGGAACCCGCCGCCCGGCAGGGGCGGATGGGAAAGGGGCGGGCGGCATATTCGCCGGGGCATTCCCCCCCCCCCGACGATGACCGTGGGGCTGCAATCTCCCCCCTTGCGGGCGGGGCGCCCATTTGGGTCCCGCCGGGTCCGGCGCAGGGCGGAGGGCCGCAGCTAGGACGCTTCTCCGGCCAGGGCCGGCCAACGCAGCGCCGGGGCGGATGGGGCGGCAAGGGGCCGGTGGTTGCCGATGCCGCCGCCCCCTTTATCGACGCTGGGTTTTGCATATTGCTATTTTGGCAGGAAGTAGGTATACTATAAGCAGCTTCGGGGGGTGGTGTAATTCCACACCGGCGGTGATGCGGCCCATGTGCCGACAAGCCCGCGAACAGGGCCCTTGCCCTGCCGAACCGGTTGGATTCCGGTGCCGACGGTGATAGTCCGGATGGAAGAGGCTGTGCGCGCCTATGCGCTGTTTGCGTTGCCCCTGTTAGCAGGGGTTTTTTTATGCACAGCAACCCCATGGATGAAATCGATAGGAGGTTGTAAAAAACAATGCGAAGCAAAAAAGTCGTATGGTTGGTAAAGATGGCTTTATTGACCGCCCTGTCCCTGGTGTTGATGTATCTGGTCCGGTTCCCCATTTTCCCTGCGGCCGCGTATCTGGAATATGATATGGCGGATGTGCCCATCCTGATCGGCACCTTCATGTATGGTCCGGCGGCCGGGCTGCTGCTTACCGGGGTGGTGAGCCTGCTGCAATGGCTGCTGGTATCCCCCCAGAGCGGCTGGGTGGGGGCGCTGATGCACTTTTTAGCCACCGGCGGGTTCGTATTGGTGGCGGGCTTCCTGTATCGCAAGCTCCATACCCGCAAGGGCGCGGCCCTGTCCCTGCTGCTGGGCGGGCTGACCATGACCGCCCTGATGGTGCCCCTTAACCTTTGGCTCACCGTCCACTATAACGGCGCGCCCCTGGAGGCGGTCCAGGCCATGATCTGGCCCATTATCATTCCCTTTAACCTGATCAAGGCGGGGGTGAACGGCTCTGTGACCTTCCTGCTGTATAAGCGGATCGGAAAGCTGCTGCGCATGGAGCCGGAACCGGCCGCAGCCGCCCCGCAAGACGCCAAAGCATAGCCTATCGTGCCCGCCGGGAAAGACCGGCGGGCATGTTTTATGCAACGGGCGGCGTTGACCCCGCAAGCGGGGGCCGGTATAATGGAACCAATGGAATAAGGAAAACGGAGCAAGGTTGCCCCAAAGGGGGCCGGCGCGTTTGCGCCGGGGGAATTGGATGCAACTTCCAAGCTATCCCAGTAACCGTGAAGCTGACGAGGGGGCATAGGCCACTGCCGTAGCCGGTGGGAAGGCGCCCCAGTAGGAAGAAGCCAAGCCGGGAGACCTGCCTGCCCGTAGGATCTGCGTCTGGGGGTGCGCATGGCTGATCGCGGAGCGGCCTGCTTCCTTTGGGAAGGAGCCCGCCTTGTTTGCGTTGCGCCCCGGGTGGGACGGAACGCTTTTTTAATTGGAAAGGAGAAACCGGATATGAAGGCAAAAGCAAAGGCAAAGGCCGGCGCCCTGGGGGCCCTGGCGTTGGCCATCCTCATGCTGGCGGGCTGCGGGGCCGCCCCCGCGGAGGCGGCAAGCGGCCAGCCGATTCAGGCGACGGATATGCTGGGGCGGCAGATCGCCCTGGACGCCCCGGCGGAGCGGGTGGTGGCGCTGGCCCCCTCGGATTGCGAGATCCTGTATGCCCTGGGGGCGGGGGACGCCCTGGTGGGCCGGGGCATGTATTGCGACTATCCGGCCCAGGTGCAGGCCGTCCCCCAGGTGGGCACGGGGGAGGAGACCAACCTGGAGCAGATCCTGGCCCTGGAGCCCCAGGTGGTATTTATGACCATCATGGCCCAGAGCAAGGAGCAGGTAGCGGCCCTGGAACATGCGGGCATCCAGGTGGTATCCCTAAACGCCCAGGACATCCAGGGGGTGTACCAGGCCATTGCGCTGATCGGCCAGGTGGTGGGCAAAACGCCGGAAGCCGACGCCTTGATCCAGACCATGCAGGCGTCCTTTGCGGACCTGTCCGCCCAGGCGGCGGAACTGGGGACCGGCGGGACGGTCTATTTTGAGACCTCCCCCCTGGAATGGGGGCTGTGGACCGGGGGAAAGGGCACCTTTTTAGATGAGATTGCCGCCATGCTGGGCCTGGAAAACGCCTTTGGCGACGTGGAGGGCTGGGCCCAGATCTCCCAGGAGCAGGTGCTGGAGCGGGACCCGGACTATATCGTGACCCTGGGCATGGCGGCCGCCGACGGCAGCTCCCCGGTGGAGGAGATCCTGGCTCGCAAGGGCTGGGAGGGGCTGAAGGCCCTCCAACGGGGACAGGTGCTTTGGCTGGACTCCAACGCCCTGACCAGGCCCGGCCCCCGGCTGGCGGAGGGAGCCCAAAGCCTGTTTGACGGCGTATACGGGGCCGCCCCGGCGAACCCATGAAACGGGCCATACCGCTGGCCTTTGGCGCCGGGCTGGCCGGGGCTTGGCTGATGAGCGTTTGCTGGGGGAGCGTGGACATCCCCCTGGGGGATACCCTGCGGGTATTGTGGAACGCCCTGCTGGGACAGCCCATCCCCCAGGGGCTGCCCGGGGCCATCCTGCTGGATGTGCGCCTGCCCCGTACCCTGTGCGTGGCGCTGGTGGGGGCGGCCCTATCCCTGGCCGGCGCAGCCATGCAGGGGCTTTTGCGCAACCCCCTGGCGGACGGCTCCACCCTGGGGGTGGCCTCCGGCGCCTCCCTGGGGGCTGTGCTGGCCATCGCCCTGGGCGTCCAGCTCCCCGGCCTGCCCATCGGCGGCACGGCGGCAATGGCCATCCTGTTCGCCTTCCTCTCCCTGCTGCTCATCCTGGGGCTGGCCGCCCGGCTGGACGGCGGCCTCGCCACCCAGACCGTGATCCTGCTGGGGGTGATGTTTTCCATGCTGGCCACCAGCTTGACCAGCCTGGTGTCGCTGCTGTTCCCGGAAAAGCTCCGCTCCATTACCTTCTGGACCATGGGCAGCCTGCAGGGCAGCGACTACGCCCAGGCGGCCCTGCTGGCGGCCGCATTGGCCCTGGCGGGCGGGGCCCTATATTTCACCGCCCGGGAGCTCAACGCCTTTACCCTGGGGGAGGAGCAGGCGGGCAACCTGGGGGTGAACGTGCGAAGCTGCAAGCTGCGGGTCCTATTTTGCGTGGCGGCCTTGACCGGCGTAAGCGTGGCCGTGGGCGGCGGCATCGGCTTTGTGGGGCTGCTGGTGCCCCATATGACCCGCAGGCTCCTGGGCCCGGATCACAGCCGCCTTTTGCCCGGCGCCGCCTGCTTTGGCGCCACCTTTTTGCTGCTGGCAGACCTTTTGTCCCGGGTGCTCCTAAGACCCCTGGAGCTGCCGGTGGGGGCCGTCACCTCCCTGGTGGGGGCGGGGGCGTTCGTGTACATTTTCTATACGACCAGGAGGAAAAACCAAGGATGCTGAAAGTCGATGGCCTGACCGCCGCCTATGGCCGCAAGACCGTTCTGGCGGATATACGCTTCGCCCTATCCCCGGGGGATTGGCTGATGGTCGTAGGCCCCAACGGGGCGGGAAAATCCACCCTGCTGCGGGCCATTGCCCAGTCCATCCCCCATGCGGGCAGGGTCCGGCTCCTGGGCCGGGAGGTGGAAGCCATGTCCCCCCGGGACCGGGCCAGGCATCTGGGGGTCTTGGCCCAGCATTCCGGCGCTTACGCCGCCTTTACCGTGGCCCAGGTGGCCGCCATGGGCCGCTATGCCCACGGCCAGGGCCGGCTGTTCCCCAAGGACCCCCAGGCCGGCCAAAGGATCCAACAAGCCCTTCGCTTCGCCGGCATGGAGGCGCTGGCGGATCGGTCCATTCTGACCCTTTCCGGCGGGGAGCTGCAGCGGGCCTTCCTGGCCCAGGTCATGGCCCAGGACCCCAACCTGTTGCTGCTGGACGAGCCGGGAAACCATTTGGACATCCCCTACCAAAGCCGGCTGTTCGACGGCATAGCCCGCTGGCTGCGCGCAGCCCCCAACCGGGCGGCCATCAGCGTGGTACACGATCTGAGCCTGGCCCGCGCCTTTGGCAGCCATGCCCTCCTGCTGGCGGCGGGCCGCCAGGCGGCCTTTGGGCCTGTGGATCAGGTTCTGGACCGGCCTAGGCTACAGGCGGCCTATGGGATGGACGTTTGCGCCTGGATGCAGCGCTTGGCCCGGGGTTGGGTTTCCGGGGAAGGCTCGTAGCGGTCCTGCCCCCCCAGGCCGGGCAGGACGCAAGACGCGGGGCTGGACCCGCCGCCAAAAAGCTGGCGGGCGACCGGCCGCCCCTTCATGGGGCACACCGGGGCCGGGGTTGCAAAGCATAGGGCCGTCCATTGCCCGGGCAATGGGCAAAGGAAAACGGCGCAAACGCAACAAGGCAGCGGAAGGTTCCGCTGTCTTGTATGGTTGGCAAATGGGGCCAGGGGTTTAATCCCGGGCCTTGGAGGCGATCTCCTCCTGGATCATGGCCATGAAATCCTCCAGGGGCATGACGCCCAGGTCGCCCTTCTTGCGGCCCCGAACAGCCACCACGCCCTGCTCGATCTCCTTGTCGCCGATGACCACCATGTAGGGCACCCGCATCATCTGGGCTTCCCGGATCTTGAAGCCGATCTTCTCGTTGCGCAGATCCGCCTCCGCCCGCAGCCCGGCCTTCTTGAGGATGCCGCAGACCTCCTGGGCCCGCGCATCCGCCCGGCCGGTGATGGTGAGCACCTTCACCTGCAAGGGGGCCACCCAGGTGGGGAAGGCGCCGGCGCAGTGCTCGGTGAGGATGCCGATGAACCGCTCGATGGAGCCGAACACCACGGTATGGATCATAACGGGGCGATGCTTTTCCCCATCAGGGCCCACATAGGTGATATCGAAGCGCTCCGGCATCTGGAAATCCAGCTGGATGGTGCCGCACTGCCAGGTACGGCCGATGGCGTCCTCCAGGTGGAAGTCGATCTTGGGGCCGTAGAAGGCGCCGTCCCCCTCGTTGATGGCATAGGGCAGGCCGCAAGCCTTCAGGGCTTCCTCCAGGGCTTCGGTGGCCTGCTCCCACTGCTCGTCGCTGCCCATGCTATCCTCGGGCCGGGTGGAGAGCTCTACGGTGTACTTGAAGCCAAAGGTGTCGTAGAAGCACTGGAACTTATCGATGACCCCCAGGATCTCCCCTTTGATCTGGTCCGGGGTCATGAAGATGTGGGCGTCGTCCTGGGTAAAGCAGCGTACCCGCATCAGGCCGTGCAGGGCGCCGGAAAGCTCATGGCGGTGCACCAGGCCCAGCTCGCCCAGCCGTTCCGGCAGATCCCGGTAGGAATAGATCTTCCGCTTATAGGTGAGGATGGAGCCAGGGCAGTTCATGGGCTTGATGGCATAGTCCATGTCGTCGATTTTGGTAAAATACATGTTGTTTTTGTAATGATCCCAATGGCCGGAGCGGATCCAAAGATCCCGGTTGAGGATCATGGGGGTACGGATCTCCTTGTAGCCCCGAGCCTCATGCTGCTCTCGCCAGAAGGCTTCCAACTGGTTGCGCAGGATCATGCCGTTGGGATAAAAGAAGGGGAACCCAGGGCCTTCATCATGGATATCGAACAGATCCAGCTCCCGGCCCAGCTTCCGGTGATCCCGCTTTTTGGCTTCCTCGATGCGGAACAGGTATTCGTCCAGGTCTGCCTTCTTTTCAAAGGCCGTGCCGTAGATCCGCTGGAGCATCTTGTTTTTTTCGCTGCCCCGCCAATAGGCGCCGGCCACGCTCATGAGCTTGATGTTTTTCACCTTGCCCGTGCTTTCCACATGGGGGCCGGCGCACAGGTCGGTAAACTCCCCCTGCTCGTAAAAGCTGATGACAGCGTCCTCGGGCAGATCCCGGATCAGCTCCACCTTATAGGGCTCGTTGCGCTGTTCCATATAGGCGATGGCCTCTTCCCGGGGCAGCTCAAACCGGTGCAGGGGCAGGTTTTCCGCGGCGATCTTGGCCATTTCCTTTTCGATGGCGGCAAGATCCTCCGGGGAGAAGGAGAAGCCTTCCGGGGTATCGAAGTCGTAATAGAAGCCGTTTTCAATGGCGGGGCCAATGGCGAATTTTACATCGGGATACAGCCGCTTTACCGCCTGGGCCAGCATGTGGGAAGCGGTATGGCGGAAAGCCCAGCGGCCGTTTTCATCGGCGAAGGTGAGGAGCTTGAGGCTATGGTCCCCATGGATGGGGGCAAAGGCGTCGATCCGCTGGCCGTCCAGCTCCGCGGCCAGGGTGGCCTTGCGCAGGCGGGGGGAGATGTCGGCGGCGATGTCAAAGGCCGTCATGCCGTCCTGATATTGGTGGATGCTGCCATCCGGTAGCGTAATGTTCATATTGATACCTCCATTAAATTTACAATAAAAAACGCCCCTGGCAACGCCAGGGACGAACAAACCATGTCCGCGGTCCCACCCTGTTTGGAAAAGACCCACTTAAAGCGCACGATACGGGGTGCAACCCCTTGCGGTCCCGGGGTGGTAGGCAGCTCGCCCTGCATGGAGCCCTTACAGCCAGGGGAAGCTCCTCTCTACGATGCAGTGGGGGGGGCGAGGGCCGGCCCGTTCATTCCGCAATCCTCTTCAAATATCATTATAGCATAGGCCCCGGCGTTGTCAATGAGAAAAACGCCAAAGCCAAGACAGCCAGACAAAATCAAACAAAGCGCCTCCGCTGGGCGGAGGCGCAAGGGTACATGGCTGGCTTATTTTTCCTTGCGGGCTTGGATGGTCCAGGCGGCCAGGCCCACCAGGGACAGGGCGATCACCGAGAAGGCCAGGGTATCGCTCACCGCGTCGCCGGTCTTGGGGGGAATGGAGGGGCTGTTGCCGTCGCCAAAGGACAGCACCAGGACCTTGGAGGGATTGGCCTGGCCGGGATAGCTCATGGCCACCACGTCATACCAGGCGATCAGCCGGGCGCCCGCCTGGATGTCGGCGGCTTTGGCCGCTACCAGGCCGGTTTCCCCCAGGGTGTATACGCTGGTGGCGCTGCTTACATGCAGAATGGTGTCCCCCTTGTCGTTGAGCAGGTCCAGGCCATTGTTGCTGCTTTCCACGCTCTGCACGGTGAAAGCATGGGCGAAGTCCTCGCTGCTGCTCTTGGCCACGATCATGGTGTGCAGGGCGCTTTGGGGGGGCAGGCTCCGGGTGGTGGCCGCGCTGTGGAAGGCGGTGAAGGTCATGCCGGCCGCCAGATCCTTCAGGGCAAGATTGCTGCCGTCCTTGGCGCTCAAAAACAGGGTGGAGCCGCTTACGTTAAAGACCATTTCGCTCTTGTCGGACAGGGTGACGGTGATCTGGTTGTTGGCGGTATCCACCGCGGTGATGGTGCCTTCCGCCTGTACCAGGGAGCCGGAGGCAGCCAGGGCAGGCACGGCGCTGAGCAGGAGCGTGGCGGTCAAAACAAAGAGTACAATGCGTTTCATGGTTATCGTGATCCTTTCGTTTCGTTGTCGTTTTTGTGTTTCATCCATAGAACGCATGAGCATGGCCCAAGGTTGCAATATCGCAAAAAAATTTTTTTGGCCCGGGAATCGCGCCCGCTTTTCCATGCCGAAGCCCTGGAACAAAAATATTTCTAAACCCTCTTGACAAGGATCTTTGTCAATGTTATCCTATGTTTGACAAATAAAATTGTCAAAATGACCTATATGCTTGTCAAAAAGATTAACTATTAAGTGTCAACCCACAAAATGAATGGTGGTGAAGAGAAAAGATGTCTCAGAAAGGGTATAGCAAAGCTGAAGTCTTGTCAGACCCCTGCTGGCTATTCGAGTAGTTGCACGCAAGCCGCTAAGCAATATGGCCGCCTGGATTTCTCCATGGCAAATATCAGACGAACCAACTTTTTGGCAGCGTGAGAAAGAGCGACATTGTAGTGCTTGCCCTCCGCCCGCTTCTTAGCAAGATAGGCAGCAAAGGTCGGGTCCCAGTGGCAGACATACTTGGTCGCGTTGTAAAGGGCGTAGCGTAGGTATCGAGAGCCACGCTTTTCCATGTGTGGGTAACAATTCTTGAGCTGCCCGGACTGGTAAGTAGAGGGAGACATCCCGGCATAAGCCAATAGCTTGTCCGGGGAATCAAAACGGTTGAAGTCGCCAACCTCAGCAAAGATCATGGCGGCCATTCGGAATCCAAGCCCTGGGATCGTGGTAATGGGAGAATTAAGTTCATCCATAATGGCTTGAATCTGCTCTTCAATTTCAACGATTTCGTCGTCCAGCTCTCGGATGAGCCGGATGGTGTGCTGCAATTCAAGAGACTTGGCGGGCATCCAGGAGCCAATAGAGTTTCTGGCAGCATCTCGGATTTCAAGAGCCATGTCCCGCTTGTAGTGGCCTTTGGAAGCCGTTTCAAGCAGTGCTTTCAGCCTCGTCAAATGGGCAGCGGCAATCTGTTTGGCACCGGGAAACTCCGCCAGCAGGGCGTAGACAGAGGCAATATGTAGAGACGGAACGAGCTTTTCCAGTTCGGGGAACAGGATGCAGACCAATCGGGAAATAGAGCTTTTCAGCTTGGCGCGTTCTTTCACCTTGTCAAAACGGTATCTGGTCAGTGACTTTAGCTCCTCATTGTGGTATGCTGTGTCCGTGTAGGGTTTGAGGCCCGCATCGGATAACAGCATAGAAGCAATCGTTCGTGCAT
>UQOG01000025.1 GCA_900542615.1 uncultured Eubacteriales bacterium | reverse complement strand
AGAGTGCCGGCTTGCAGGCGAAGAGGGCCGCAGTTGAAGGCGATCTCCTTGGGGGGCTTGCTGCCGACGGCAGTTTTCATCTACCCGGCAAAGACCATGTCTTATCCCGCCTGTTTCTATCATCCCGACCCGGGGGATTCCCCGGTGCAGCTAAAGCGTTTGCGAATATTTTTCCAAACCTTTTCTCGGAAGACGCATGAACATCGCAAGTTTATTCAAAAAATCTGCTGTGCGCAAGGTTTCCCCGTATAAAAAAAGACCTTGCAAGGAAACTCCTTGCAAGGTCTTTTTGCTATTCGCGTTGCCTCGGGTTTTGCTATCGGGTGTTGACCTAAAACAACCTTATTTCGCCGCTCTCTTTTCCTTGATGGCAGCCTGGGCGGCGGCCAAACGGGCGATCGGCACCCGGAAGGGGGAGCAGGAGACGTAGTTCAGGCCGATGTTGTGACAGAACTCGACGGAGGACGGATCACCGCCGTGCTCACCGCAGATGCCCAGCTTGATGTCGGGGCGGGTGGCGCGGCCCTTTTCGGCGGCCATCTCGACCAGAGCACCGACGCCGGTCTGATCCAGGCGGGCAAAAGGATCCGACTCGTAGATCTTGGCGTCGTAGTAGGCATCGAGGAACTTACCCGCATCGTCTCGGCTGAAGCCGAAGGTCATCTGGGTCAGGTCGTTGGTGCCGAAGGAGAAGAACTGGGCTTCCTTGGCCAGCTCATCGGCGGTGAGGGCGGCCCGGGGGATCTCGATCATGGTACCCACCAAGTAGGGGATCTCCATATCGTTCTCCGCAAGGACTTCCTTAGCCGTCTTGTCGATGATCTTCTTGACGTAGATCAGCTCCTTATCCTCGCCTACCAGGGGGATCATGATCTCGGGGATCACGTTGATGCCGGTCTCACGGCGTACGTTGATGGCGGCCTCGATGACGGCGCGGGTCTGCATTTCCGCAATTTCCGGATAGGTGACGGACAGGCGGCAGCCCCGGTGGCCCATCATGGGGTTGAACTCGTGGAGGTTGGTGATGGTAGCCCGCAGACGCTCCGGGGTGATGCCCATGGTCTTGGACAGCTCCAGGATATCCTCCTCCTTGTTGGGCAGGAACTCATGGAGGGGGGGATCCAGGAACCGGATGGTGACCGGATGGCCGTTCATGACCTTGTAGATGCCCTCGAAGTCCTTACGCTGCATGGGCAGGAGCTTGTTCAGGGCGTCCCGGCGGGCCTGGACGTTGGGGGCCAGGATCATCTCCCGCATGACGGGGATACGGTCCTCTTCAAAGAACATATGCTCGGTGCGGCACAGGCCGATGCCCTCCGCGCCAAACTTCATAGCAATGGAAGCGTCGTGGGGGTTGTCCGCATTGGTGCGCACCCGCAGCCGGCGATACTTATCCGCCCAGCCCATGAGCCGGCCGAAGTCGCCGCTGATCTCGGCTTCCACGGTGGGGATCTTCTCGCCGTAGATGTTGCCGGTGGAGCCGTCCAGGGAGATGTAATCCCCCTCTTTGAACACCCGGCCGTCCAGGCTAAAGCACTTGTTTTCCTCGTCCATCTGGATCTCGCCGCAGCCGGATACGCAGCAGGCGCCCATGCCCCGGGCCACCACCGCCGCGTGGCTGGTCATGCCGCCCCGCACGGTAAGGATGCCCTCCGCGTGATGCATTCCTTCGATATCCTCCGGGCTGGTCTCCAGCCGCACCAGGATGACCCGCTTGCCGCGGCCCACCCACTTCATCACGTCGTCCGCAGAGAATACGATCTGGCCGCTGGCCGCGCCGGGGGAGGCGGGCAGGCCCTTGCCGATGGGCTTGGTGTTCTTAAGGATGGCGGCGTCAAACTGGGGATGCAGCAGGGCGTCCAGCTGCTTGGGATCCACGGTCATCACCGCTTCCTCCTCGCTGATCATGCCCTCGTCCACCAGGTCGCAGGCGATCTTCAAAGCGGCGGCGGCGGTGCGCTTGCCGTTCCGGGTCTGGAGCATGAAGAGCTTCTTCTCCTCGATGGTGAACTCCATGTCCTGCATATCCCGATAATGGTGCTCCAGCTTGTCGCAGATATCCACGAACTGCTGATAGGCCTCGGGCATGATCTTGGCCAGCTGGTCGATGGTCTGGGGGGTGCGCACGCCGGCCACCACGTCCTCGCCCTGGGCGTTCATCAGGAATTCGCCAAAGAGCTTCTTTTCGCCGGTGGCGGGGTTGCGGGTGAAGGCCACGCCGGTGCCGGAGGTATCGCCCATGTTGCCGAATACCATCATCTGCACGTTGACGGCGGTGCCCCAGTCGGCGGGGATGTCGTTCATCCGGCGGTAGTAGATGGCACGGGGGTTGTCCCAGCTGCGGAACACGGCCTTGACCGCGCCCATGAGCTGCTCCTTGGGATCGGAGGGGAAATCCTTGCCGATCTTGGCCTTGTATTCGGCCTTGAACTGCTCGGCCAGGGCTTTGAGGTCGTCGGCGTTGAGCTCGGTATCCAGCTTGACGCCCCGCTCGGCCTTCATCTTGTCGATGAGCTCCTCGAAATACTTCTTGCCCACTTCCATGACCACGTCGGAGTACATCTGGATGAACCGGCGGTAGGAATCATAGGCAAAACGGGGGTTGTTGGTCTTCTTGGCGAAGGACTCCACCACCTCGTCGTTGAGGCCCAGGTTCAGGATGGTGTCCATCATGCCCGGCATGGAAGCCCGGGCGCCGCTGCGCACGGAAACCAGCAGGGGGTTTTCCTTGTCGCCGAACTTTTTACCGGTAAGCTTTTCCAGCTTGCCCACATAGGTGTAGATCTCGTCTGCAATGGCGTCGTTGATTTGCTGGCCGTCCGCATAGTACTGCATACAGGCCTCGGTGGTCACGGTAAAGCCCTGGGGCACCGGCATACCCAGCCCGGTCATTTCCGCCAGGTTGGCGCCCTTGCCGCCCAGAAGCTCCCGCATGTTCGCATTCCCTTCGCTAAAAAGGTATACGTACTTTTTTGCCATGGTTTATCCTCCTGCTGTAAATGATATATAAATTTGTTTGTAAGCCGGCATAATGCGATAAAGCCCCAATTTCTTGTGGCTTCCTAATTATAACATACCGCCGGAAATATTCAACCGGTTCGGGCATTATTTTGCAGCATTCCCTGCATTCTATTTCTTTATAACAGGAGTAAATGGTTCGAGAATTGCAAGGCCTTTCCCTCGTCGCTATTATCCCAGCTTATAGCTGTTCCATAGCCCGAAATGGCCGCTCTAAAACGTATTCCCCGTAGGCGTGCAAAGCCGTTTTGAGCTGGCTGCGCACCGCCTCCGGCAAGGCTACCCGGTCCATATCCTGGTTGGAGAGCAGGAGCATCCGGCGCACCGCCTCCAGGGCCAGGGGGCTGATCTCCAGGCTATCCCCGTCCCGGCAATCCATGCACACCGCGCCCCCGGCCGGGGAGGAAAAGGCCATATGGCGCAGGCCCCGCAGATCCCGTCCACAACGGGCGCAATGGGTGAGCCTGGGGGCATAGCCCTGCAAAGCCAGGCACCGGGCCAGGAAGCAGATGGCCAGGTCTGTGGGGTTTTGTTCCTTGTAGGCGGCATAGCTAAGGGCGTAATACAGCAGGGCAAACAGGGCCTCGTTGGGCTGGGCGGGGGCAGTAACGGCATCGGCCACAGAAAGCATATACGCCCCGGCGGCAAACCGGCCCACGTCCTCCCGCAGGGGATAGAACCGCTCCCGCACGTCGCAATTATCCACGGTCGTCTTGCCTTTGCCCTCGAAGAGCACGAATTCCCCATAGGTGAAAAGTTCGCTGCATCCAAAGAGCCGGGAGCTGGGTTTCCTGCAACCCCGGGCGGCGGCGGAGAGCTTGCCCCGCTCCCGGGTCAGGATGGTAAGGATCCGGTCGCTGTCCCGGTAATTGGCATAGCGCAGCACGATCCCCGTCAGGGTCATGGTGGACATAGGCGCGCCCTCCTTTCCAGTTTTGTCAGGGATTGCTTGGCATGATCCCCTGCCTTCCCACCGATACTGAAAGTAACCTGGCGGCCTTGACCGCCGATCGGGAAAGGAGCTCCTGCCATGCCGCGATCCCCCGTTGACGTTGCCTGGGCCCGCTTCGCCAAAACCGGCGCCCCGGCGGATTACCTGGCCTACCGGCAAGCCCGGGCCCAGGCGCTTTTGCCCAGGGACCCCCCCCCGCCCGCCCCGAGCAGGGAACGCCCCTAGCGGGCCGTCCGGGAGCCGCTGTTCACCCCGCAGGGCGCCCAGCCTGCCGGCCAGCCCGCTGGCATACCCGGCCGGGGCCTTGCGGCGGCTCCCCCATCCCCTTTGCAGGGCGCAGCCGCCCGCTTGGCCGGGCCGTAGGGAAAAAGTGGCCTTGGGCCACTTTTCTACGCGCCCGGCCGTCCGGGCCCTATCCTTCGTAGCCCAGCTCCCCCAGGAAGCTGGGGTTGTTGCGCCAGTCCTCCTTCACCTTCACCCACAGCTGAAGGTTCACCCGGCTGCCCAGCAGCCATTCCATATCCTTGCGGGCCTCGGAGCCGATCCGCTTGAGCATGGCCCCGCCCTTGCCGATGATGATGCCCTTGTGTCCAGCCCGCTCGCAATAGATGGTGGCCCAGATATCCTGCACCCCGTCCGGCCGGGCTTCGATCTTATCCATACTTACCCCCAAGCCGTGGGGCACCTCCTCCCGGAGCAGCGCCAGGGCTTTTTCCCGTATGATCTCCCCGCAAAGCAACCGCTCCGGCTGATCCGTCACCATGTCCTCGGGGAAATACTGGGGGCCCTCCACAAGATACTCCGTCAGCATGGCCTCCAGCCGATCCAGGCCCCGGCCCTCCAGGGCGGATAGCTTCACCATGCCCCGTATGAACCCTTCCTGCTCCAGCCGTTCCCGGGCCGTCTCGATCTGGTCCAGGGTGCACAGGTCCGCCTTGTTGATGGCCGCCACCACCGGGGCCTTGGCCTCCTTGAGCCGGGCCAGCAGGGCCGCGTCCTTGGGCCCGATCCCCCGGCTGGCGTCCGCCACAAACAGGATGGCCTCCACCTCGTTCAGGGCGTCGAAGGCCACCTTGCACATATATTCCCCCAGCTTGTTTTTCGGGGTGGTCACCCCCGGGGTGTCCAAAAAGACCATCTGCCGCCCCGGCCGGGTCAGCACCCCCATCACCCGGTTCCGGGTGGTCTGGGCCCGCTGGGACACGATGGATACCTTTTGCCCAATCAGCTGGTTCATCAGGGTGCTCTTCCCCACGTTGGGGGAGCCGATGATGGATATGAACCCCGACCGATAGCTCATCCCATATCCCCCGCCGTAAAGGCTGCCGGCAGCAGCTGTTCCAGGGTATAGATGGTATATTCCCCGTCCTTATTGGCGCACACCACCGGCATCTGGGGGTGGCAGAATTCCGCCAGCACCTGCCGGCACACCCCGCAGGGCACCGCATAGCCCGCCCCATCCCATATGATGGCCAGGGCGTCAAAGCGCCGCTCCCCCTCGTACACCGCCTTGAACATGGCGGTGCGCTCCGCGCAGTTGGTGGGGCTATAGGAGGCGTTTTCAATGTTGCAGCCCATGTAATAGGCTCCGCTGCTGGCCTTCAAGCAGGCCCCCACCCGGAAATTGGAATAGGGGACATAGGCCCGGCTTCTGGCCTCGGTGGCCATGCGCACCATGCTTCTTGCTTCAAATTCGTGTATGCCGCTCATCGCAATACTCCCATCTTCTCCAGGATCTCCTCTTGCCTACGATACATCCGGGCCGCTTCCCCGGGCTCCATATGATCCCAGCCCAGCAGATGCAGCACCCCGTGCACCGTCAAAAAGCTCAGCTCCCGCAGAGGGCTGTGGCCATATTCTGCCGCCTGGGCCAGGGCCTTATCCAGGGAGATCACAATATCCCCCAAAAACCCGTCCGGGATGGCGGCGATCGGATCCCCCTCCTCCATGGGGAAGCTCAGCACGTCCGTAGGCCGGTCCAAGCCCCGGAAATCCCGGTTCAGGACCCGGATGGCTTCATCGTCCACCACCTGCACCGACAGCCAGGCATCCCCCTGCCCTTCCTGTTCCAGGGCGAACTGGCCCGCCCGGCCGACGGCCCCTTCCACATCCAGGCCGGCCGGAGCCGCCGCTTCCATGGATATCTCTATCATGGCTTTTTCTCCTCGGGATATTCGATCCGGTCGTGCATAATGCCGCTGAAGGTCCGCAAAAAGCTCCGCTCGATCTCCGTAAGCTCGTGGAAGGTAAGGGGCGCGTTGGACAGCAGGTTTTCCGCCCCGTCGGTGAGCTTGCTCCAGATCACCTTATGCACCATTTCCTCCCGGGCCTCCCGGGTACAATCCCCCAGACTGCGCACCGCCGCCTCGCAGCAATCCGCCAGCATGACGATGGCCCCTTCCCGGCTGGAGGGCCGGTTGCCGGGATAGCGGAATTTCTTCGGGTCCACCTCGCCCCCGGCCTTCTTTTGGGCCTGGTAATAGAAATACGCCACCAGGGAATTGCCGTGGTGCTCCGCCGCGATGCGGATCACCTGGCTGGGCATTTTATATTTGGCCAACAGGGCCGCCCCATCCTTTTGATGGGCGATGATCACCGCGGCGCTCTCCTCCGGGGCCAGGGTGTCGTGAATATTGGCGCCCTGTTGGTTTTCCTTGAAATATTGGGGCCGCCGCAGCTTGCCCACGTCGTGGTAGCAGGCGCCCACCCGGGCCAGCAAGGGGTCCGCGCCGATGCGCTCCGCCGCGGCCTCCGCCAGGGCGGCCACGTTCATGCTGTGCTGGTAGGTGCCGGGGGCCTCGTACATCAGCTGCTTTAGCAAGGGGTTGCCGGTGTTGAGCAGCTCGTTGAGCCGGGCCGGGGTGGCGATGTCGAACAGGTTCTCCCATATGCTCAGGGAGCCCACCACCAATAGGCCGCTAAACAGGGCGCTCAACAGCACCCAGGCCGCGTCCATGAGGGTGGTCCCCAGGCTCTTGCCGGCGATCACATACACCGCCACCAGGCAGATGCCGCCCGCCGCGCCGCCCGCGCCGGCGGCGGCGATGATGGCGCCCCGGGTCTGCACCTTGCGCAGGGCAAAGGTAGAAGCCAGCGCAAAGGCCAGGGTAAAGAGCAGCATGGCCCCCGCGTCAAAGCCGAAGGCGCTGCCCGGCTGGGAGGCCAGCATCCCCCCCAACAGGGCCAACAGCACCCCGCCGCACAGCCCTGCCCGCTCCCCCACCAGGATGGCGATCAGCATGGCAGCCATGGGCAGGGGGGTCAAGTGGATATCCAGCATGTTGCACAGCAGGGCCAGGGCCGGCGCCGCCGTCAGCAGCAGCCCCATGATCAGCACGGCCTTCAGATCCTGAAGGGCCTGGGGCTGCAAGGCGTACAGGCCGTAGCCGAACAGGGTATAGGCCAGCAGCACATACAGGGCCAGCCCCACCCGGATCAGGGTATCGTTGGAGCCGCCCTCCACCATATCCATCTGGGTCAGCAGGGCCATCTGGGCGCTGGTCACCACCGCCCCTTCCCGCACGATCACGTCTCCCCGCTTGATCTGCACCGGCTCCACCTGCTGAGCCGCCTCCTGCCGGGCCGCCTGGGTGGCCGCCTCGTCCACAATATAGGTGGGCTGCAAATATTCCGTAAGCGCCAGGGCGCCCACCTGTTTCAGGCCGGCGCTCAAGCTGGCGGCCGCGTTCACCTCCGCGATGGCGGCTGCCCGCACGTTCTCCACGCTGCCCTCCGCCAGGCCCCCGGTGAGGGCCGTGGAGATCTTCGGCAGCACGATCTCCCGCAGCATGGTCAGCTCCGCCTCCGTGGCCATCAGCACTCCCAGCAGGGCTTGCTTGTCCAGGGCCGGAGTGGTAGATCCCCCCAGGGAGGCCACCATCTGCTCCGTGAGCAAGGCTTCCCATTCCGCCTGGGTGGGGGTCTCGGTGGCCGCCTGCTGCAGGGCCTTGGCCCGCACGTCCGTCAGGCTGTCAAAAAAGCCCGACGCCCCCTCCTCCAGGGACGCCACCAGCGCCTGGTCGATCTGATAGACCGGCTGCACCCCGTTCATGGCGCTTTGGCGCAGGGCTTCCGTGGCCCCTTCGTCGTCCATGCTCTGGTTGGCATGGATGGTAGCAGGCGCCGGTTCCCCTTCCGCCACGCTATAGCGCCGGGGCGTGATGCAGGCCAGCCCCGTTAGGTAGGCGGAAACCAGGGTAAGGATCAGAAGGAGCCCCGCGACGGCTTGCTTATATACGCCTGGCTTGGTCTTGCGTTCCCGCTGCTTTGCCATGGTAATCCTCCCTTCCCTCTAGCCTTCGCCCTGCCCGCGGCCCCGGCCCGCTTCCGCCCGGTCGTATGCCCGGATGATCCGCTGGACCATATCGTGCCGCACCACGTCCTTGTGGGTCAGGTAGATCTGGCTGATGCCCTCCACGTCCCGCAATACCTCCAGGGCGTGGACCAACCCGCTCTTCTTTTCCCTGGGCAGGTCGATCTGGGTAATGTCCCCGGTCACCACCACCCTGGAGCCTTCTCCAAAGCGGGTGAGGAACATCTTCATTTGCTCGCAGGTGCAGTTTTGCGCCTCATCCAGGATGATGTAGGCGTCGTTCAGGGTGCGGCCCCGCATATATGCCAAGGGCGCCACCTCGATGGCCCCCCGTTCCACCAGCTGGTGGAAATTCTCCGCCCCCAGGAAATCGTACAGGGCGTCGTACAGGGGCCGCAGATACGGGTCCACCTTGTTTTGCAGGTCCCCCGGCAGGAAACCCAGCTTTTCCCCGGCTTCCACCGCGGGCCGGGTCAGGATGATCTTGTCCACCTCTTTATTCTTAAAGGCCAACACCGCCATGGCCACCGCCAAATAGGTCTTGCCGGTGCCCGCGGGGCCCACGCCGAATACCACGGTATGCTTTTTGAGGGCGGAGACGTATTTCTTCTGGCCCAGGGTCTTGCACTTGATCCTGCGGCCCTTGTTGGTGAAGGCCACCACATCGTCCAGCAGCTCCAGGATCAGCTCCCCGTTGCCCTCCTTGGCCAGGTCCACCGCATAGCGGATCCGGCTCCGGTCGATGTTTTCCCCCCGGCGCAGGATGGTCAGCAGCCTGTCCACCACCTCGTGGGCCAAGGCCGCCGCCTCCGCCTCCCCGGTGATGGAAATGCTTCCCCCGTCGGTTTTGATGTTGGCGCCGGTCTCCTGCTGGATGATGCTCAGGTTCTCGTCGAACACCCCGAACAGCCGCAGCACCTCGTCCATGCTTTCTACAGCGATCTCATATTGCCGGGGCGCCTGGGCGCCCATGGTTTCCCGTTCAAATTCTTGCATAGGTTTGCTTACAACGCTCCACTTTGTGCGATATTTTCTTCCGCGATCACCTGGAGTTCCACGGTGACCCCGGTTTCATCCTGGCTGCTGACGGTCTGCACCGATAGGATCCGGGCGGTCTTATCCACCCCCTGGTCCATCAGCGCCCTGGCGCCCGCCTCCGCCATGGGCAAAAGCTCCGCCTGGGTAAAGGTCCTGGGCATATCCGCCAGCTGGTAGCAGGTTACTTCCTGCACCCTTAGGGGCGCTCCCACCCCCAGCACCGCCCCTTGGCTGGTTTCCATCTCGTATTCTTCAAAGGGGACGGCCGGCTCCGGCAGGGTATAGCCCAGCAGGGACAGCCGGGTATAGGTATAGGTTTCCCCGGTGCGGCCGGGGGCTACCCGGGAATAGGGGGCCGTGTAGGAAAACCGGTACAAAACCCGGGCGATCACTTCGCCCCGGGCCTGTACGGCCAGATCCTCCCCCAGCTCCCCGGTGATCAGCTTCTGCCCCTCGAGCACCGCGTCCCCGGCCTGGAACAGGGCCTTGCCCTGCAGGGGGACAATCCGCCGGATGACCCCGTCCCGGGCGGCGTAGATGCTCTGGGGCGGGCCCTCCTCCAGCACGGCAGGCTCCTGGCCCGCCTCCTGGATGGACAGCTGCAACACCACACCGTTGAGCTCCGCCCCTGCCCAGGCGATCCGGTCGTCCGAGGCCATCACCGCCTTGCCCAGCTGGCTGGTGATCACCCGGCCCCGGGGCGTACCCGCCCGGATGCCCATCTCCTCCAGGGTCTCCATGAGCTGGGCGGGGGTCACCTGGTCGCAGCCCTCGAAGCGGAAAAACCATACGTACCGGGAGCTTAGCAGCAGCGCCGCCAGCACCCCGATCCAGCCCAGGGCCAGCACCTTGCGAAACCACAGCCTGGACAGGGCGATGGGCAGGCCGTGCTTTTCCAGGATATGGATCCGGCAGCCCAGGTTCCGGTTCAGCTTGCGCAGGGCGTAAAAGCTGCCTACGCTCACGTTGGCGGTCATGGTGTTCCGGCCGGTGCGCCGCACGTTCCAGATGGAAAGCCCCGCCTCCAGGGCCCGGTTCACAAACCGCTCCAGGCCAGCCCCTTCCAGCTTTATCATAACATATCCCGCAAGAGAATTCCACATATCCACGCCGCTTCCTCCCCGCTGCCGGATGGCGCTTGGCCGCTTTTTACAGTTTGTTCACCATTATTTCCCTGCTTCCCCGTACCGGACGGCCTCCACGCTGCCGCAAATGAACATCCGCTCCGGGCTCAGCTCCTTGAGGGTGAGGCCCTTGCCGCTCACCACCAGCATCCCCTCCCGGGTGTGGAGGCAGATCTCCGCTTCCCGGTATTGATACAGGCCCTTATGGTTTTCCACCAGGGCCCAGTCCCTGCCCAGCAGGGTCACCTTTGGCGTGCCCGCCGCTTCCTCCGGCAGGTCCAGGGCGGAGAGAAACCGCCTGCCCAGCTTGATGCGCCGCTTATTTTTCTGCATAATAAAAGCCCCCATACTTGATATGGTATGCGGGCTGGGGCCTGAATATTTTTCCGCTATGCCTCAGCATCCTGGATCTCATCCATCAGGGCCAGGAAATGGGCGAATACCTCTTGTAGCAGCACTTCGCTTTCAATGGTCACATAGGTTTCCTCCTCCCCCTCCGGCACCACCTGGAGCAGCACCACCTCCGCTTCCTCCTCGGAGGGCTCCGCCTCCAGGGGGCTCAGGGCGATATACCGTTCCCCCTCATAGAGGAAGGTCAGGATATGGGAAAACCGGGCGGGTTCCCCCGCTTCATCCAAAAGGACCACTTCGTCCAGCAGGTCATGTTCCATTTCGCTTCCCTCCTAGAATCATAGCTTGGGGTTGGTGGCGAGATATCCTTGGAGGATCATCACCGCAGCCACCTTATCCACCACCTTGCGCCGGGCCCGCCAATCCAGGGAAGCCTCCCCCAGGGCCCGCTCCGCCGCCACGGTGGTAAGCCGTTCGTCATAAAAGGCGTGCTCCCCTTCAAAGCCCGATAGCACCAGATCCGCAAAGGCTTTGACCTTTTCGCTTTGAAAGCCGTAGCTGCCGTCCATATTCCGGGGCAAGCCAAACAGCAGCCGTACCGGCGCATACTTCTCCGCCAGGCTGCGGATATAGGCTGCGTCCGCCGCCTCGTCCCCGGTGCGGGTATAGGTTTCCAGCCCCTGGGCCGTCAGCCCCAGCGGGTCGCTCACCGCGATGCCGATCCGCTTATCCCCCACATCCAGCGCCAACACCCGCCGCATACTCAATCCACCTCGTGGGTCTGCACATAGTAGCGGACCAGCTCTTCCAACAGCTCGTCCCGCTCCAGGATGCGGATCATATACCGGGCGTTGTTATAGCTGGTGATGTAGGTTGGGTCCCCGGAGATCAGGTAGCCTACGATCTGGTTCACCGGGTCGTAGCCCCGCTCCTCCATGGCCGCATAGACCCGCATGATCACATCGCTGGCCTTGCTTTTCTCCTTTTCTACGCGAAACTGCATGGTATCGTTATGAATGTCCGCCAAGCAGCCCACCCCCTTTTCCAGTATGTGTTCAGTATACCCTGAACCCAGGGTTTTTTCAATCCAATTCCACACCTTGCACGGGGTCCGTATCCTTTGCGCCCGCCCGGCCCATGGCCTTTAGGGTCTCCCCGTCGATCCGGTATACGGTCCATTCCTCCATGGGCTTGGCCCCCAGGGCCTTGTAAAAATCGATGCTGGGCCGGTTCCAGTCCAGGCACCACCATTCCAGCCTGCCGCATTCCCGCTCCAGGGCGATGGCCGCCAGCTTTTGCAAAAGGGCCTTGCCAAACCCCCGGCCCCGGTAGGCGGGCAGCACGAACAGGTCCTCCAGATACAGCCCCGCCCGGCCCAGGAAGGTGGAAAAATTATGGAAAAACAGGGCGAAGCCCACCTCCGTCCCATCCGAAAGGGCGAAGAGCACCTCCGCCTTTTTCCGCCGGAAGAGCCATTCCGCCAGCATGGCTTCATCCGCCACCACCTGCGCCTCCATCCCTTCATACCGGGCCAGCGCCCGGATGAAGCGGAGGATCAAGGCCGTATCCGCCGGCCCGGCAAAGCGGAACTGTACCCCTTGCTGCATTTCCCCCATCCGTTTCCTCCTTTTGTTCGGGATGGCGGGCAAGCGCGCCTGCCCGCCACGATAAAAAGCGGCGTTCATGCCGCTTTTTCCATGGATGGACCCGCCGGGATGCCCCTTAGCGGAACATGTTGCTGACCATCCGTTTGCCGCTGCGCATGGCCCGGCTGGAATCCCGCAGCATACGCCGGGCAACGTCCGGATACATGGCGGTCACCGCCATATACCCTGCGGCGGCCCCGGCCACCACACCCACCATAAACGGTAGCGCTTTCATCATGCCCTTGCCTCCTTCCCGCCCCCTGGGGGCGAATGTATGGGATTAGTTTGTCCCAAAGCAAGGGCATAGGCCCATGGGAATTTCTACAAGATCCCCCGGCTGCGCAAGGCTTCCAGGGTTTCCCGGGAAATGTCCGCCGGGGTGCGGAAGCAGCCCCCTTGCATACACTGGATCACCAGGATATCCGTCCGCCGGGCGGCGGCCTCCAGATATTTCTCCCTGGCCCGGCGCTGGATGCCGCCGGACGCCTCGTATACGTCCCGGCACTCGCTCCCCAGGTAGTCCCGATGGCCCTTTTTCAATACGTTTTCCCCGGCCTGGGCCGGCTCCACGTCGTAAAATACGAATACGTCCGCCCTGGGCAAACCGAAATGGTTATATTCCAGGTCAAACACCCAGTCCACCAGGTCCGGCTTTCCCAGGTCGATCTCCCGGATGGACTGGTATACCCCGTTGCTGAGCACATACCGGTTGATCAGCAGCACGTCCGCCTGGCCGTCCCGGTAGGTTTGCAGATCCTCCCACCGGTCCAGGGCAAACCACAGGGCCATGGATTTTCCATCCACCTGGTCCGCCTGCACCCCCGCCTGGCCGGACAGGAGCTGCCCCACCGCCCCGCCAAAGTAGCTATGGTAAACCGGGTATTCCCGCTGCTCCACCCTGAGGCCCCGGTCCTTGCAGGCCTGGGCCAGAAGCTGGAACTGTACGCTTTTGCCGCTGCCGTCGATGCCCTCGATGGCGATCACCCTGGTTTTTTTCATTGCGCCTCCCCCTGGCCCAGGATCCGTTTGAGCCGCCACAACAGGCTATCCTCCACCTGGGCCCGCACAAGGGTGCCCGCCCCTTCATGGGTCTCCTCCAGGATGCGGCCCTCCCGCTGCAACAGGGCCATGGCCTCGTATTTGTCATAGGGGATCACCAGGGAAATCTCCTTGTAGCGGGCGCTTAGGGCCTGCCCCACCGCCTGGAGCAGGGCTTCCAGCCCCGTGCCCTGCAGGGCGCTGATGACCATCCCGTCCTGGGGCAGGGGGCCTTGGGCCTGATCCGCCTTGTTGTACACCCGGATGCAGGGGATATCCCCCGCCCCCAGGCTTGCCAGCACCTCCTCCACCACCTGCATCTGGCTGGGATAGTAGCCGGCGGAAACGTCCACTACGTGCAGGATCAGATCCGCCTGACGCACCTCCTCCAGGGTGGAATGGAAGGCCGTTACCAGCTCGTGGGGCAGCTTGTTGATAAAGCCCACCGTATCGCTGAGCAGGGCCTGGCTGCCGTTGGGCAGCGCCACCTGCCGCACCACCGGGTCCAGGGTGGCGAACAGCTTATCCTCCGCCAGCACCCCCGCCCCGGTCAGGGCGTTGAGCAGGGTGCTCTTTCCCGCGTTGGTATACCCCACCAAGGCGATCCGCGCCACGGCTTCCTTTTGCCGCCGCTCCCGCCGGAGGCCCCGCTGCTTTTCCACCGCCTTGAGCGCTTCCCCCAGCTCATAGATCCTTCGCCGGATCCGCCGCTTGTCGCTTTCCAGCTTGGTTTCGCCGGGCCCCCGGGCAATGGTGCCCGATCCCTGCCGGGACAAATCCTTGCCCTGGCCGAAGATCCGGGGTAGCTCGTATTGCAATTGGGCAAGTTCCACCTGGAGCTTGCCTTCCCGGCTCTGGGCGTGCCGGGCAAAAATATCCAAAATGAGCGCCGTGCGGTCGATGACCCGCACCCCGGTAATGGCCTCCAGGTTCCGGGCCTGCACCGGGCTCAATTCGTCGTCGAAAATCAGCAGGTCCGCCTCCAGGGCGCTGGCCGACAGGGATAGCTCCTCCGCCTTGCCGCTGCCGATGTAGGTGGCGTTGTCGATTTCCCGCTTGCGCTGGGTGGCCCGGCCCACCACCACGGCCCCTGCCGTAGCCGCCAGCTCCCCCAGCTCCGCAAGGGTATCGTAGGGGGCGTCGCTTTCCAAGCCCACCAAAATGGCCCGCTCCGGCCGGGCTTCCTCCACGGCTTTTGTGCTGCTTTTGAACCGGTCGTCCGCCAGATAGATCTCCCGCATCAGGGCCTTCTGGGGTAGCTTATAAGGCCGTAACGGCCCATAAAGCAGCACCTGCCGGGTGCCCGCCTCGTCCATATCCCCCAGGTAGCCTGCGTAAAAGCTGGTGGGCTGGCCCTCCGGCCCAACCCCCAGGGCCGCCATGGCGTCCAGGCGCATGGAGCGCAGGGTGCCTACATCCACGCTGGACAAGCGCCCGTCCCCATTGGGATGGGTATGGATGCACCGCACCCCGCACAGCCGGTCCTCGTTGCGCACCAGCCGCACATTGGGCATGGATACCTTGCCGCTGTCCCCGATGGAGATATCCACCACCCGGCCGTCCCGGGCCAGATATACGGACATTTCCCGGCCGATCTGGCCGGTGAATCCCGCCATGGCGGACAGCAACGCAAAGGAGGCGAACGTGTCCGCCTCCATGCGCAGCTGATACAGATCCCGGATCTGCTCCAAGAGGCTGTTTCGGATGCCCTCTATATTGCCGTTGATCTGTTGGGTCATATGCTTCCTGTCTCCGGCTTATGCCGCCGGCTGTTGATAATTTTTCAAATAGTTCAGGTCCATTCCGTAGATCAGGCCGCCCCGGGTACCCACCACCACCATGTTGTTATACACGGCGGGAGAGGCTTCCACGTTGCTGCCCAGGCTCATTTCGCTGATGATCTCGCCGGTCTGGCCGTCGATCAGGTGGATGTAGCCGGTCTTGTTGCACTGGATCAAGTAGCCTTTGCCGCTATCGTCGTAGACCGCCACCGGGGAGGACCAGGGATAGCCTGCAAAGTCGCATTCCCACTTAACGCTCATGTCGGAGGTATTGAGGGCCACCAATTTGCCCCGTGTGCCCTCCGTCATGGCCACAGGCACGAAGACGAGGCCTTCTAGATCGTTTTTCCCAAGGGCCAGCGTGCCCTGCACGCCGCCGGAGACCTGGGTGGGCTCGGCGATGGTCTGGCAGTGATAGGTATCGTTCTGGGCCACGATCTGGCCGGTCACCGCGTCGATCTTCCAAATGGGGATGGGGGCCGTGCTGTTGGCGCTGGCCCGCCAGCCGGGATGGAAGGAGGTGGAGGTATAAACATAAGGATGGTGATCCGGCCCCTCCAGGGAAAGCACCGGCGTGCAGTTGGTATCGTCCAGGGTATCCTGCACCCATACGGCTTTTAGCGTATTCAGATCCAGGCAGATCATGTGGCCGCCGTTGTCCGTGAAGATGGCATGGCCCCGCCAGATGATGGCGCTATCCTCAATGCCCAGCCACCAGCCCTGGGAGCCGTCCTTGGTATCTGTGGAGAGGCTCCGGGCGCCCTTATAGCGCCATTTCACCGTTTGCGGGTTGATGGAGATGGTGCCTGCGTTGGGGTCGTACTGGGTATTGAGCTTGATGATATACAGGATGCCCGATTCCCCGGGATATATGAGGGTATCCGTCTCCGCATCCACCAGGGCCGAGCTGTCGAAATAGCTTAGATCCCGCAGGGCAAAGCCGTCCTTTACCCCGAACTCATGCAGCACGGTACCGTCGATCAGGCTGATGATAAAGGCACGGCTATCCCCGGCGGTACTATCATCGCCGCTGCCCACGTACATCAGGGGATAGCCCCGGGGGTCCAATGCGCCGGCCCCCTTGAAGGGAAAACCCACGTTAATGGGATCCCGGGTCTTTTCGCCGGTATACAGATCCAGGAAATAGATGTGCCCATCCATGGTGGCATAGATGACCTCCACCAGATCCGGATTGTTCTTGGCGCTGTCATGCAGGTTCATGACCCGCTTGGTTTCCTCCGGCCATTTCACGATCAGGGGCTGGCCTGTCCAACCGCAGCCGGTCCAGGAGCCGCTGCCGGATTTTTTGGCCATGCTGCCCACCGAGAAGGTCCAAGGCGCCGCAGCCTGGTCCGTCCAGGTGACGGTGCCGTACGCGGCGCTATCCCGGAAATTATTGCCCCGGAAGGTGATCACGCCCTCCAACTCCGTATATTTGTCCCCTTCCAAAAAATCGATGGGCTCTGATCTGGTATAGGTGTCTACTACCGTTCCATTATCCTCAATCGCTTCTTCCAGGCCAAAGTCTGAAGGCATAGTGCCAGCGACAGGGCTAGGGCTAAAGGTCGGCACCGGCGAAGGCGTAGGAGCCAGGGTAGCCGTGGGGGAAGGGGTGGGGGTCTCCTTGCCGAACAGGCTGCTGATAAAGCCGGAAGATTCCGTTTCCGAATCCGCCTTATCCGCAGAGCAGCTCTTGACCACCAACACCGACAAGAATATGACAGCCGCCAGCAATACGAGAATTAGGATCAACCTACCTACGTTGACCCGCACCCTGCGACGGCGGCGGCGTCTTTTTCCTAGCTGAGAACCCATAAACTTACCTCTTTTTTCAATAAAGTACCTGTTAAATTATACCCTACTTATGGCCTGGACACAAGCGGAAGGGCGCCTTGGATCTATGAATAAATTATGTACAAGCCCGCCCCGTTCCCGTCTAAGCCCAGAGCGCCTTGCGTCTCAGCTGCAAGTATGTTTTAATAATAATGCCCCATGGGGCTTGACAGCAGCGTCATGGGGCCTTGGGAAAAGGCCCCGATGCAGGCCGTCTGCTGCCGGCTATGAAGATGTGGATAGGGCGAAGCCGTGGGCGATAGCCCTCGGTTGCTTTCCTGTTCCGCTACGCTGTAATCCCCAGCGGCGCGGGTGTGCAAAGTCCCGATATAAGGCAACGCTTTTGCCACAAGTGCAAGGGGTATGGATCTGGAAAGGAGCGTCCAGGTATGCAACACACCTATGATGATGAAGGTTTTTTCCAAGCCTATGCCCATATGCCCCGGAGCAGGGCGGGCCTTGCTGCCGCCGGGGAATGGGGACAGCTGCGGCCGCTATTTCCCCAAGTGGCGGGGAAAGCGGTGCTGGATCTTGGGTGCGGCTATGGCTGGCATTGCCAATACGCCGTACAGATGGGCGCAGCCACTGTGGTGGGCATAGACGCCAGCCAGAAGATGCTCTCTGAAGCCCGACGGCAAAACCCACATCCAAACATCCAGTACGCTGTGTGTCAGCTGGAGGACTATGCTTATCCGCCGGACACCTTTGATCTGGTGCTTTCCAACCTTGTTTTGCATTATATAGCGGATCTGGACTGGATCTACGGTCGGGTATATTCCACCTTGAAGCAAGGCGGCTGCTTTCTATTCAACATAGAGCATCCGGTATTTACGGCCGGCGTAAATCAGGATTGGGTCCAGAACCAGGCAGGGCAACGGCTGCATTGGCCTGTGGACAACTATTTTTACCCCGGTCCCCGGGAAACCCGGTTCCTGGGCTGCCAGGTTGTCAAGCAACACCATACCCTCACGCAGATATTGAACGGCCTGCTGGCGGGTGGGTTTGTGCTCCAGGCGGTGGAGGAAGTTATGCCGCCTGCGGCGTGGCTAGACGATCCCGACATGGCGGACGAAATGCGCCGCCCCATGATGTTGCTGGTCAAAGCGGCGAAGCCTTAGGAGCCATCCCCTTGGAACCGCAGACTATGAGATAGAAAAAATGCCCGTCGTGGGAAACGGGCGAAAGGGAAAAAGGGCGGGCGCCGGGCACATATTCGGCGCCCTATGGCAGGTGTGAAAATGGCAGGTAGGGAAAGATTCGGGTTTTGCGCCGCAGCCAGGCGGCTGCGGTCAGGCCCTTGCCCGGGCGACCAAAACCGCTTTGCCGGAGCGGCCCCAGGTGCCGGGCTTTCGCCGGCCCTTCGCCGGGGCCGGCGGGGCGAGACAGCCCCGGCCTGCGAAGCGCACGGTGCTGCCCACAGGTGGGACGGGGCAAGGCATTTCCAGGCGCTTTTCCCGGCCCGGCATGGCCCGCCGGGCCCCGTTGGCTCAGGCGGCCCGGGAGCGGGGAGCTTCCTGCCGGGACAGGTCTACCACATATAAGGCTTGCTTCGGCCGGTCAACAGGCCGGCTAGGCCGCCCGCTCTCCTGCCGACGGCGCGCAGCCTTGCGCCGCCGGCCTTGCTCCGCCTCCCGGATGGAGCCCACAGCCAGCATCCCCAGGATAATCCCCGGGATCATAAAGGAAAAAAACAAGCCAAAGTAATTCATAGGGCGCCTCCAAAATATCGCAGCAGGATACTTCGTTTCCAAATGTTTCCTATAAAAGGTTCTAATTTCTTTGTTGCTCCCATTATAATATCTTATTAGGATACTGTCAAGAAACTTTTTCCTAATTCTTGCATTTTGTATCCAGTTCGGATACAATAAGAAAAAATACCCCTGGAGGCCATATGAACCGCTTGAAAGAACTGCGCCGGGCAAAAGGGCTCACCCAAGAGGAGATCGCCCGGCTGTTGGGGGTGCAAAAAGCCGCCATCTGCAAATATGAAACCGGCCGGGTGGCCATCCCCCAGGATACCCTGGTGGTGCTTTGCGATTTCTTTGGCGTCACCGCCGATTATATGCTCTGCCGGGAGGAGCCCAGCCAGGTCTCGCCCCTGTGGAAGCCCAAGTCCGCCCTCTCCTCCCGGTTTCAGCCCGTGACGGACGCGGTGGGCGTGCCCCTGGTGGGCTGCGTCCATGCGGGGCTGCCCATGCTGGCCGCTGAGAACATTTCCGAATATGTCCCCGTCCCCGCTGTGGACGTCCAGGGCGGCGATTACTTCTATATGGAGGTCGAAGGGGATTGCATGGTGGGCGCTTGCATCCCGGAAGGGGCCCTGGTGCTGGTCCGGATGCAGCGGCATGTGGAAAATGGCCAGATCGCTGTGGTCCGCCTGGAGGATGAGGTGCTCCTGCGCAAGGTCAAATGGATGAACAACCAGCTGGTCCTGATTCCCTCCAATACCCGCTACGAGCCCATCATTGTGGCCGGCGGAGATGTGCAAATCATCGGCCGGGTGGTGGAGGGGCGCATTCGGGGGCTATAGCGCCCCAGCCTCTCCCCCCCCCTTTTTTCGTTTCGCTTTCTGCGCCCGCCCCTGCCTTCC
>UQOG01000024.1 GCA_900542615.1 uncultured Eubacteriales bacterium | reverse complement strand
GGGCCGGGGGGCCTTCGGCCCCCCGGCCCGCAAAACGCCGCCGCCCCCCCCGCGGGCCTGGCGCCACGCCAAAAGGCAGCGGAGATCCGCTGCCTTTTCGTTATATCCTGCAATGCCAGTCCGCTTACTCGCCCAGGATCATGCCGATGCCCTGCTCCAGGGCGCTCTGATCCAGCGCGCCTTGGCCATAGGCCACCACGCCTCCCTGGGCGTCGATGAAATAGGTGGTGGGAATGGATACCACCCCATAGCCTGCGGCGGCCTCCTGCTGGGTGTCGAAGTAAACGGGGAAGGTATAGCCCTGCTCTTCAATATAAGCCTTAGCCGTATCTACGGTTTCCCGGCCTCCGTCCGTCAGGTTCACCATCATGAAGGCCACCTTGCCTTCGTAGGTTTTGCTGGCCTCTTCAAAGTCCGGCATTTCGCTCTTGCAGGGCGGGCACCAGCTGGCCCAGAAGTTCAACACCACCGGCGTACCCCGCATATCGGAAAGGCGCACTTCCTGGCCATCCGCATCCAGCACGGTAAAATCCGGGGCCGCAGGGGCTTCCTCCTGAGCAGGCGCTTCCGTTTCTGCCGGGGTTTCTTCCTCCGCCTGGGGGGATGCCTCCGGAGCCTGTGTTTCCTGGGTGCCGGATATGCTGCCCGCTTCCTGGGTCACCACGATGGAATCCCGGGCCACCTGGCCGCTCAGCTGATTATATAGAATGTACGCGCCGCCCAACAGCAAGACGAATACCAACACCAATAGCAATGTTTTCTTATTTTTGTTCATAACGCCTCCTTAGCTTAAGCCCGCCAGCAGCCTGCCCAGCATACCGGTTGCCATCAGGACGCCCACCAGGATCAGCAGCCCGCCGCAGATCAGATTCACGGTGCGATAGTTCCGCTTGATGAAATCGAAGGTGCCCTTCAGCTTGTCGATGAGGACCGCGCTGAGGATAAAGGGAACCCCCAGGCCCAGGGAGTAGCACAGGAGCATCAGCACCCCGGCCAGCACATGACCCTGCTGGGAAGCCAGCATCAAGGCGGAGCCCAGGAAGGCGCCTACGCAGGGCGTCCAGCCCAGGGAAAACACCACGCCGAACAAGGCGGCGGAGAAGAAGCCCATGTTATTCACGTTAACGGAACGCTGGGAACCTTTGAAAATGTTCACCTTGATCACGTCCATAAAGCACAGGCCGAAGAAGATCACCACCAGGCCGGATACGATGTTTACAGCGGTTTGGTGGGATTTTAGGAAGCTGCCCAGGGTGCCGGCCAGGGCGCCCATGGCGGTAAACACCAGGGTAAAGCCCAGCACAAAGCCCAGGGCGCAAACCAGGGTCTTTTTGGTATCCCGCTCCTCGCCCCCGGCAAAATAGGAAATATAGACCGGGATCATGGGCAGCAGGCAGGGGGAGATGAAGGTGATCATCCCCTCCAGGAATGAAATCAGATATTGCATCGCCTCAACCTTTCTCCGGCGCCGCCGCTACGGAAAGCAGCAGGCCGATCACCCCGCCGTACAGGGTGGAAATATAGGGGCTGGATGTGATGGCGCAGCCGCCGCTGCAGCCGATGAATCGATAGTAGGCATAGCCTGCCAGGCAGCCGGCTATGCCCAGGATTGCCGGCAATCGCCATCTGCGGGGCTTGGGATGCTTCATAGGCGCTTAGACCTTGAGCATATCCAGGATATCATCCTTGGGCCGGGCGCCCACGGAGGAATGGACCACCTTGCCGTCCTTGATGACCACCAGCATGGGGATGCTCATGACCCGGAATTTCTTGGCCAGCTCCATCTCCTCGTCCACGTTCACCTTGCCCACCTTGGCGTGGGTCACTTCATTGGCCACCTCGTCCACCAGAGGGGATACCATCCGGCAGGGACCGCACCAGGGCGCCCAGAAATCCAGCAGCACCGGCTTGTCGGATTGCATGACTTCCTTTTCAAAATTATCTTTGGTTATGATCAGCGCAGACATCGTTCCTTCTCCTTTTCTTAGTTTCTCTTGGTTGTTGGCCTTATTATACCCTTTTGCGCCCCGGCCTTCCGTGACCCAGTCACAAAAGGACAATTTTTTTATTCTCCCGGCTGAAACACCCCGGTCTGCAAATAGTTGGCGAAGGCTTTCGGCTGCATGGTATCGATCCCCAGCTTTGCGGGGGTACAGCCCGCCTGGTACCAATCCACCCCATGGATGGTTTGAAACAGTTGGACGATGGCGTCGGTTTTAGGCATGGCTACCCCGGCCCATCTGCCAAGATATACCCAGGGTACCAGACCATAGGGAATATCCTCCGTCAGATACCGATGTTCCAGGTCATTGGGGCCCCGGATCACCGTATGGGTGATGTTCCCATGGATGGCCATATACAGCTGCTGCCAGGTATAGTCCGCCGGGATGTGGGCAAAGTCCGCCACCGGCTGCAAGTCTCCATATCCCAATGCCCTGGCCACAGCCACCCGTTCCCGGTCCACCGCCAAAGCCAGCTTGGCCGCCGCCGGGGTAAAGCCGTGCTCATACAAAAAGAAATCCACATCCGGCCGCTCGATGCTGCTGGCGTTCACCAAACAGGGCCCCGGATGTAAGGCCGGGTTCACCAGCGACAGGCCGCAGGCTACCACATCCCGTTCCAGCCGGCCGATGTCAAACAGGTCTGCCTGCAGCCTGGGCAACAGATCCGGCCCGGCGGAAGCGGGCATACAGGCCACGTTCACCACGTTGCGCCCGAATACCGTCACCTGGCCGTCCCCGGTCAGCCGGGCCCCATAGGGTAGGTTGTTGGTTTCCACGATGACAGGCGCGGGCGCTTCCGCCCAAATGCGCCGCATCTGTAGCGACCCGAATGCGCCCGGGCAAAGCACCAATACCTGGTTTGGGTCCAACAACCCCTTGAGCATATGGCCATAGGTCTCATGGCTGTAGGCCGGGGCCGCCAGGCATACGTAATCCGCCCCGGCCACTGCCTTTGCCAGCTCGTCGGTCACCAGTTCCAGCCGGGCTGTGCCGGAAAACGCGCCGGAAACCTGGATCTCCCCGGTCGCAAACACCTGCCTGGCCCGCCGGCGCCGGTAATACATCCGCACCCGGTGCCCCCGCAGCGCCAGGTCCGCCGCCAAGGCGTGGGCGCCATTACCGCCCCCCAGGACGGCAATCGCTCTGCTGTCGGTTTCTTCCCGCATCGATGCCTCCCTTACCCTGCTGCCGGAGGCTGGACGGCCCCATGTTCAATCAAAAATGCGTCCAATACCTCCGCCGCTCCCAGAATCACCCGCTCGCAGTTGCCGTCGGGTATCCGGTATAGCTCCTTGAGCCGGCTGCAATCGCACCGGTAGCAATCCATCCGCTCCACAAACCGCTTGACGAATTCCACGCTCAAAGGTTTGATCTTTCCCTCCGGCTCGTGGGCCCGGTCCCGGACGAAGAAATGGCTGAGCACCCCCACGCTAGCCGTGATGGCCCCGCACATCTCTCCCACCGCCATGCCGCCGCCCATGCCGGCAAACAGCTTTAGGCTCTCCTTGCTAAGGCCCATCCCATAGGCTTGATTCGCCCCATAGATGATGCGCTCCGCGCAGTTGTACCCTTCCTCCAGGCCAAAGCCCTGTTCCAATAATTCCTTTAGCATCCTTATCCTCTCCTTTGTTTATTCCCTGGGTACGTTGTCCCCTTGTATTACGCTTATATGCTAAGGTTTCTCGCATCCGCCCCGTTGATGGGGCGCAACACCCGGCAAGGGTTCCCCACCGCCAGCACGTTTGCCGGGATATCCTTGGTCACCACGCTGCCCGCGCCGATCACCGCGCCATCCCCAATTTGCACCCCCGGCAGGACGATCACCCCGCCCCCCAGCCAACATCCGTTCCCGATGCGGATGGGCAGGGCATAGGTGCGGCAAAAGTATGCCGTTGCGTCCGGCTCCCAGCCGGGGGTCAGCCTTTGGGCCAGCTCCACCGGATGGGCGGCGGTATAAAGCTGCACATTGGAGGCGATCAAAACTTGATCTCCGATGGTAATGGCGTTGCAATCCACAAAGGTACAGTTCATATTGACCGATACGTTGTTGCCTATGTGAATATTCCTCCCATAGTCGCAGAGAAACGGCTGGGCAATGGAAACATGATCGCCCAGGGAGCCCAGCAACTGGCGCAGAATGGCTTCCTTTTCCCGCTTCTGATCATATTGCAGGCTGTTGTACCCTTGCAACAGCTTGCGGGCCCGGCCCTTCATCTCCAGGAATACCGGGTCGTGGCAGTTGTAATATTCCCCTGCCAGGCATTTTTCCAGCTCCGTCATCCCTCTCCTCCTATCGGCGTCCATGATTTGCAGCCGATTATCTTTATTATACAATGTCCCGCCGGGTTTTGTAATGGCCGGCTGGAAAATCCCGCCTCCATCCTCCCTGTCCTTGACACGTGCGCCCCTTGCCGCTAAGATGAAGGCAGCAAAAAGATAACGCTCTTTAAGAAAGGCGGCGCTGCAATGAAACGTTATTTTCAGCTTGTATTGCTGTTGGCCCCTCTAGTCTGCCTGCTGGGTTGCCAATCCGCCCAAGAAGCCTTGCCTGACCTGCTGCCTAAGGATGCGCCGGTGGAACGGCTTTATTTGACCCATACCCTAGGGGGCGAATCCCACAGCCAGGTCCTGGAGGGGGATGCTTGCCGGGAGCTGGTAGCTTGGATCGCCCAGCTGGAATTCCAGCCGGTTGCCTTTGCGCAAGGGGCTTCCCCCGGGGACGCGGAGGGCGGGGAGGTCTACGACATCGCCTTGGAGCAAGGCGGCGCCTCCCGCTTTTCCTACGTCATCACAGGGGATGCGGCTTTTATTTTGGCGGATGGGGCCTGGTATGCCGTCCAGGATCCCACCCCGCCCCCCGCAGGCGGCGTCCCGGCGGAATGAACCGGGGTTAGGGGCGGTGGCATAGGAAACCATCGCTCATTTTTCCCGCGTTTTTCCCGTCAGGGCCTTGATTTTGGCCGGCTTTCCCGATTATACTAATGCATGTATGTTTGCCGTCTATCGGTTCCATCCCCTTTTGCCGGTGGGGCGATAGACCTGCGGATGACGCTTGAAAGGAGCCGCCTATGGCCGGAAAACCCCTCCCCTTTTCCCTGGAGCAGCTTCGCTCCATCGTGGAACAATATCCAACCCCCTTCCACCTGTATGACGCGGGCGGCATCCGCCGCTGTATCCGGGGCTTACAGGCCGCCTTTGGCTGGAACCCCGGGTTCCGGGAATACTTTGCCGTAAAGGCCACCCCCACCCCCGGCATCCTGGCCTTGCTGCGGGATTTGGGCTGCGGCATGGACTGCGCCTCCATGACGGAATTGATGCTGTGCCAGCGGCTGGGCATCGCCGGGGACCGGATCATGTTCAGCTCCAACGATACCCCGGGGGAGGAATATGCCTACGCCCGGTCCCTGGGAGCTATCATCAACCTGGACGACTTGACCCATGTGCCATATCTGGCCGCCCACGGCGGCATCCCCCAAACCGTTTGCTGCCGCTATAACCCCGGCCATTTTTCCCTGGACCGCAACGCCATCATGGGGAATTTGCAGGATTCCAAATTCGGCATGACCAAGGACCAATTGCTGGAGGCCTTCGCCATGCTCAAGTCCATGGGCGCCCAGCGCTTTGGCATCCATGCCATGCTCATCAGCTGCTCCCTGGACCCCGCCTATTTCCCCGTGCTGCTGGAGGATCTTTTGCAGCTGGCCCTGGAGGCCCGGGCCTATGCCGGGGTGGAGGTGAGCTTCATCGACCTGTCCGGCGGCGTGGGCATCCCCTACCGGCCGGAGGAGGAGCCGGTGGATATGGAGGCGGTGGGCGTACAGGTGCGCAAGGTCTATGACCGGCTGGCCATGCCCAACGGCCTATCCCCCCGGCTGTATATGGAGCTGGGCCGGTATGTGACCGGGCCCTATGGATATCTGATCACCACCGCCCTGCATGAAAAAAAGACCCACAAGCATTACCTGGGCCTGGACGCTTCCGCCTGCGACCTGATGCGGCCCGCCCTCTACGGGGCGTACCACCACATCACCGTGCCGGCCAAGGCGCATTTGCCTGCGGACACCCTGTACGACGTGACCGGTTCCCTGTGCGAAAACAACGACAAGTTCGCCGTGGACCGGCTGCTGCCCCAGGTGGAAATGGGGGATCTGGTGGTGATCCACGATACCGGCGCCCACGGCCGCTCCATGGGCTACAACTACAACGGCAAGCTGCGCTGCGGGGAGCTATTGCTGGAAGAGGATGGCAGCGTGCAGCTTCTGCGCCGGCCGGAAACCCCCAAGGATTATTTTGCCACGCTGGACCATACCGGCTTGTTTGACGACCTGGATTGACGGCGCCGCAACGTGGATAGAGGGCCGCAACCCCCGGCTGGGGTGGCGGCCCTTTTTTCATGCCGGCGGGCAGGGCCTATGCCGCCCCTTGCGGGGCCCGTTTTTTCGCCTTTTTTCCTGAAGAAAATCCTCTTTTTTCGTTGCGGCTCGTCATTTTTTGTAGAAAGGCTTGCCTCCGCTTGCCAAATCGGATTTCCCCAGTATATACTTGCGTTACACATTTCATTGCAGGATTTGTTTCTTATTTATTTTAGGAAAGGGGGGATCTATGTGTACGGCACCTTTGTCCCGGCGGACGTTTTGCGGGAGCTGGGTATGCAGCCCAGGTACAAGGGCTATGCCTATCTGCTCTTTATTCTCCAGAAGACCGAAGCAAAGCCGGAGTTGATGTACCGTCTCTCTCAGGAATTATATCCCATGGTCCTGGCGCATTTTGATATCCCCAAGCAGAACCTGGAACGCAATATCCGCTTCGCCATCAAGCGCACCTGGGAATCCGGCAATAAAGCTGCCATCCGCAGGCTGTTCGGCGCCTATTCCGTCCAGGACGCCCCCAGCGTCACTGAGTTTATCACCATCCTCACCGAATGCATGATGTGCCACCGCAGCAAAAAGGCCGGCGCCCGCCGGGCCCGCTGACGGCAGGGCTTGCAAAGGATGGAAAAGCCATGTATCATTATGCCATGGAAGGAAACCTTATGAAGCGGCAACGCATCCAATATCTATGGGGTATGCTGGCCCTTATGCTGCTGGTCTATATCCTGCTGCACGACTTGCTGGGGGGCACCCTGTTCGCCCACGAGCCTCTGGATAGCTATACCCTGCAAGCCTTGGCCTGGCGGGAAGGCCGCCTAAGCCTGGGGCAGGATTATCCCTGGCTGGAGCTGGCCACCTACCAGGGGGATTGGTATGTTTCCTTTCCCCCCTTCCCCAGCGTGGTCATGCTGCCTTTGACCTATCTCTTTGGGGAAAATACCCCCAACAACCTGTTGATCATCCTCTATGCCATGGGTACGGCTGCCTTGGCCTATCTTTGCCTGTGCCGCCGGGGGGTCAAGCCCCCTGCCGCCGCCTTCCTGGGCCTGTTCTATGTGCTGGGCTCCAATATGTGCTGGATGAGCACCTCCGGCGGGGTTTGGTTCCAGGCCCAGGCCCTGAATATGCTGCTGCTTACCGGCTGCCTGCTGGCTGCCCTGGATGGCTACCGAGTGGCTGCCTATGCCCTAGCGGCCTTGGCCGTGGGCTGCCGGCCCTTTTCCATCTGCGCCTTTTTGCCCCTGTTCATCTACTTTTACCAGCTGGACCGGCAAGCTGGACTCACTCCCTGGGGCTGCCTGAAAAAGCAGCTCCCCTGCCTGATCCTGCCCGCCTGCATCGGCGGCGGGTATATGTGGTATAACTATGCCCGGTTCGGCAACCCGCTGGAGTTTGGCCACAACTACCTGCCGGAATTTTTAGAAGCCCCGGACGGCCAGTTCCACCTTTCCTACCTGCTGGAAAACCTGCGCAATATCCTTTTGCGCCCCGTCACCATAACCGCCGGCGGCCGCCTGGAATTCCCCTACTTCAACGGGTTCCTGTTCTATGTGGCCAATCCCCTGTACCTATTGCTGTTCATACAGGTGTTCCGGGATGGGCGGGCCAAGGGCATGGATGGGTTGCGGTGGGCGCTGCTATTGGCCATGGCGGCGGAGCTGCTGCTGCTCTGCGTCCACAAAACCTTTGGCGGCTGGCAATTCGGCGCCCGCTATACGGTGGATATGCTGCCCATGGTCCTGGCATATCTGCTCCTGCAAAAGGACCGGCCCCTTCCCTTCCACGAAAAGGCCATCGGCCTGTTCGCCATCGCCTTCAACCTATATGGGGCTCTGGCTATGACCTTCCTCTTTGCCTGAGGGATCAGGCTTCCATAAAAAAATTGCCGCAACCCTGCGGCGGAAAAAAAGGAGAGCATTCCATGGTAGTAATTGAAATGGAAAACGGCGGCGTTATCAAGCTGGAGCTGGACGCGGCCGCCGCCCCCAACACGGTGCGCAACTTTAAGTCCCTGGTTTCCAAGGGCTTTTATGACGGCCTACTGTTCCACCGGGTCATATCCGGCTTCATGATCCAGGGCGGCTGCCCCCAGGGTACCGGCATGGGCGGCCCTGGCTATCAGATCCGGGGAGAATTCACCCAAAACGGCTTCCCCAATCCCCTGCGTCATGACCGGGGCGTGATCTCCATGGCCCGGGCCGCCCATCCGGATTCCGCCGGCTCCCAGTTCTTCATCATGCACAAGGACGGCAATTTCCTGGATGGCCAATACGCCGCCTTTGGCAAGGTGATCGAAGGCATGGATGTGGTGGACGCCATCGCCGCCGTCCCCACCAGCCCGGCTGACCGGCCCCTTACCCCGGTGCGGATCAAATCCATCACCCTGGTGGACGAAACCTGCGACGAGGAGCCGGAAACGGTATAATCCCCCCGGCCTCTTGGCACACTAAGCCCATGAGAATGGGCGTCCAACAATTGAAAGCTTTTTTAGACGCGCCCCCGGCCCAGCCCGAGAGCGCGTCTTATTCCTTTGTGGAGGAGCCTTACGCCGCCTATTTGCAGGCCGTGGCCCCCACGTCCCAGGAGCTGGCGCTACAACGGGACAATCCTCCGTTGGCCCTGCCCCGGTTTATCCTGTTGTTCCAGGGGGATTGGACCCCCGCCGACCGGGAACGGACCATGGCGTCCCTCAAGGCCCAATCCTACGACCGCTTTCAAACCGCTACCCCGCCGGAAACCGGCGACGGGGACTATTACCTATATCTTTGGCCGGGGGATACGCTGGCCCCGGACGCCCTGTATCATTTTGCCCGAGCCGCCGCAGGGGGCGCGGACCTGATCTATGGAGACGAGGATCACCTTGCCCCCCGGCCCCCCTGCTGCCGCGTCCCCTTCCTCAAAAGCGCCCCCAGCCTCATCACCCAATGGAGCTTTGATATGCTCTCCTGCGGGGTGGCCGTGCACCGGAACCTGCTAACGCAAGTGGGCCCTATGGCGGGAGCCTCCGCCGAGGCCCGCTATGCCTTCAACCTAAAAGCCCTGGCTGCCAGCCGCCGGGCGGTACACATTCCCAGGCCCTTGTATACCCTATCCCAGGCGCGCCAGCCCGGCCCCGGGGCCGTCGCGGCTGTGGAGCCGGCCCTTGCCGGCCGGGACCGCATCGTCGCCGGCCAATGGCCCGGCAGCTTTCACGTATGGACCCCGGTCGGGAAAAAGCCTTCCTTTGCCATCATCATCCCCAACCGGAACCACTGCGCCGGCCTGCGTAGGCTCCTGGAAAGCCTGGAAGCGCACACGCCCCTCCCGCCCCGCGCCATTCGTATCGTGGATCTGGGTAGCCGGGATGCCACCACCCTGCGGTATTATCAGCTGCTGGAAAAGAACCGGGCGGCGCAGATCCTCTTTCCTGGAGAGGGCAACCTTTCCCGGGGCCTGAACCTGGCCGCCCGTTCCACCAGCGCGGATACCCTGATTTTCCTCAGCCCTGGGGTGGAGATCCTGTCCCCCGGCTGGGTGGGCCGGCTGCTGGAGCAGCTGAACCGGCCCGGGGTGGGCGCCGCCGGGGGCAAGCTGGTGGACGAAGCGGGAAAGCTGCTATTTACCGGGGGCGTGGTAGGGATCGAAGGATGGGCGGGCAGCTTTTACGCCGGCCAGGGAGACGACACGGATCGCCTAAGAAAAAACCGGCTGGTCAACAGCATCCGGGCGGTGTCCTACCTATCCCTGGCGTGTTTGGCCATTCCGGCAAGGGTGTTCTGGAACGTGGGGGGCTTTGACGAGAGCTTTTCCCAAACGGGGCTGGATGTGGAGCTATGCCTGCGCCTGGGCCGGCGGGGATTGGCCTGCGTCTATACCCCCTACGCGGTTTTGCGCCACCATGGGCCCTTGCCCAGCCTGGCCCAGGCCGGGCAGGGGGACCAACGCCGGGCCTACGACGTGTTGCGGGATACGCTTCTCTGGGGGGATCCCCATATCAGCCCCAACTACGACCTTTCCGCCCCTCTGCCCATCGTCTCCCCCGCCCCGTGCCCGCCCATCCGCCGCAACCCCTTCTTTCAGTCTTAACGCCATGGATGCGGGCGCATGGAGCCTTTCTCCTTCTTTGCCCAGCCGCTGGGTGAAAATAGGCGCTTTCGTTAGCCGCCGCAGCGTTCGCCCAAAGCATAAAATGGGAGCGCAGTTTCTGCGCTCCCTCAGCTTGTCGAAAAACCTCTGGCGAATGGAAGATCGCGGCCCTTTTAGGCTTTAATCGGATTTGGCGGCATGTACGGCAAATCCGCAAAAAGCCTTGCGTAGCAAGGGTTTCCCTGCATAGCTCCCTGGCCGCGCCGTAGGCGCAAGGGAGCTATGAAAACCTCGAAAAAGTGGCGCAAGCCACTTTTTCGACAGCCTGTGGGAGCGCAGTTTCTGCCCTCCCTATTTTTAATCCCTTTACAGGGGAAACCGCACTTGGGCGCAGGTGCCGCCGCCCGGCGCTTCGGATAAGGAAACGCTGGCATTGTGGTAGGCTGCCCCATGCTTCACGATGGACAGGCCAAGGCCCGTGCCGCCGGTCTGCTTGGAGTGGCTTTTATCCACCCGGTAGAACCGCTCGAATACCTTTTCCCGGTGCTCCGGCGGGATGCCGATGCCCGTATCCGTAACCTGCAGCAGGATGGCGCCGGGCTTTTTGTGCACCGATACCACCACGCTACCCTGGGGCCGGTTGTATTGGATGGCGTTATCGCACAGGTTGAACACCATCTCCTCCAAAATGGACCTTACGCCGAAAACCGTAGCCGTCTCCCCGTCCACCCGCAGGCTTACCTGGGCCTTCTGGGCGGCGGCTTGGAGGTGGTTGCATACCCCGGCGCACAGGGCCAGCAATTCCACCGGCTCCCGCTGGCTATCCACGACCCCTTCATCCAGGCTGGAAAGCCGGATGATATCCCGGATCAGCGCCAATAGCCGGTTGGCTTCCCCGTAGATCCTGCCGGCAAAGGCGGGGATATCCTCCGGATCCACCAGGCCGTTGCGGATGATCTCCGCATAGCCGGATATGGAGGTAAGGGGGGTCTTTAACTCATGGGACACATTGGCGGAAAATTCCCGCCGTAGGGCTTCCGCCTGCTGCTTTTCCGTCACGTCCAGCACCAGCAGCACCGCCCCCCGATGGCCGGGCACCGGGCTTGCATACAGGGCGTAGCTGCGGCCCCGCAGCTCCAGGATGGCGCTGGCCGGCTTGCCCGCCAGGGCCTGCTCCGCCACCTGGGCCAGCTGGTCGCTGCGGTTTAGGGCGATCAGCTTCTGGCCCTGGAGCTGGTCCCCGGATACCTGAAACAACCGGGCTGCGCTGGCGTTGATGGAAAGGATATCCCCGCCCTGGCTTAGGACGATCAGCCCTTCGTTCATGTTGGCGGTAATGGCCGCCAGCTCGTTTCGGCTGTTGCGCAGGGCGCAGATCCGCTCCTGGATCTCGATCTTTTGATGCTGGAGCTTATGGAATAAGGGGGCCAATTCGTCATAGGCCTCGCAGGATTCCGGATGCTCCAGGTCAAGATCGTTGATGGGGGCTACGATCCGCTTGGAAAGCTTGGAGGCCAACACCCCGGAGAGCAAGGCCGCCGCCAGGCCGATGAGCAGCATGGGCTGCAACATCCCCCATAGTACGGTCAGCAGGGAGCTTTGGGTGCTGGCGATCCGCAGCACCGTGCCGTCATCCAGGCGCAGGGCATAATACAGGGTCTTTTCGCTCAGGGTGTCGGAATAGCGGTAGCTTTCCCCCTCCTGGCCGGTGAGGGCTTCGTATATTTCTTCCCGGTCGCTATGGTTTTCCAGGGCGCCGGCATCCACCTTGCTATCGTACAGCACCGTGCCGTCCGCCGCCACCCAAGTGATCCGGTTGCCGCCGGAAGGCAGGGTGGAAAGATAGTCGAGACCGTTTTGCTGGATCCCGGCCGCGATATAGGCCGCCCCGTTTTTCAGTTCCCCCAGCATGTTTTCCTCAAAGGAACCGTACATTACCCCGGTGATGAGGCCCATACATACCAGCAGCACCAGCAGCGCCACCAGCAGGATGGTGCGAAAGATGCGTTTGGTCATACTTGCCCCTCCCCTGCCCGGTAGCCTACCCCGCGAACCGTCTCCACAATGCTGGCGCCTTCGCCTAGTTTCTGGCGCAGGGTCTGCACATGCACATCCACCGTCCGGGTGCCGCCTTCATAGTCGTATCCCCACACGTCCCGCAGCAGCCTTTCCCTGGAAAATACCATGCCCCGGTTGCGCAGCAGGAAATGCAGCAGGTCGTACTCCTTCAAGGTAAGGGTGACGGGCTGGCCGTTTACCGTAACCTGATGCCGGCCGTCGTCCACCGTCACCGGCCCGCAGGAAAGCACCCCTTCCCCCGGCTGGGGAGCCGCGCGCCGCAGCAGGGCCCGTACCCGGGAGACCAGTTCCATCATGCCGAAGGGCTTGGATACATAATCGTCCGCGCCGCTGTCCAGGCCGATCACCTTATCGTATTCGGCCCCCTTGGCGGTGAGCATGATGATGGGCAGCTGGGCGGTGTCCGGGTCCCGGCGCAGCCGCTGCAAGATGGTCAACCCATCCTCCCCGGGCAGCATGATGTCCAGCAGCACCAGGTCCGGCCGCTTGGCCTGCATGGCCTGCCAAAACGCCGTCCCATCGGTAAAACCCTGGGCAGGGAGGCCGCTTTTTTCCAGGGTGTAGATCACCAGCTCCCGGATATTGACATCGTCCTCCACATAATAGATCATACGTCCTCCTTGCTTTCTTCCGCGGTGCGGTGGACGCCGGTAATGGCGTATACCACCCATTCCGCAATGTTGACGGCATGGTCGCCGATGCGTTCAAAATACTTGGCGATCATCAGGAAATCCAGCGCCTGGGAACCGTTGGCAGGGTCCTCCCGGATCAGCCCGGTCAGTTCCTCCCGCACGGCGCTAAACAGGCCGTCCACCACATCGTCCGCCTGGATCACCCCCTGGGCCATTTCCAAATCCCGCCGTACAAAGGCGTCGATGCTCCGGGTAACCATGCCCATGGTGGCGTCCGCCATCTTGGGCAAAAGGTCCAGGGGCTTGATATAGGGGGTATCGGAAAGAAAAATCACGATCTCGGAAATATCCGCGCTTTGATCCCCGATCCGCTCCATATCCGTGATCATCTTCAGCGCCGCGGAGATGAGGCGAAGGTCCCGGGCCACGGGCTGCTGCTGCAACAGCAGCTTTAAGCACAGGGCTTCTATGTCCTTTTCCTTTTGATCTACCTCCCGGTCAAAGGCGATAGCCCGGCGGGCCTTTGTGGCGTCCTGCTCCACCAGGGATTCCACGCTGCTTTGAATGGCGTGCTCGATGAGTGCGCCCATTTCAATGAGCTCCGTGTTCAGCTCCTGCAACTGTGCGTCAAAACCTCTGCGCATTATCCAAACCTCCCTGTAATGTAATCTTCCGTCCGCTTGTCCCGGGGCAGAGAGAATACCTGGCCGGTCTCTCCATATTCGATCACCTCGCCCAGCAGGAAAAAGGCGGTTTTATCGGAAATTCGGGCTGCCTGCTGCATATTGTGGGTCACTATGATGATAGTATAATCCTTTTTCAGCTCCACCGCCAGGTCTTCGATTTTGGAGGTGGAAATGGGGTCCAGGGCGCTGGTGGGTTCGTCCATGAGCAGCACCTCCGGCTGTACCGCCAGGGCCCGGGCGATGCATAGCCGCTGCTGCTGGCCGCCGGATAGGCCCAGGGCGCTCTTTTTCAACCGGTCCTTCACCTCGTCCCATATGGCGGCGTTGCGCAGCGCCTGCTCCACCAGGTCGTCCAGCTTCATCTTGGAGCGGATCCCATGGGTGCGGGGGCCGTAGGCGATGTTGTCGTATACGCTCATGGGGAAGGGATTGGGCTTTTGAAACACCATGCCCACCCGCTTGCGCAACAGGTTCACGTCCATGCTGCCGTAAATATCCGCCTGGTCCAGCAGCACCTTCCCGGTGATGCGGCAGCCCTCCACCAGGTCGTTCATCCGGTTGAGGGTCTTGAGCAGGGTGGATTTTCCGCAGCCCGAGGGCCCGATAAAGGCGGTGATCTCCCTTTCCCCCAGGTGCAGCTCCACGTCCTTGAGGGCGTGAAAATCCCCATAATAGAGGTTCAGATCTTGAATGGTGAATTTATCCATGGTTTATCCTTTCGTTATGCTTTTAGCCAGCCTGCTGGAAAGGGCGTTGATGCCCACCACGATCAGCAGCAACACCACGGCGGTGGCATAGGTTTGGTCGATATAAAGCCCTTCGCTGGACAGGGCGTACATATGCACCGCCAGGGTCCGGGTGGAGCTAAAGAGGCTATCCGGCGCCTTGGCCACCGTGCCCGCCGTATAGATCAAAGCCGCGCTTTCCCCTACGATCCTGCCCATGGCCAGGATCACCCCGGCAAAGATGCCAGGCAGGGCCGAGGGCAATACGATCTTCCACACGGTGCGCAGCCTGCCTGCGCCCAGGCCGAAGCTGCCTTCCCGGTAGCTTTCCGGCACCGCCAGCAGGGCTTCCTCGGTGGTGCGCAATATGGTGGGCAGCACCATGATGGACAGGGTCAGGGCGCCGGAAATTAGGCTGAGCTTCAGCTTGAGGGCGTTTACAAAAAACAGCATACCGAACAGGCCGTATACGATGGAGGGGATGCCCGAAAGGGTTTCCGCCGTAATGCGGATCAGGGATACCAGCTTATTGCCCCGGCCGGTATATTCCGTAAGGTAAATGGCCGCGCCAATGCCCAAGGGCAGGCTGACCAAAAGGGCCAGCAGGATCATCAGGATGGTGTTGATGAGGGCGGGGGTCAGGGACACGTTTTCGCTGGTATACTCCCAGGCAAACAGGCTGGGGGATAGATGGGGAATGCCCTTGAAGAGGATATACCCCACCAGGAACACCAGCACGAAGCAGGTCAGGGCCGCTGCAAAGCGAACCAGGAACTTCAAAATGTGGGATACCGTGCGCTGGTCCAGCAGCCGCCGGAAAAAGCGGCCCAACGCCCTGCCTGCCGGCGCAAAGGGCCCAAAGAGCTTATGCAAAAGGGCGTTCATGCCTGTTTCCTCCTTTTGAGCAGGGAGAAGCTCACGTTGATGATGAGGATAAAGGTAAAGAGCACCACCGCCGTGGCGATCAGGGCTTCCCGATGGAGATCCGCCGCATAGCCCATCTCGATGACGATGTTGGCGGTCAGGGTCCGCACCCCTTTTAGGATGCTGTCCGGGATACGGGGCTGGTTGCCCGCCACCATGATCACCGCCATGGTCTCGCCAATGGCCCGGCCGATGCCCAGGATCACCCCTGCCAGCACGCCGCTCTTGGCGGCGGGCAGCATGATGGCGAACACGCTGCGCTCATGGGTGGCGCCCAGGGCCAAGGAGCCCTCATAATAGCTTTTGGAAACCGCGTCCAGGGCGGATTTGCTCACGGTGATGATGGTGGGCAGGATCATGATCCCCAGCAGGATGGATGCCGTAAGGATGCAGCTACCGTTGCTGCGGGGCAGCTGATCCACCAGGGGGACGATGACCACCAGGCCGAAAAAGCCGTATACCACCGAAGGGATGCCCGCCAGCAGTTCCACGGCAGGCTGCAGGATACGCAGGGTACGCTTGCCGGCAAAGAAAGCCATATACATAGCGGTCATAATCCCCACAGGCACCCCCAGCAATACGGCGCCTGCGGTCACGTAGATGCTACCCAATATCATGGGGAAAATACCGTATAGACCATTGCTGGGCCGCCAGGTGGTGCCCAGCAAAAAGTCTCCCAGGCCGATCTCAGCCATGGCGGGTATGCCGTTGGCAAAGAGGAAGATGCAGATCAGCGCCACGGCCAGAATGGATACGCAGGCCACCAGCAGGAAAACGACCTTGGCCAGCGTCTCTTTGATGGAATTCATGGATGCTCCTTTCGAGGCATTGCATTACGCACAGATGGGGACGGCTGCACGCCGCCCCCTGGTTTGTTTGTGGCTGGGTTAGCCCAGGATCTCGCTCCATTCGGTAACTTCGCCGGTGAAGATGCTGCGTACCTGCTCAACGCTCAGGCCCGTAACCGGGCTGGCGTTGTTCACGATCACCGCGATGCCGTCCATGGCGATCACCGTGGGGGTAAGGCCGCCCTCCAGCTCGCTGTCCTTCAGGGCCCGGGAGGCCATGCCGATGTCGCAGGTGCCTTCCATGGCCATGTTCATGCCGGTGGAAGAGTCGCTCTGCTGCACTTCGATGGTGGCGTTGGGGTTCACCGTCTGATAGCCTTCCGCCAGCTTCTCCATCACAGGGGTGACGGAGGAGGAACCAGCCACAACCACGTTGCCGGCAGGGGCGGAACCAGCGTAGGCGGCCGCGTCATCCGCTACGGTGATGTAGCCGTTTTCCGCCACGATGGCCTGGCCTTCCGCGCTCATGATGTAGGCCACAAAGTCCGCAGCCACTTCGCTCAGGCCCTCCTTGGTGGCGATGTTAAAGGGACGGGATACGGCGTAGCTGCCGTTTTTGATGTTCTCTACCGTGGCGTCTACCCCCTCGATCTGAACGGCCTTCACGGTGTCGTTCAGGGAGCCCAGGGAGATGTAGCCGATGGCGTATGCATTGCCGCTCACTGTAGTCATGACCACGGAGGTGCTGTTGCTGATGTTAGCTTCCACGGTGGTCATATCCACCTTATTGCCGGACGCGTCCTCCTGCTCCACCCCGAACAGCTCGATGAAGGCGCTCCGGGTCCCGCTGCCCTCTTCCCGGGAAACAACGGTGATCAGCTCGTTGGCGTCAAAGTCGCTGGCAGCGGCAGGGGCTTCCGTAGCAGGGGTTTCCGCAGCGGGGGCTTCCGTAGCGGGGGTCTCCGCAGCGGGGGTTTCCGCAGGCTGGGCGGCGCAAGCGCCGGCGATGACCAGCATAAGGGCGGCCATCAGGATGGCTGCAAATTTGCGAATGTTCTTCATTCTGTGTTTTCCTCCTTGATGTTGCACATTTCTTTTTTACGAGTTTAGAATACCCGGTCTTGGTCAAGTTGAAATACCGTCTTAATCAAACCTATGTAAAATCCCGAAAGGCCCGTCTCCCCTTCCCCCGGGCCAGGCCATCGGCTGCGCCGTCCTCCAGGGCCGGGCAATCGGAGGCTGGAGCCGCCCTTCCCCCGGGCAACCCCTTTTGCCGGCGGCCATTGGCCGGCTGGGGTTGTCTTTTGCCCGCGCTATGATATAGTTATGTATGTATGGGCCATTGCCCAGCAAGAAGGGAGCGAGAGAAGATGCTACAATATCGGATCGCAGACCGGCTTATCCCGGTGGAAAACGGGGAAATCGCCCAGGTGATCGTGTTGGACCGGGAGGAACAAACGCCTTACCCCCTGCCCGGGGGCATGGAGCTGAGCAGCCTGCCCGCCGGCGAAGCCGCCTGGACGCCCAGGCTCTCCTTTGGCGCGGGGCACGTTTCCGGCAGCCTGGCCCTGGCCCAGCGGGAAAAGGGCGAGGCCGGCCCCAGCATCTCCTTCGGGCTATGGCCCAAGGGGCTGCTACTGCTGGATGCGAGCGGCCTGGTATCCCAGATCCTTTCCGATATGACCGACCACGCCATATGGAAGCATCCCGCCAGCCCGGCCCAGGTGTTCTGCCGCCTGCTGGAGGGCCTGGCCGACGGGGACGGGGCCCTGCTGCGGGAGGCGGAATCCAGCCTGGAAGCCCTAGAGGAGGACGTGCTGGGGGAGCACCTGGAAGGCATGGGCGAGCGGATGATGCCCCTGCGCAAGCAGATCGGCCGGCTGCTGCTGCAATATGGCCGGCTGTCGGACCTGGGGGAACGGCTCGCCCAGGCCGGGGACGCCTATTTTACCAAGGCGGAAGCCCTGGCCTTTCAGGGCTTTGGGAACCGGGCGGCCCGGCTGGAGGACCAGGCGGAGCATCTAAGGGAATATGCCGCCCAGATCTGGGAGACCTACCAGGCGGCCATCGACATCCGGCAAAACCGGGTGATGCAGCTGCTTACCGTGGTCACCACCATCTTCATGCCCCTGACCCTGATCACCGGCTGGTACGGGATGAATTTCCCGGATATGCTGGCCATCCATTGGAAATACGGCTATGGGGCCATATGCCTATTATGCGCGGCCATGGCCCTGTTGTTGCTTTGGGTGTGTAAAAAGAAACGCTTCCTATAGTCCCCTGTAAACCCGCCTTGACAGGCACAAGGCCGGGCTTTACAATTAAAATCATACTAGAAGCCTATCCGTAAAGGAGCGCATGTCATGGGAGATTATCTGAAACTAAAAAAGTCCAATTGTAAAAATTGTTATAAGTGCATCCGCCACTGCCCGGTGAAGTCCATCAAGTTTTCCGGGGACCAGGCCCACATCCTGGAAGAGGACTGCATCCTGTGCGGACATTGCTTCGTGGTATGCCCCCAGGACGCCAAGCAGGTGCGGGACGACCTGCCCGCTGCCAAGGCCCTTTTGCAGGGCAGCGCCCCGGTTTATGCCAGCGTAGCCCCCAGCTTTGTTGCCAATTATGAGGGGGCCACCATCGGCACCATGGAGCGGGCCCTGAAGCAGCTGGGCTTTGCCGGCGTGGAGGAGACCGCCCTGGGCGCCACCCAGGTGAAGCGGGAATACGACCGCATGGCGGAGGCGGGGAATATGGATACCATCATCACCTCCTGCTGCCCCACGGTCAACCTTTTGATCCGCAAATATTACCCCGAAGCCCTGTCCTACCTGGCAAAGGTTAAAACCCCCATGCAGGCCCATTGCACGGACATCAAGACCAGGCATCCGGAGGCCAAGACCATATTCATCGGGCCCTGCATTTCCAAAAAGGCCGAGGCCGACGATGTGCCCGGCCTGGTGGACTGCGTGCTCACCTATGAGGAGCTGACCGCCTGGCTGAACGAAGCGGGCATCCAGATCGAAAGGGAAACCTCCAACGATCAGGCCGGCCGCGCCCGCTCCTTCCCCACCTGCGGCGGCATCATCCGCTCCATGGATTGCAAAAACCGGGATTATACCTACTTTGCCGTGGACGGCATCGAAAACTGTATGCGGGTGCTGGAGGATGTGGCAAAGGGCGGCGGCCGGGGCGCCTTTGTAGAAATGTCCGCCTGCGCGGGCAGCTGCGTATCCGGCCCCATCCTGGATAAGCGCCATAGCCTGCTGCTCAGCGACTACCAGGCGGTGGACCGCTATACCCGGCCGGTGGATTTCGATATTCCCCAGCCCGAGCCCCAGGCCCTGTTCCACGAGTATACCAGCCTCAAACGCAAATCCTTTGTGCCCGGCGAAACCTCCATACGGGAGGTGCTGTCCAAGATCGGGAAGTCCAGCCCCGCCGATGAGCTCAACTGCGGCTGCTGCGGCTATCCCACCTGCCGCGACAAGGCCATCGCCGTGTGCCAGGGCAAGGCCGTGGTGGAAATGTGCCTGCCGTTCCTCAAGGAAAAGGCGGAGAGCTTTTCCGACAATATCGTAAACAACACCCCGAACGGGCTTATGGTGCTCAACGACAAGCTTGAGGTTCAGCAGATAAACGCGGCGGCGAGAAAGATAATGAATATCCGCTCTGCTTCCGACGTTCTCGGAGAGCCGGTCATTCGCATACTTGATCCATCGGTGTTCGCGAAGGTGCTTGAGAGCAGAAGAAGCGTACGCGATATGAGGGTATATCTCGCGGAATACAAGAAATATATAGAGCAGACGGTGATCTATGATCAGGATTATCACCTTCTTATATGCATTATGAGAGACGTGACGGACGAGGAAAACGAGAAAAAGAAGAAGGAAAGCATCAGCCGGCAGACGATAGAAATAGCGGATAACGTCGTGGATAAGCAGATGAGGATAGTGCAGGAGATAGCGTCGCTGCTCGGAGAGACCGCCGCGGAGACCA
>UQOG01000023.1 GCA_900542615.1 uncultured Eubacteriales bacterium | reverse complement strand
CAGTCCTTAAAGATTTAGGAAAAGTACCCTGCATCTATTTTGGTGACCGGACCCAAAAAGCCCGTAAACCCTTGGTTTACGGGCTTTTCTTCATTTCTGAAATGAAGAATCCCTACACGCATCAAATATTAAATGCGGCTTGGCTGCCAATTGCGTCCGGATGCGCCATTCGCTTTTTGCTTGCGAAAAAGCAGCCGGCGCCAGGGATTGGGCAGCAGCCGCGTATTTTGAGCGGAATCATTTTGCAAGCGACATAGCGCGCAGGAACGTATCCCGGTTAAACCGCGAGCCCCACCCGCTTTCCCCGGGGTCGATTTAATTTTCTATGGCCCCCCTAGATTCTCCCAGATCTGTGCCTACCGTGCGTTGCCTTGCCCACCGGCAGCTGCCCAGGCAAATGGAGCCGCCCAAGCGGGTTTACACTTTCCTGCCTGGAAGCCGCTGCAAACAGCTTGAAACGGGGTTGTTTTACGGCTGTCAACCGCAGCGGGAAGGCGGCGCAAAACGGTTGGATGCACTCCATGAAACGCAAGGCTAAAAGCAGGAAAGGACGCTTTAGCACGCCAGCGCTAGCGGTTGAAAATTAACATGCCTTATGATATAATAGCAAAAATTTCCAAAAGAAAGCGCAGGAATTATATGCTCCGTCCGATTTAATTTCAAGCATTTTCCCGGATAGTATGCAAAATAGCAGCCGTAATGGAAGGACGGCTTTTAATTATTATGCTTGAAGTTGAAAAGGGCGTCTTATGAAGAGAAATATATTTATCCTATATGCCATCGCCCTGCTGCAGGGCATGGTGTTTTATGGCCCCGTCGCCACCTTATACCGCCAGGCCCATGGGGTCTCCGTATTAGAAATTACGGTGATTGAAAGCATTTCCCTGGCCCTGTGCATCCTGCTGGAGATTCCCTGGGGTGTGGTCGCCGATCGAATTGGTTACCGCAGGACTATGATCATCTGTTCCGGGTTGTATTTTATCTCCAAAATCGTCTTTTGGCGAGCCGACGGGTTTTGCGGCTTTCTGTTGGAGCGGGTCTTGCTCAGCATTGTCCTCGCCGGCTTTTCCGGGGTGGATGCCAGCATCCTGTATCTGTCCTGCCGGGGGCAGGACAGCCAAAAAATCTTTGGGATTTATAACAGCCTGAGCATGGCGGGCCTTCTGCTGGCAACCGGTGCGTTTTCGTTAATTGTAAAGGACAATTATGCCCTGGCGGGCTTTCTTACGGTCATCAGCTATGGGTTGGCCGCGCTGCTTTCCTTTTCCCTGCGGGAAGTCAAAGAGCCAAAGCCGGAAAAAACTCCGCCGGAGCCCTTCCCTGTCACCCTGAAAACAACCCTCCGCAACCGGGCGCTTTTGCTGTTCCTCGTAGGAGTGGCGCTCCTATCCGAGACCCACCAAACCATTACCGTTTTTCTAAATCAGCTTCAGTATGCACGCTGCGGCATGGACAGCACTTCCATTGGCCTCGTATACATGGTTGCCACCGTACTGGGGCTATTGGGAACGTATTCCTGCGCGGTAACCAGCCGCTTGGGCCTGATGCGTTCGCTTTTCCTGTTTTGCGGGCTCGCCGCAGCAGCTTGCTTGGCGCTTGCATGGACAAAACGCGCGGTTCCGTCTGTCATGGGCATTCTAACCTTGCGGTTGTCCAATACCCTATTTCAGCCCTTCCAATTGGAAATACAGAATCAACAAATCCAAACGGAAAATCGCGCCACAGCCCTTAGCATTCATTCCATGTTGATCAGCTGTATCGCCATCGGGACCAATTTGCTATTTGGCGCATTGTCGGATTGGCGCCTGCCTCTAGCCTTTTTCTTCGGAGGCAGCCTTTGCGTTGGGAGCATGGTTTTCTTTTTCATCTGGATACAGAAAGGGGGCATTTCTGCATTGCCCCCCGCCAGGGGAATGGCTCGCTGAATGTCCCCTGCTTTTCGCGCAGCCGCTGCAATTCCGTCCCCTAAGGCAGCCAGCGTCCCGCCCTGTCCGCTTTACGTCCCCGCTGTACCGCGCTCCCAGCTATGCGGTAGCCCCAGATGCGAGAAAGTGCGTTTATTAACTTTTGCGTTCACCGTGCGGAGGTGCCGCTACACGCCTGTGCCGCCCAGCCATGAACAGGGGTCTATCCTGGGGCCGCGCTTCCAATCCGGCCCCTGTATTATGCAGCTGCGATTCGTTTGCCTGTGCATCCCGTGAAACTTTGGCGCGGCGCCTTGCCGTGGAAGCCGGGGCTGTGCAACCGCATCGGGGTTACCGGGCTACAGGCTGTAAACCCGCAGCCACAATTCGGGATAGCCGCGCCCTTCTCATAATTTCAAATGAATCATTTTTACCATGCGCAACCGATCGGAAACCGCCATGTTGAACCTTGTGGAAAGCTGCAAACCCTTTCTTGGGATGCGGCAATAATAGGGCTCCTCGGCAAGAAGCCTGGCTTTTCCTCCGATATGTTCAGCCAGTTTTTCCCCAGCGTCCACATAGAAAAACATCTGCGCATCGACGTGGCCGACCTGCTTCATATACTTCCTGCGCATCATGGCCATACCGGTTTTACTCACCGCATCCAACACGACCTCTATCTCCCCAAATCCTCCAAGCATCCGAAGGAGGCCGAGGACCTTTTCTTCTTCAAAGTAGTAAAACAGCCCGCCGGCGGTGACCAAAAGGGGCGCGTCCGGCATGTCTGCGCGAACCTTCTTGACCCAGTCCTCCAAAAAGGCGTCCCCGGCCAAATATGTTTCCCGCTCCGGCTCCGGCAGCAACGCTTGCCGGTATTCTATCACATGGGGCAGGTCTATCGCATACCAACGGGTTTTTCCATTATCGCCGCGATAATACGCCGTCTCCAGGCCGCAACCCAGCTGAACGATCGCCCCCTCCGGCCTGCGCTCCAAAAATGCTCCAATAAACCGGTCCATATTCGTCGAACGCACGGCTGACGCCAGTAACGTATATTGGCTTTGCCTATCCCGGTCCGGTAATCCGGCGGGCAGCTTATCCTGTAAGGACAAGGCTTTTGCATCATATAGGATCTGCGGGCAATGGCCGCTGGCATAGATCCTGCCCTGCATAGGGACAAATAACGTATCCTCCACAACGCCCAATTTCGGCATAAACGCTCCACCCCTTTCGCCAGTTTATTTTCTTCCCACAAGAAGCCGGGAATTCCCCAGCATCATCATGGCTGCCCGCTGATGTGACCCGAACGCCTCCTGCGCCGTATCGATGAGCCGGACATCCTGATAGCCCATGTCTCTCAACTTTTGCGCAAAGGCCTCCATATCGCCGTACGCCTTGGGCTTCATATCATCGTTCAGGGCGAAAACGCCGCCTTTTTTCAGGACCCGAAGGGTTTCCAGCAGCAGCCCCTGCATATCTGCCCCCATGATATTGTGGTAAACATAGTTGCTGACGACCGCGTCAAAGCTTTGGTCCGAAAAGTCCAACCTTCTGGCGTCGCCGCGTTGAAACCGGCACCGGTCCGCCACCCCTTCGCTGGCGGCGTTTTTTTCGCAGCATTCTTTGCTATAGTTGTATACTGCGCCCCAATAATCCACGCCCACAACCCGCGCCTCCGGCCACAGTAACGCCGCCAGGATGGTCATTGCCCCAGAACCGCAGCCCACCTCCAGCAGGGTGCCTCTGCCTTCAAAGTCCAGATGGGAGAGCACCTTCCGATGCACCCGCTCCATAATCCCGCCGCCGTCAGAAGCATACTGCCGCCGAATCCAGGTGATCCAGAGCAACAACGCCAACATCGCCGCAGCGGCGACTGAAAACAGAATGCCAAGAACGAAAAGCCGGAACACCAAAAAGGAAAGCGCAGCCGTAAGCGCAGCCAAAACGGCCATTCCGCCCACAATATAAAATACCGGATTGGACATCCAGCTTCCGTAATCCTCTCCATGCGCGCCTAGACGGATGCGCTCTTGGGGGAGTTGGTTTGGTTTCATTGAAATTTCCTCCTTATTGAAATAATCTTCGTCCTCCACCCTGCCGGCGGTTTCACCGGCGAACGCAGAGGGAGCGGCCATTGCAGCCGTCCTTCCGGCAAGGCGCGCCCCGCTACCCGCTGGGGGAGCCCGCAGCCAAGCTCCCGCCCTTCGGGGCGGGACAAGCCGTTGTTTTGCTTTCCGCACAGGCCAGCCGTAGATTCAGTGATTGCGGGGCAAAGGATGCCGCCCGGCCGCGCGCAAGATCCTTTCTCCCCTCCCCTGGGCCGTCCAGCGTTCCTAAAAGGCGCATCCACAACCCATCGCCCCCATTGCCGGGCGCGCCATGCGCTTGTCCGTATCCCGCGACGGGCGGCTTGCAACTCTCTTTGTGCGGCGCCTGGAAAACAGCAGCCGAATGTTTCTGCAACGTCCGTTTCACCAAATGGCAACGCCTTTACAAAGCGCCTGGGCGTCCTTTGCCGGCAGGGGGATAAATCAACCATCCTGCAAAAACTCTACCCGTACAATCTGTAGCCCCAAAGGCCCGTCGGCCGTCTTTGCCAGCAGCCGATGCACGGGCTTAATGCCCGGGCCGCGCAGTTCCTGATATCCCAGCATATAGCCCCGGCTGGAAACCGAAAGGCGGGGCGACCAGGCCTCCAGTTCCCGCTTTGCATTTTTGATGGTAAAAAAGACCTCCAAATCCTGAATCCCCGCTTGCTTGACCCAGGTTTTGCGCATCAGCCCCACGGCGATTTTGCCGGCGGCGTCAAAAACCAGCCGTCCGCCCGGAAAGCGTTCTGCCATGGCAACGAGCAGGCGCTTGATCTCCTCCGCTTTGAAGTAGTAGAAAACGCCAGCAGCAAACAATATCACGCCCGCTTGGGGATCCATTTCCACTTCTTCCATCCAGCGAAAATCCAACAGGTTTACGGCAAGGTTCCGCTCTCGTTCTCTCTCTGGCAGCAGTCGATTGCGCAACCCAATCACATTCGGCAAATCCAAATTCCAGATCCGGCACCGCCCATTGTCGCACATGCGTCCGGTGTCGTCTAAGCCGCAGCCCAAGTTGACCACCGCGGCATTGGGATGGAGCCGCAAATAATCCCGTATCTCCCAGGCCATGTCGCTCTGACGCATGGCCGCCTCCAGCGCGCCAAAGGACTGCATCAGGCTGCTTGCCCGCTTTTCCAACAAAGGGAAATCATAATCCAGCCGCTCCATCAGCTCCCCTGTCCCAGCATCCTGAAACAGCCCGGGAAATCGCTTTGTACAGAGCCAGCGCCCATAAAGTGGAATCAGCAACGTTTCCTCTACGGAATCCATTTCAATCAAGTTTTTTTCCATAGGCACCTCACAGGATAACATGTTCCTTTCTCATTATAGTTAGCATAAACTAACTCGTCAAGCAACTTTCTTTTTCCTCGCCTTGCAATTCTTTGATTGAAGGCGTATGATATAATTGGTTAGTTAATTCTAACTATTGGAAAAAAGGAGTGTTTTTATGGATTGCAACCAACTATTTGGGGATCGGTTTGCAAAGCGCTACGCCAAATTCATGCGCTGCGAAGCCAAAACCTATTATCAAATATGTAAAACCATACGGCCTTTTCTTAAGCGGGACATGCAAGTGCTGGAGCTTGCTTGTGGGACCGGCCAGCTTTCGATCCCGCTATCGCCTTATGTCCGCGGTTGGGAGGCGACTGATATTTCCCCTGAGATGATCCGGCTGGCAAAAAAAGAAATCGCCACTTCCCGGCTTCATTTTTCGGTCCAGGATGCCACGGACCTGCCCTATGGGTCCATGAGCTTTGACGCGGTGGTAATTTCCAACGCGCTCCATGTGATGCCCCATCCACACAAGGCGCTAGCGGAAGCGTGGCGGGTGCTGAAGCCGGAGGGCTGGCTTTTTGCCCCAACCTTTGTATGGGGCAAAGGTTGGAAAGCAAAGTGCAAGCTCTGGATCATGGGATTATCGGGCTTTCAGGTCTATCACATGTGGGATGTGCCGGAGCTGACGGCATATTTGTCCGCGAGCGGGTATGAAATTATAAGCCAGCCGGTTCTTGGGAGTAGGTTGGCGCCGCTTTGCTGTTTGATTGCAAGGAAGCTTTCCCCGGCGCATCAACGCGACGGCCTCCGAAATGAGCAAGAGACGAATAATCTATCCTCGGCGCCATACATGCCCGCCGATAGGAGAGATTACACCCCCCGGTAATGCGTATGTATGCTTAACGAAGCCCAAGGAATCGCACCAGGTAAACCGCCTTGCTATTCCTCCGCCTTAAACGGGAAGCAAATCGCTTCCCGTTTTGACGCATAAGTTTTTCCTATAGCAATCCAGGCAGAAATCGAAGCATTTGGCCGCTTAATCATCAAACTCTTCAAACAGCATTCATTTCTCATTGAATCGTACAGCGACGCCTTCATCCAAAATAACATAGGGCGCATTCAAACAATCAAAATTGGCTTCGCCGTTTTGAGCTGGAAACTCCGTCAATTTAACGACTGACGTTATCTTACCGGAAAAAGAACTTTCAAGCGGAGCGGTATCCAATTCCTCCCCTAGCAAAACATACATAACGTCATCCACCATTACGGCAGGTGAAAGGACGTTTGGCGTGTCGGGTGCGCCGCGCTGACATGCGATTATGCAAAGGACAAGCAAAAAAACCGTCGGGTATATCCATAATACCGAAATATTCCTTTTCATGTTCGTACGCCTCCCTGATCGCATCCATGTATAAACCCCATCTACATATCCGGCGTTGCTTGCCGGGATTGCCGTTCTTGTGGTGGAAAAACCGGACAACGTTTCATTAAAATAGGGGGGAATCGTATAACGATTCCATAAACATGCAACCGGAAGCGTCGCTCTCATCGGCGCCCTTTTGCGCCGGGGGATAACTTAAGCCGCCGCACTGCCAAGGAAGGCGAAACGTAGCGGATGCAAAAACCTCCGCGCCTTCGGGCGGCACAGGAAACCATCGCCCGAAAGGGAACATTGGGGGGCGGCCATATGGTCGTCGTCGGGGCGGAATTTTACAATGCCGCCCTCCCCTTGGCCCGCCTGCCGCAAATAGGCCCGCTTTCAGGGCGCAGCGTCCATTTCATCCTCCATTGGTTCGGCGCAAGGCGCACGGCCACCGGCAGGGCCTCCCCCTTACAAGGGCAGCGCGGGGCAAATGGAACCGAAACGGACCGATGGTTTCCCATGTCGCCGCCCCTCTCTCCCTCGCGTTTCGCAAACGGAGGCATTGGTGGCGGAGGAACGGCGTTGCCGCAGGGTATCCACCGGCGTGGCGCAGGCGGATCGGTTTGTCCGCCCCCGGCGGCTAACCAAGGGCCTTGTTCAGATTGCCCGAGGCGTAGCCGTCCAGATCCAATGAAACATATAAAAATCCTAGCCCATGCAGCGCCTCCGTCACCTGGCTCCGCAGGGCCGGATGGGCCAATCGCTCGATGTCCCCGGGCAGCACCTCGATCCGGGCGGTCTGCCCCTGGAGGCGCACCCGTACCTGCCGGAATCCCTGGGCGAATAAAACCGCCTCCGCCTCCTCCACCATGGCCAGCTTCTTTTCGTCGATGGGCTCCCCATAGGGGATGCGGCTGGCCAGGCAGGCGAAGGAGGGCTTTTGCCAAACCGGCAGCCCCAATTCCCGGGCCAGCTGCCGGATGTGGGCCTTGGTCAGCCCCGCCTCCCGCAGGGGGCTGTATACCCCCAGCTCCGCCACCGCCTGCAGGCCCGGCCTGTAGTCCCCCAGGTCGTCCAGGTTGGAGCCCTCCGCCATATGGCTAAAGCCCGCCGCCAAGGCCGCCTGCTGCAGGGCCCCCAGCAGCAGGGTCTTGCACCGGTAGCACCGGTCCGGCGGGTTTTCGCAAAAGGCCGGGGACCCCAGGGGGTCAAAATCCACCCAGGTCAGCCCAACGCCCTGGGCCTTACAAAAGTCCCGGGCTTCCGCCTGCTCCCACTTTGGGGAAAGGCGGGAGCGCGCCATAAAAGCCCCTGCCTTTTCCCCAAGGGCCTGCTGCGCGCAATAAAGCAAAACCGTAGAGTCCACCCCGCCGGAAAAGGCAATGGCCAAGCCGTCAAAGCCGGCGAGGCGGTCCAGCAACCAGGTATAGCGGTCGCGCAGGGTCGCGTCCTCCTGTAAAAATGCTATCTGTTTCATAGTTTCATGCTACCATATGTTTATGGGGAATGCAACGCGGCCCTTTTGCGCCGGAAAAGAAGAAAGTTTCTGGTGAAAAAACCAGGCGTTCTTGGTATGATAAAGGATAAGCGAGAGACCCGCCCATGCGGGGGAAAAAGGAGGGACGTTATGCTGGACCCAACCCAATATCCGGATTGGCAGATCGCCCAGGCAGCGGAAAAGGATCTGCCCCCCGTCTCCTATTTTCAGGAGCGCCTGGGGTTATTGCCCCAGGAGATCATCCCCTATGGCAACACCCCAAAGCTGGATTTCATGAAGATCATGGCCCGGCTTTCAGGCAAGCCCGATGGAAAGTATATCGAGGTGACCGCCATCACCCCCACCCCTCTGGGGGAAGGGAAATCCACCACCTCTTTGGGCCTGATCGAGGGCCTTGGCAAGCTGGGCAAGCGGGTGGGCGGCTGCCTGCGGCAGCCCTCCGGCGGGCCCACCATGAACGTTAAGGGCTCGGCCGCCGGCGGCGGCAACGCCCTGCTGATCCCCATGACCGCCTTTTCCCTGGGGCTTACCGGGGACATCAACGACATCTCCAACGCCCACAACCTGGCCATGGTAGCCCTGAACGCCCGGATGCAGCATGAGCGCAATTACGATGACGCAGCCCTGGCCCAGCGGGGGCTCAAGCGGCTGGATATCGATCCGGAACGGGTGCAGATCGGCTTTGTGCTGGACTTCTGCGCCCAATGCCTCCGCAAGATCCGCATCGGCCTGGGGGAAGGCAAGATGAACGGCTATGCGATGGATTCCCGGGCGGATATCACGGTGAGCAGCGAATTGATGGCCATCCTGTCCGTCTCCCGGGATCTACAGGATATGCGCGCCCGGATCGGCAACATGGTGCTGGCCTACGACCGGGCAGGCCGCCCGGTCACCGCTGAGGATCTGGAGGTGGCCGGCGCCATGACCGCCTGGATGCGCAACTGCATCAACCCCACCCTTTGCTATACCGTGGAGCACCAGCCCTGCCTGGTCCACGCCGGCCCCTTTGCCAACATCGCCATCGGCCAATCCTCCATCATCGGGGACCGGCTGGGGCTGAAGCTCTTCGATTACCATGTGACGGAATCCGGCTTTGCCGCGGACATCGGCTTTGAAAAGTTTTGGAACGTAAAATGCCGCCTCTCCGGCCTGCAGCCCAATGTATCCGTGATCGTAGCCACCATCCGGGCCCTGAAAATGCACGGAGGCGGCCCCGCCGTGGTCCCCGGCCGGCCTCTGCCCGAAGCCTATACCCGAGAGGATCTCGCGCTGCTGGAGCGGGGCTGTGAAAACCTGTTTCACCATGTGAATACCGTCCGCAAAAGCGGCATCGTCCCCGTGGTCTGCATCAACCGCTTCCATACGGACACCCCCGCGGAGATCCAGCTGCTGCGTCGGCTTTGCGCCCAATATGGGGTGCGCTGCGCCCTATCCGAGCATTGGCAATATGGCGGCCAAGGGGCCCTGGAGCTGGCCCAGGCGGTGGTGGAAGCCTGCGAAGAGCCTTCTTCCCTGCGCTATCTCTATCCCCTGGACATGCCCCTTCGGGACCGGGTAGAAGCCATCGCCCGGGAAGTCTATGGGGCGGACGGGGTGGATTGGGCGCCCCTGGCCCTGGAGAAGGCCCAGGGCTTTGAATCTGACCCCAAATACGCCCAATACGCCACCATGATGGTAAAGACCCACCTGAGCCTGTCCCACGAACCCACCTGGAAGGGGGTGCCCAAGGGCTGGCGGCTCCCCATCCGGGATATCCTGGAATACGGCGGCGCCCAATTCCTTTGCCCCATGGCGGGCGCCATCAGCATGATGCCGGGTACCGGCTCCGACCCCGCCTACCGCCGGGTGGACGTGGATACCGCCACCGGCCAGGTGACCGGCCTGTTCTAGCCAGTCCAACCGAATCCGTCTATTTGAAAGGCAGGCGATCCCGATGCAGGAACAACGCATGATAAACGGCCGCATGGAAACCCTGGTCAGCGTGGATACCATGCGGCGCAGCGACGCCATGACCATCGCCGGGGGCGTCCCCAGCCTGGAGCTGATGGGCCGGGCGGCCCAGGGCATCTTCGACGCGGTGGCCTGGCGCGCCCCTGTGGCCATCCTGGCAGGGGGCGGCAACAACGGCGGGGACGGCTATGCCCTGGCCTGCCTCCTGGCGGGGGCGGGCATCCAAACCCGCGTCTACGCCCTATCGGATAAGCTCTCCCCCGACGGCCGCCATTACCAGGACAAGGCCCTGTCCCTGGGGGTGCCCATCCAGCCCTGGCGGGAGGATGTCGACCTTTCCGCCTATGCCATTCTGGTGGACGCCCTCCTGGGCACCGGCTTCCAGGGGAACGTAAGAAGCCCCCTGCGGGAGGCCATTATGGCCATCAACCGCAGCGGGGCTTACGTGGTCAGCGCGGATATCAGCAGCGGGCTCAACGGGGATACCGGCCAGGCGGAGCTGGCGGTCCAAGCAGACCTTACGGTATCCATCGGCTTTTATAAACTGGGCATGTTCCGGGGCCGGGGCCCGGAGGTCTCCGGCCGGCTGGTGAACGTGGACATCGGCATCCAGCTGGCGCAGGAACGCCTGGACGGCTAATCGTACCGGGCGACATTCAGGGTCAGGATCCTGGAAGGGGACGCCTGGCCCGTTTGCAGGTTTTGGGGCGCCGAAGCCAGCAGCATGAACCCCGCCGGGCCATACCGCCGGTCCAGCTCCCGGGCGTACGCCTCCTCCAGGCGGACCTGCTGCACCCGGCCGGTCACCATGGCGGTGATCCCGGCCCCGCTCAGGTCCTTGGCTTCCTCCAGGGTGCATTCCAGCTGCAAAAAGCTCTCCCGGATGCAGGGCGCGTCCATGGTAGCGGCAGGCTCCAGGGTAAAGCCCCCCGCCTGGATCTCATCCAGGTCTTCCTGGTTGTACAGAATGGTTTTACACAGGCCCTCGTAGGCGGAAAGGGGCAGGAAATTCAGGCAGAATATCCCCTCCCGCAGGATGTTGGCATAGGTGTGGGTATGCTGGAACAGCCCGCCCAGCACCGCAAAAAAGGCGGTCTTGTCCCCGTGGAAGCAGCTCCAGCTGTGAAAGCATACGTTGGGCTGGCCATTTTCTTTGCGGGTGGTGATGGCGAACAGGGCCTGGGGGATGCCCGCCGCGCATTCCAAATGGGATACGATGTCCCACTGCTCCGGATACCCCGGCTGGAAATGGCCGGGGCGTTCTGTTCCAACCTGAAGTTTCATGCGGTTATTGCTGGTTCTGGTAGAACATGGCCGCCCCCACCATGCCGGCGGCATTGCCCATTTGGGCGGGCACCACGTCACCATGGTTCTGGAAGAAGCACTTGGTATCCACATCCCGCCGCAAGGGCTCAAACAGGAACTCCCCAGCCCCGCTCACCCCGCCGCCAATGGCAACGACTTCCATATCCAGCAGGTTCATAATGGAGGCAATGGCAGAGCCCAAATGCCCCACATAGGCCCGGAACACCGCCAGGGCGGTGGGGTCTCCCGCCTTGGCGCAGTCGATGGCCACCTTGGCGGTCATGGCAGCAGGGTCGCCCTGGGTCCTTTCATAGAGCAGGCTGTCCGGCCGGATGGCCATGGCCTTGCGGGCCTCCCGGATCAGCGCCGTGGCGGAGCAATAGGCTTCGATGCACCCCTTTACCCCGCAGGTGCAGGCCTCCCCGCCGTCCACCAGCACCCCGTGGCCGGGCTCGATGCCGTTGCCCCGGCCGCCGCGGAACATTTTGCCGTTCAGGATGAAGCCGCCGCCAATCCCTGTGCCCAGGGTGTAAAGGGCCGCGGTTTTGCACCCTTGCAGGGCGCCCTTGTGGAGCTCCGCCAGCACGGCGGCGTCCGCGTCGTTGCCCAGGGCCACCGGTATGCCGGGAAAATGGGCCTGGATCCGTTCCTTCAGGGGCTCGTTATGGAATCCCAGGTTATAGGCGTCCAGCACCAGCTGGCCGTCCGGGGTGATGCTCCCCGGCACCGCGATGCCAATGCACTCCAGCGCATCCTCCCCAACGCCCGCTTCCCCCAGCATGGCCCGGATCTGTTGGGCGATGATGGCTGCCACCACCTCCCCGCCCCGCTGGAAGGGGATGCTTTTTTGCGCCAGCAGCTCCCATTGCTCATCCAATAGTCCCAATGCGATATTGGTTCCCCCAATGTCCACCCCGATCCGATACATACGCTTTGCTCCTTTTATCCTTTCCTGGTTCCCTCTGTTTGGGAAAAACGTCCCGTCATATCGATCTCATTCGCCCCGCAGCAACCCGGCGTCGAATTGCTCGCCGGGGTCGTAGCCCAGCCGCTTCAGCCGGAAATTCCTGGCCACCACCTCGATGACAATGGCCAAATTCCGCCCCGGGCTAACCGGGATCACCGAATTGGGCAGCGGCACCCCGAGGATCTCCACGGTGCGCATCTCCTCTGCGCCAATGCGGATATATTCCTGCTTTTCATTATAATATTCAAGATCCACCACCAATTCAATGGTCTTTTCCGGCAGCACCGCGCCTACGCCATACAAATATCGCACATCCACGATGCCGATGCCCCGCACCTCCATGAAATAGCGGGTTTGCTCCGGCGCCCGGCCTACCAGCTTGTCCCCGATGCGGCTCACCTCCACCACATCGTCCGCCACCAGCCGCTGGCCGGCCCGGATCATCTCCAGGGCCACCTCGCTTTTGCCCATGCCGCTTTCGCCCCGCAGCAGCACGCCCACGCCGAAAATATCCATCAGCACCCCGTGGGTGAGGATATGCCGGGATAGCTGCCGGGCCACGTAATTGCTGATAGCATGGCCTGCCTGGTCCGTATTGCAGGCCGCCCGGAACACGGGGATCTGATGCTCCCGGGCGCTGTGGAGCAGGGCCTCGGGGGGCATATTGTCCCTGGCGCATACCACGCAGGGAATCTCCAGCCCCATAAACCGGCCCATACGCTCCTTAAGCTCGTCCTGGGGCAGGCTATAGAGGTAATTCATCTCCGCGTTGCCGATCAGCTGCACCCGGTGGGGGTCAAAGTGATCGTAAAACCCGGCGAATTGCAGGCCCGGCCGGCTGATCTCCGATGAACGGAAGCAGATGATACCCTTGCCCCGCTCCAGGATCTCCAGATCCAGCTGCTGAGCCAGTTCCTCGATGCGAATGTTTACAGTGGTCATAATTTCATCCTTTCAGCAGCACCTGGTCGATGAGGTATGCAATGGCCATATCCTCGCAGGGCGGCAACACGAGATCCGCTATGGCCTTGAGCTCCGGCAGCGCGTTCCCGACCGCGCAGCCCAATCCCGCCCACTGGATCATCTCCGTATCCAGGGAATTGTCCCCCACCGCCGCCGTCTCCTCCTGGGCCACGCCCAGATGGGCCGCCAGCAGGGCGGTGGCGCTGCCCTTGTGGGCGCTGGGGTGGTTGAATTCGATAAACCCCTTGCTGGAGCCGGATACCTTGAGCAGGCCGTCGTATTGGGCCTGGAACTTGGGGATTAACGCCTGGGCCTGGCTGTCCTCGGCGATAAACAGCACCTTGGGCACGTCCGTCCATACCCGGCTACGGATCTGCGGGTCCGCCCGATGGGGCAGGCCCAGCCGTTCGCAATATTTTTCGCCGAACAAGGAGGGCTTTTCCCAGATCACCCAGTCGCCCTGGTAAATATGGGCGTGGATCCCCAGCTCCCTGGCGCGCTCCAGCAGCTCCCGCACCAATTCCGGGGGGATGGCGGTGGTATGGATGGGCTGGTCGGTCCGGGTGTCCATGATGGTGGCCCCGCCATAGATGATCACCGGTCCCTGGATCCTGAGCTGCTTCCAAATATAGGAGGAGGCAAAATAGCCTCTGCCCGTGGATACGGTCACATATATCCCAGCCTCTCTGGCCCTTTCGATAGCGGCCAGATTGCGGGCCGGCACCTCCCGGGCGCCGGATGGGGCCAACGTGTCGTCGATATCCAGGACCAACAGCTTATACATACAGGGTTTCGGGTTCCTTTCACAAAAATTTACAACTTTCTGCATTCAATATATCACGCATCCGCAGAATTTTCCATATGGAAATGCCGGTATACCTGTTCTGCCGCCGGCAGGTTCATCCCCGGCGCCTGGCGCAGGGTTTCTACATCCGCCTGCTTAATGGCTTCCAGGGTCAGGAAGTGGTTGAACAGCGCCCGCTTCCGCTTCGGGCCGATGCCTTGGATCTGATCCAGCTGGCTCATCAAGGCATTCTTCCCCCTTAGGCTCCGGTGATAGGTGATGGCAAACCGGTGGGCCTCGTCCCGGATCCGCTGCAACAGATGCAGGGCCGGGTCCCGCCTGGATAATACCAACGGTTCCGGGTTCCCCGGCAGCAGGATGGTCTCGCTGCGCTCCGCCAGGCCGATGGCCGGAATATCCAGGCCAAACCGCTCCAGCACCGCCAGGGCCACCTTCAGCTGCTCCGCGCCGCCGTCCACCACCACCAGGTCCGGCAGCTCCCCAAACTTTTCGTCTCCATCCTGAGCCCGCTGGAACCGGCGGGTCAATACCTCCTCCATGGCCACCAGGTCGTTGCCCCCCGCCTCCTCCTTGATGCGGAAGCGGCGGTATTCCTTTGGCGCAGGCTGGCCGTTGCGGAACACCACCATGCCGGATACCGTATCCCGGCCCTGAATGTGGGAATTATCATAGCACTCCATCCGCGCGGGCAGCACCTCCAGCCCAATGGCCCCGCACAGGGCCGCCAGGGCGCCCTCCCCCTTTTCCCAGGCCCGGTGCTCCAATTCCCGTGCCTTCTCTATGGCGTCCATGCCGTTTTGATAGGCCATATCCGCCTGCTTGCGCTTTTCCCCCCGCTGGGGACAAATCAACGCCGCCTTATGGCCCCGCTTTTCCGTAAGCCACGCCTCTATGGCCGCCGCGTCCTCGGGCAGCTCGTGCACCACGATCTCCGGAGGAATGGGCACGCCCTCGGCGTAATACTGCTTGAGGAACTCCCCCATGACCTCCGGCCCGCTCTCCTGGCCGCAGGCCATGCGCAGCCGCTCGGTGCCTACGATCTTCCCGCCCCGCACGAACAGGGCGAATACCACCGCATCCAAATCGTCCCGAGCCAGGGCGAACACGTCCCGCATGGCCCCGGCGGTGGAGATGGCCTGCTGCTTTTCCCCCAGGCCCCGCACCGCCTGGATCTGGTCCCGGAGCTGGGCCGCCCGCTCGAATTCCATGGCTTCCGATGCCCGGGCCATGTCCTGGGTGAGCTTTTCGATGATCGGCTGGGTATGCCCCTCCAAAAAGCGGCATACGCTATCCAGCAGGGCATGGTATTCCGCCCGGCTCACCTTGCCGGAGCAGGGGGCGCAGCATTTCCCAAGGTGATACATCAGGCAAGGCCGCTCCCCCCGGGCGATGGCCTTGTGGATATCCTTTTTACAATGCCGCACGGGAAAGGAATCCCGGATCATATTCAAAGCGTCCCGCAGGGTCAGCGCGGACAGATACGGCCCAAAATAGCGGGCCCCGTCCTTTTGGATCTTGCGGACCACCTCAAAGCGGGGGAAATCCTGGCGGATATCCAGCCGCACATAGGGAAAATGCTTATCATCCTTCAGCAGCACGTTGTAGCGGGGCTGTAGGGATTTGATCAGGTTGCTCTCCAGGGTCAGGGCCTCGGTCTCGTTGGCGGTAAGGATATACTCGAAATCCTGGATGTGGGCCACCATAGCCGCCACCTTTGGGGGCTTTGGGCCGTTCTGAAAATACTGGCGCACCCGGTTTTTCAGATTGACCGCCTTTCCCACATAGATCACCTGGCCGGCGGCGTCATACATCCTGTATACCCCCGGCGCATCGGGCAATAATTTCAGCTTTTCTTGGATCACCTGGTTCATAGCAGCATTATACCCTATTTCCCGCCGCAAAAAAAGGGGCTTCCCGCAGCCTGGCCCGCCTAGGGAACCGCAACCAAAAAGCAGGCGGGCATGCCGCAATTCCGGCATGTCCGCCTACGGTGCTGGGCGCAGCCTAAAGCCCCTTTCGCCGCAGCAGCCCCAAGGGTAAGAACACCCCGGCGGCCGCCCCCAGCAGGGACAGCAGGAACAACGCTCCTATAGCGAGGCCCAGTCCCACTCTCAACCGCCACAGGAGCAGCCCCGCCGCCAGGAAAACCACCCCTACGGCACCGCAAACCGCCCCTGCAGCCCGGTTCGCATATTCCCAGGCCGCCTGGCTTGCCATGGCCTCCCCCACATGATAGCCGATCCGGGTATCCGGGTAAGGGGTACGCTTTCGCAAAAGCACATAGGCGATCAGCCCATACAGGATCGCCTCCAGTACAAACAAGCCCAATAGCGCCGGATGCATTCGCTCTGCTCTCCTTTGTTCCTTTGCTCCGGGATAGCGCCGGTCATCTGCCCGGACCCCATCCCAGCCTTCTGGCCCACCGGGCGGCACGGCGAAGCAGGGCTTTCATCGCCCCGCCTACGCCCCAAAGGGAAATTCACCGCAGCCGGCTCACCGGCAGGATATGCCATAGCTCGCCGGCATATTCCCGGATGGTGCGGTCGCTGGAGAACTTGCCCGCGCTGGCGGTGTTCATCAGGCACTTGCGGCCGAAAGCCATCCGGTCCTGATAATCCCGGTTGGCCCGGAGCTTGGCTTCCACATAGGGCAGGAAGTCCAGCAGGTGATAATAATGATCCGCCCGGTGCCAGCTGGCCCCGTTGAGGATGGAATCGTACAGCTCCCGGAACATGCCGGTATTGTCATCCTGTACCGTGCCGTTCACCAGGGTATCCAACGCCCGGCGCACCCGGTATTCCCGGTCGTAGATGGCCCGGGGATTGTAGGTATCCCGAATGGCCTCGATATCCTCCACCCGGGCGCCGAAGATATAGTTGTTCTCCTCCCCCGCCTCAGCTACGATCTCGATATTGGCCCCGTCATAGGTGCCCAGGGTCACCGTGCCGTTGAGCATGAACTTCATGTTGCCCGTGCCGCTGGCCTCGGTGCCCGCCGGGGAGATCTGCTCGGATACGTCCGCCGCGGGGATGATATGCTCCGCGTAGGAGCAATTGTAATTCTGCACAAAGACCACCCGCAGCTTATCCTGTACCGCAGGGTCGTTGTTGACCAGCTTGGCGATCTCGTTGATATACTTGATGATGCTCTTGGCCCGGGCATAGCCGGGGGCTGCCTTGGCCCCGAAGATAAATGCCGTGGGCGTAAAATTCTGTAGGCTCCCATCCTTGAGGGAATAGTAAATATCCACAATGCTCAAGGCATTAAGCAGCTGCCGCTTATATTCGTGCATCCGCTTCACCTGGATATCGAAGAGGAAATTCGAAGGGATGTTTACCCCTTCCCGCTCCCGGATGATGGCGGAAAGCTGTTCCTTTTTCTGCTGCTTGATGGCGTTGAACCGGGCGATGGTGGCGTCGTCCATGTGGTTTTTAAGCCCCTGGAGCAGATCCAGATCCAGCAGGAAATCCCGGCTGCCCAGCCGGTCCTCGATCAGCTCGGTCAGTTCCGGATTGCACAAGCCTAGCCAGCGGCGCTGGGTGATGCCGTTGGTCTTGTTGCAGAATTTCTCCGGATACAGGGCGTACCAATCCGGCAGCAGCTCCCGCTTGATCAGCTCGCTATGGATCTTGGCCACCCCGTTCACATAGGTGCTGCCGTATACCGCCAGCCGGGCCATATGGATCTGGCCATCGGTAGCGATCTGCATACGGGAGATCCGGGCTTCATCCGCCCCCTTGGCCCGCAGCTCCCCGTTCATCTTATCGTTGATCCGGCTGATCAGCTCGGTGATCTCCGGCACCACGGAGCGCATCAGGTCATAGCCCCACTTCTCCAAGGCTTCGCTCATCAGGGTGTGGTTGGTGTAATTGAAGGTCTTGCGGGTGATGTCAAAGGCCGCGTCAAAGTCCATCCCCTCCTTCATCAACAGCCGGGTCAATTCCGGGATAGAGATGGTGGGGTGGGTATCGTTGAGCTGGATGGCGCAATGGGCGGCAAACCCGCTCAGGTCGTTGCCCCGCACCCGCTTATAGCGCCGGATGATATCCTGCAAGCTGGCGCTGGAGAGGAAATACTGCTGCTTGAGCCGCAGCCGTTTACCCTCATAGGTGGAATCATTGGGATAAAGCACCCGGGTGATATCCTCCACCTTGTTCTTTTCCCGGACCGCCAGGTCGTATTCCTGGTTGTTGAACAGGGCGAAGTCAAACTCCTCCACCGGTTCGCTCTGCCAAAGCCGGAGGGTGCCCACGTTGCGGGTATGATACCCGACGATGGGCATATCGTAGGGCACGGCAAGGACGGTCTGGTCCGCAAAGGTGACGGCAATGGTCTTATCATCCCGCCGGCGGGACCAGGGGTCCCCATAACGCTGCCAGTCGTCCGCCTTTTCCACTTGGAAACCGTTTTCAATGGTCTGCTTAAACAGGCCGAATTTGTACCGGATGCCGTAGCCGTCCATGGGAAGATCCAATGTGGCCGCGCTATCCAGGAAACAGGCGGCAAGGCGGCCCAAGCCGCCATTGCCCAGGGCCGCGTCCTCGATATCCTCCATTACGGACAGATCCGCGCCCCGGGCTCGCAGGAGCTTGCGCATCTCGTCCAGCAAGCCCAGGCAGTATAAGTTGTTGAACACCATGCGGCCCATCAGATATTCCGCGCTGAAATAATATGCCCGGCGCACCATTTCATGGGCGCGGCGGGATCTGCGCCAATCGTCCGACATGCCGTACATCACCGCATCCGCCAAAGCCTTATGCAGCTGAATGGTATTGGCTTCGCACAGGTCGATTTGATAATCGCTGCGCAACTGCTCTTCCATGCGGCGCAGGATCATGGTGGGTTCCATCATAAGCAATTACTCCCCCTAAACATAAAAATGAAACGGTGTAGGAAGGCCCCCGGGGAATGCGCGCCCCGCTGGACGCTGCCTCCCGGCAAAACAGCCTGCAAATCGAGACCCGTGGCGGCGGCCCAAATTTCGCCTGCCAGCCCTGTCTCCAACCTCGCCATCCTTTCCCGCCTATTTAAAAAATACGATTGGATTATATCACAATCCCATTCGCCTTGCAATGCGCTTCCCCGCCCGGGGCCGATAAAAAACGACAATATTCGTATGGCGACATAACAATTTTGGGTTGACGCGCCCTTGCCCGGCGTTTATCATTAAGGTATGGAAGGATTATCCAACAAGGAGGGACAAGCCATGGAAGCCAGGCGAAAGGCCCAGGAACAATCCACCGGCGACATCGGCCGGGCGCTTCATAGCCTTAACCATACCTATAACATCTGTATGCAGCTTACTCTGGGAAAGTATGGGTTATATCCCGGGCAGCCCCAGGTCCTCTTTGCCCTGAAGGAGTTGGGCAGGCCCACCCAAAATGAGCTGGCCGCCACCCTGGGGGTTGGCAAGGCCTCCGCCGGGATCTCCGTGCGCAGGCTGGAAAGCGGCGGTTTTGTCAAGCGGGTGCGGGACAAGCAGGACACCCGCTGCATCCGTTTGCAGCTCACCCAAAAAGGCGAAGAATATGCCCGCTGGTGCGAGATCGATTACAATATGTTCTTCACCACCATGCTGGAAACCTTTTCCGCCGAGGAGCGGGACTCCGATCCTGACGCTGAAAAGAAGTTCGAGACCGCCCGGGAGCAGGTGATGGCGGAGCTGCGTCAGACCTTCCGCCCGGAGTTCCTGAACCGGATCGACGATATCATCGTATTCCGCCCCCTGACGGAGGAGGACATCCGGGAAGTGGCCCGGCGGATGCTGAAGACCGTCTCCGCCCGGATGGAGACCATGGGCATCCACCTGGATGCCAGCGACGAGGCTGTGGCAGAGCTGGCTAAGGAGGGCTTTGATCCCAAGTACGGGGCCCGTCCCCTGCGCCGGGCCATCCAGAGCAAGGTGGAAGACGCCGTGGCCGAGAAGATGCTGGACGGCACCCTCAAGGCCGGTGACACCGCCAAGCTTACCGTGGAGAACAATCGACTCTGCGTTTCCAAGTGAAGAGACCTGGTCAAGCCGTCCGGAGGCCCCATAGCCTCCGGACGGCCTTTCCGACATACCGGCCGGAAGCGAATAGACTTGACTTTGGCGGAGAAACAGGTAAAATAGAGAGGTATAAAATGAACCCATCGTGCTGTCCCCGATCCAGTAAAAGATGGTGCCAGAGTGCCAACGCGGCGGATCGCAGAGTATATTGCCGCACGTATGTGGGGAAGAACGCCCCCGGGCGGGAGAAATATCTATGACCAAATGTAGCGTAGTTGGCAGCACGCGTGATTTGGGAGCGTATCCCGCCCATCCATGAGGGAAAAAGCCCAACCCCACAACCCGCTGGGACACTACCAGAAGCGGGAACCATCTCCACAAAGTCGTTGGTCAAAAAACGACTAAGACCACATGTAAGACCACAGATAAAACAATTCCATAACCGGGTGTAGCGCAGTTGGTAGCGCGCTTGCTTTGGGAG
>UQOG01000022.1 GCA_900542615.1 uncultured Eubacteriales bacterium | reverse complement strand
TCCCTTCGGGACAATTCACCTTGTGCCGCCAAATCCGATGAAAGCCGAAAAGGGCAGCGATCTTCCATTTGCCGGAGGTTTCTCGACAAGCTGAGGGGAAAGCCGGGTTGCAGATCAGGCGGCCTCCAAAAAGCCGGCCGCCAGGGCGCTGAAAATGCCAACGCCCAGCATGATCGCCAGGATGGAAAGCCCCAGGCTGATGCCCAGCCAGATGAGCCGGGAGCGGGCCCAGTTTTTCTTATTGGGGTTCACGTCGCTGCCGAAGCCCCATATGCAGTAGAGGATCAGGTTTACCACCGGGAGGCGGGCCACCAGCTCCATTAGGGTGAACTGGCCCAGGCCCAATACCGGGGCGTGCGCCTCGTCCGGGGGCGGGCAAGGGGCGGGCTGGGAGGCGGGAGCGGGCTGTAACCGGGCGCCGCAATCGATGCAAAAGGCGGCGCCGGGCAGGTTGTCCTTGCCGCAATTGGGACAGAGCATGGGGAAGGGACCTCCATCAAAGAATTGCCCCTGGCCGGGCCAGGCGGCTTAAGGGCATTATAGCACAATTGCGTTGTAATAAAAACAGGGGTGGGGTATAATGAATCATCAATGCCCTGCCGGTAACTGGCGGGGAAGAAGGAGACCCTATGATCGTATTGGACCACGTCACCTACCGCTATGACCCCCAGCACGCGGCGCTGGAGGATGTTTCCCTTCGGATTGGCGAGGGGGAGCTGGTGGCGGTGGTGGGGCATAACGGCAGCGGGAAAAGCACCCTGGCCAAGCATCTTAACGCCCTGCTGCTGCCGGAAAGCGGCCGGGTGCTGGTGGAAGGGATGGATACCAAGGACCCCAACAACACCCTGGCCATCCGGCAGCGGGTGGGCATGGTGTTTCAGAATCCGGACAACCAGCTGGTGACCACCATCGTGGAGGAGGACGTGGCCTTTGGCCCGGAGAACCTGGGGGTGCCGGGGCCGCAGATCCGGCAGCGGGTGGATAGGGCCCTCAAGGCGGTGGGCATGGAAGAATTTGCCAGGACCGCCCCCCATATGCTCAGCGGCGGGCAAAAGCAGCGGATCGCCATCGCGGGGATGCTGGCCATGGAGCCAAGGGTGTTGGTGCTGGACGAGGCCACCGCCATGCTGGACCCCCAGGGCCGGCGGGATGTGCTGGCCATCGTGCAAAAGCTACATGCGCAGGGGATCACCGTGGTGATGATCACCCAGCATATGGCGGAGGCAGCCATGTGCCAGCGGGTGATCGTGATGGGGGAAGGCCGGGTGATACTGGACGGGCCGCCCAGGGCGGTATTCGCCCAGGGGGACGCGCTAAGGGCGTGCCGGCTGGACCTGCCCCCGGTGGTGGCCATGGGAGAAATGCTGCAAAAGGGCGGCATGGAGCTGCCCCTTTGCCTGGAGATAGAGGAACTGGCGGACGCGATATGGCAATACAGCTAGAGAAGCTCACCTATGAATATATGCAGGGCAGCGCCCTAAGCCACAAGGCGGTGGCGGAGGTGGACCTGACGGTGGAGGCCGGGGAATTCCTGGGCCTGATCGGCCATACCGGCAGCGGGAAAAGCACCCTGGTCCAGCTGATGGGCGGGTTATTGCAGCCCACTGCCGGCCGGGTGCTGGTGGAAGGGCTGGATATGGGGGATAAGAAGCAGCGGATCCAGGCCCGGCGGCATGTGGGGCTGGTGTTTCAATATCCCGAATACCAGCTGTTCGAGGAAACGGTGGCCCGGGACGTGGCCTACGGCCCCCGGAACATGGGGCTGGTGGAGGAGGAGATCCAGCGCCGGGTGGAAACCGCCCTTGGGCTGGTGGGCCTGCCCGCCAAACAATTCGGGGAAAAATCCCCCTTCAGCCTCAGCGGGGGCGAACGGCGGCGGGCGGCCTTGGCAGGGGTCATCGCCATGGAGCCCAAGTATTTGATCCTGGACGAGCCCATGGCCGGGCTGGACCCCCAGGGCCGGCGGGATATCCTGCATACCATCGACGGCCTGCGGGCAAAGACCGGCTGCGGGGTGGTGATGGTGTCCCACTCCATGGAAGACGTGGCCCAGTGCGCGGACCGGATCGCCGTGTTGCACCAGGGCCGGCTGGTTCAGGCGGACGCCCCGGGCAAGATCTTCCAGGCGGAGGATACCCTGCAGGCCCTGGGCCTGGAGCTGCCTGCCCCCTGCAAACTGGCCGCCGCCCTGCGCAAGCGGGGCATGGAGGTACCCCACCTTTATACGGCGGAGGCGTTGACCGCCTTTTTGCTGGAAAGGAGGGGCCATGTTTAAGGATATCACCCTGGGCCAATATTTCCCGGGGAATTCCCCCATCCATCGCCTGGATCCCCGCACCAAGCTGACGCTGATGATGGTGTATATCGTCATGGTGTTCCTGGTGCAGGATATGTGGCTGTTCATCGGGGTGGCCGCCTATGTGGCCGGGGTGACCTATCTGGCCCGGGTGCCTCTCAGCTACCTTTGGCGCTCCCTCAAGCCCCTCAAATGGGTGCTGGTGTTCATGTTCATCCTCAACGTGCTCATGATCCATACCGGCGCCCCCCTGTGGAGCTGGTGGCGGATCACCATCACCTGGGGCGGCGTGCGGCAGGCCTGCTTTATCACCATCCGGCTGGTGCTGCTGGTGGCGGGTACCTCCCTGACCACCCTCACCACCACCCCCATCGCCCTTACCGACGGGCTGGAACGGCTGATGGCCCCCCTTTCCAAGGTGGGGTTCCCCGCCCACGAACTGGCCATGATCATGACCATTGCCCTGCGGTTCATTCCCACCCTGTTGGAAGAGGCGGATAAAATCATGAAGGCCCAGCTGTCCCGGGGCGCGGATCTGGAATCCGGCAATGTATTCCAGCGGGCCAAGGCCATGGTGCCCATCCTGGTGCCCCTGTTCATCAGCGCCTTCCGGCGGGCGGACGAGTTGGCCATGGCCATGGAGAGCCGGTGCTATCACGGCGGGGAGGGCCGCACCCGGATGGCGGTGCTGCGCTTTGCCCGGCGGGACGGAGTCGCTTTGGGGGCCACGTTGGCCCTGGTGGCTCTGATCCTTTGGGCCCAGGCACTGTAAGGCAAAGGAGGTGCCCCCTTGGATATTTCTCCCAAACACCGGATCTTGCTCCTGGCCGTCAGCGTGGCCATTTTGGGCCTGGCTCTATTTTGGTGGTGCCGGGTGGAAGAACAGGACCCCAACCGCCCCCTGGTGGAGCTGCTGGAGGCCCGGGGCTATCAGGTGGAATCCCAGCAGCTGTATCTGATGGGCAGCTTCCCGGAGCAATCCATCGCCCAGGTGTTGACCGGGGTGGAGCTGGAGGAGGCGGTAGCCGCCAGCCTGGAAGGGGGTTTCCCCAGCCGCATTGACGCGGTGGGGGAGGTGACCCTGCTGCTGTGCGCCCTGGGGAACGGGGACGTGATAACCCTGTTCCTGCTGGACGGGGAGGCGGAGCTGTGCTTCATCCAGCCTCTGGACGGCGGCGCCCTCAAACCCATCGACCCGGAGGCAGCCCCATGACCCGCCGCATTCGCATGATCGTCCAATACGACGGCACAGCCTACGCGGGCTGGCAGACCCAGCCCAACGGCCTGGCGGTGCAGGAGCGGCTGGAGCAGGAGCTGTATAAGATCACCGGCGAGGCGATCCGGCTCCATGCCTCCGGCCGCACGGACAGCGGCGTCCACGCCCGGGCCCAGGTGGCCCATTTCGATACGCAGAGCCGCATCCCCGGCCCCAAGTTCGCCTATGCCCTCAACTGCGGCCTGCCCCGGGATATCCGGGTGGCCTTCAGCCAGGACGCCCCGGCGGATTTCCACGCCCGCTTCCAGGTGGCCCGTAAGCATTACCGCTACGCCCTTTGGCAAAGCCCCCATGGGAACCCCTTCCTGCGGGATACCGCCCTGCATATCCACCATCCCCTGGATCGCGCCTTGCTGGAGCAGGCGGCGGCCATGGTGGTGGGGAACCACGACTTCGGGGCCTTCAAGGCCGCCGGCATTACCCCCAAGACCACCTGGCGCACCGTGTTCGAGTCCCGGTGGGTCCAGGGGGAATGCCCCGGGCTATTGTACTACCATGTGGCGGGCAGCGGCTTCCTTTATAATATGGTGCGCATCCTGGTGGGCACCATGCTGGAGATCGGCGGGGGCAGGCGGCCCCTGGCTGCCATGGAGGAGGCCCTTGCGTCCGGCTGCCGGGAGGATGGCGGCCCCACCGCCCCTGCCCACGGACTGATGCTGTGGCGGGTGGAATATCCGGATTTTGACACGGAAGATTATGTGCAATGGCTGGGACAATTGTAAGATATCGGGCTTTACAATCGGATAAAGCCTTGCTTGGGAGGAAAAGACCATGGAATGGTTGCTGATCATCGCCCTGGCGCTGCTGGGCGTTTGCGTGGGCCTGTTGGCATTGACCCTGGCCCGGCTGTCCCGTATGGGGGCGGAGATGGGGGAGCGGCGGGAGAACCTTTCCAGCCTGCGGCGGGATCTTGCGGACAGCCAGCGGGCCCTGCGGGAGGAGCTTAACGAGGGGCTACAGCGTAGCATCCGCTCCATGGGGGCCCTATTGGCGGAGAGCCAGAGCGCCCAGGCCAAGGCCCAGGGGGAAAAGCTGGGGGAGATCCAGCGGGGGCTTTTGACCCTGAGCGCCCAGGTGGAGAACCGGCTCAAGACCAGTGCGCTGGAAAGCGAGCAAAAGCTGGAAAACATCCGGGCCACCATGGAGCAGCGGCTGGGGGCCCTCCAGGCAGACAACAACAAGCGCCTGGAGCAGATGCAGCAGGTGGTGGATGAAAAGCTGCAAAAGACCCTGGACGAGCGGATGACCCAATCCTTCAAGCTGGTCAACGAGCGGCTGGAGCAGGTATATAAGGGCCTGGGGGAAATGCAGACCCTGGCGGTAGGGGTAGGGGACCTGAAGAAGGTGCTCTCCAACGTAAAGACCCGGGGCACCCTGGGGGAGATCCAGCTGGAAGCCATCCTTTCGGAGATCCTGGCCCCGGAGCAATACGAAAAGAACACCACCGTCAGCCCCCACGGCCGGGAACGGGTGGAATTCGCCATCCGCCTGCCCGCCCAGGACGACAGCCGGGTGCTGCTGCCCATCGATTCCAAGTTTCCCACCGACGCCTATGGGGAGCTGGTGGACGCCTATGAGGCCGGGGACCCGGCCCGGATCAAGGGGGCCCAGGATAGCCTGGTGGCCCGGATCCGGGGCTTTGCCCGGGACATCCGGGATAAATACATCAATCCCCCCTATACCACCGAGTTCGCCATCATGTTCCTGCCCACCGAGGGCCTGTACGCGGAGGCGGTGCGCCTGGGGCTGGTGGAGCGGCTCCAGCGGGAATGCCAGGTGAACCTGGCCGGGCCTTCCACCATGGCGGCCCTGCTCAACAGCCTGCAAATGGGCTTCCGCACCGTGGCCATCCAAAAGCGCAGCGGCGAGGTGTGGAAGGTGCTGGGGGCGGTCAAGACGGAATTCGACCGGTTCCACGAGGTGCTCACCCGGGCCCAAAAGCAATTGACCCGGGCCAACAACGAATTGGATACCCTCATCGGCGTGCGCACCCGGCGGATCCAATCCCGACTGAAGGACGTAACAGCCATGCCTGCGGCCCAGGTACCCCTGTACCTGCCCGAGGACGCTGTGGAAATCATGGATACAGACGACGAGGAAAAGGAGGAATAAGCCCCATGTCCATCATCAAAACCCCCCATATCCAGGCAGACCCTGCGGATTTTGCCAGGACCGTCCTCATGCCCGGGGATCCCCTCAGGGCCAAGTTCATCGCGGAGACCTATCTGGAAAACCCCCGGCTCGTCAACAACGTCCGGGGCGTCCAGGGCCATACGGGCCTGTATAAGGGCAAGCCCGTATCCGTCATGGCCAGCGGTATGGGAATGCCCAGCATGGGCATCTACAGCTACGAGCTGTTCAACACCTTCGGGGTGGAAAACATCATCCGCATCGGCTCCGCCGGCGCCATCAGCCCCCAGCTGAAGCTGCGGAGCATCGTCCTGGGCCAGGGCGCCTGCTACAATTCCACCTTTGCGGACCAATACGGCCTGCTGGGCACCTTCGCCCCCATCGCCAGCTGGCCCCTGTTGAAAAAGGCCGTGGATGCCGCCGACGCCATGGGCTTGCAGGTGTATGTGGGGAACCTGCTCTCCAACGACCTGTTTTACGACGACAGCCAGAGCACCCTGGAATGGCAAAAGCTGGGGGTGCTGGCCGTGGAGATGGAGGCTGCGGCCCTGTATATGAACGCCGCCCGGGCCGGCAAGAACGCCCTGGCCATCTGCACCATTTCGGACAGCCTGGTCACCGGGGAGGAATGCACCGCCCAGGAGCGGCAGACCACCTTTACCCAGATGATGGAGCTGGCTTTGGAGATCGCATAGCCGAATACTATGCTGCATTATCGGCTCGAACCACGCAAAGAATGCGTCCGTGTAGGGCGCCGGCAGAACGCCAACCGCCCCCCCCGGGCGGTTGGAGGTTCCACCAACGCCAAAAGGCAGCGGAAAGCCAGGCCCCGCGCCCTATGGGGCCTGGCAGGCGAAACGATGGCGGGAAGGGCTGCGGCCCCGGCTCCGCCCCCCCCCCGGGGCCAAGCCGCTGCCCTGCGGGCAGCGGCGGCATACCCCGGCGCAGGCGAAAAGCCGCTCGCAAAAGCCCCCGTCCGATAGGCGGGTATCCGTAAAACAGTTAATCCTCCGTATGGCTTAGACCATGCGGAGGATTTGTTTATGTCTAATCTTCAAGTTTGCTGGCGGCGAACGGTTTGTCAAAACCGTTTGCGGACGGCAAGTCCACAGGGGATAGCTGCATTAGCGGCGCAAGGGGGTGTAGCCACCTTGACGGAACGAAGTGACGCAACATTCTCGGTCAAGCAGTTTTCTTCTGCTGACGGAGAATGAAGCTCCGCAGGACGCACTACTCTCGATAGAGAGTATAGAAGTGCGCCCTTTAGTTCCTAAAGGGTTTTTGGCAGACAGACAATTGGGATTCATTACCCTTATTCTGCTTCCTCAACAACTTTGATACTATACACTTCTCTCAATCTTGACGGATTTACTTCCATAATGACACCGCTATGTGTAATTTCAATAGTATCTCCAACTTCTGGCTCTAAGGAAGGGTCAAGTTTTTTTATAGGGACTTCAACCTGTTTAGCAACAGTCTGTTCATAGCTACCTTCTAATGGTTCGACCAAATAAAAACCATCATAGATATCCACAAGAATTGCTTGAAATACCCAACTTTCATTCGTTTTCGCATCCTGAGTTGCAGTGTTACAACCAACTAAACCCAGAACACAGACCATAGCTAAAACTAATGCTATCAACTTTTTCATAGCAATACCACCCTTCTATCTATATGAAAAATTGTAGCATGCCTTTGTGAACACTCTGTGATGGTTTGATGGGCATTATACACTTTCTCATATTAAAGTATAGCATAAGAATGTGAATTTTTCTACCATTTGCACAAGAAACGCCCGAACATTTTCCGTCCGGGCGTTCTCGGTATCAATCATAACTCAGCTCAAACTTTACAATCGCTTCTGCCTGTGCCTTGCAAGCGTTCATCTGCCGTACCCATTCAAGTTGGTTGTCGGCTTTCAGTTGCTCGGGCACACTGTTTCGCTTCGCCAACTCCGGCACGATCAGCTCCATGCGGTTTCGTGCCGCTTCGTCAATCTCGGCGCAATACTGTCTTGCGCACACCCGGCAATTGGCGGGGGCTTTTGCGAGCCGCAAGGGGGCCTTAGGCCTCCGGGGGACAGTTTTCCGGGATGCGCTTGCCCTTTGGCACCCCGTCGTCGATGGCGATGCGGGCGGGGGGCTCCATGAGCAGCTCCGGGTTATTCAGCAGCCGGCGCAGGAGCTTCATGGCGTTGGCATAGTACTGGCCGTCGCAAATGCGCTCGTCGGTAACGAACTTGAGGCCGATGAAGCGGCGCTCGATATGCTCCCCTTCCTTGGTGCTCATGCGGACCTTGTGCTTGTTGCCCATGGCCAGGAACATGGAGCAGGTGCCGAACTCATATAGGTGGTGGTAGATGGGGCCGATGCCCAGGGAGCCCACGTTGGTGAGGAAGGCGCTGCAATGGAAGGGGCTGGCCTTGTGGATGGCCTTGGGCAGCCAGCCGATGCTGTCCAGGCGGAAGATCACCCAGATGGTGAAGCGCATGATCCAGGCGGGAATGTAGCCGAAGAACCGGGCGATGGCGTCCATGCCGTTTTTGGCGTCCTCCAGGATGTTCACGTTCACCAGGGCGCTGACCCGGTCCACCACGTCCTTAAGGGTATCCTCGGGCTGGAACTCGGGCTTGATCATGGTTTCCACATTGGAGCCCTTGCGCTTGATCATCAGGGAGATGTTGATGGAATTGCGGGCATAGATCTTGTTCCATACCACGAACCGGTTCAGGTAGGGCTTTTCCGCGATCATGCGCACCATGGCCGCCATGAGCACATGCATGAAGGTCAGGTCCGGCATATCCTCCCGGTGGGCACGGATGAAGGCTTCCACCGGCTCCAGGGGCATATTTTCCTCAAAGAGGTTCTGGGAATCCATGCGGGTACGCATGATGAAGGGGATCACGTTATATACCGCGTCCACGTTCCGCACCCGCCAGCCGTCATAGCGGTCGAATAAACCCCGCCTGAAATATTGCTTCATAAATGTTGTCCTCCGTACGATGTGGGGATTGGTTTCATTTTAACATGTTTTGGCCCGCACCACAACGGGAACCGGCATTCCGGGCCGGGATCCGGGCGGGAAAGCCGCAAAAAAAACCGCTCATAAAAGAATTTCTTGCATAGGTATCTGTACAAACGCCTTGCAATATAGTATGATGGATATATCACAAACAAAAAGTTTTTGTCTTTCGCTAATTATTTTTAAGAGTTTATTGTTACGAGGTAAATCATGCAGCATATTCTTGGGTATCGTTGCACCCTATGCGGTGCGGAGCTTCCCTATACCGAGCGGATGACCTGCCCCCATTGCGGGGAAAAGGGCATACTGGATATCGTTTTTGATTATGCCTACATCAAAAAGAACCTGCTGTCCCGGGAGGGCTTAGCCGCTTGCCGGGACAATAGTATGTGGCGGTACAAGGCCCTGATGCCGCTGAAGGATCGGGATTTTTCGCCATTTTTGCGGGTGGGCTGGACGCCCTTGTATCCCTCCCGGCGGCTGGGCCCGGAGCTGGGGCTCAAGGCGCTGTATATCAAGGACGATGGCCTTAACCCCACCGCGTCCCTGAAGGACCGGGCCAGCGGGGTGGCGGTGGCCAAGGCGGTGGAGCTGGGCTATGATACCATCGCCTGCTCCTCCACGGGCAACGCGGCCTCCTCCTGCGCGGGCAATGCAGCCCGGATGGGGGTTAAGACGGTGATCTTCGTGCCCAGCCGGGCGCCGGAGGGCAAGGTGGCCCAGCTGATGATCTTTGGGGCCAAGGTGGTATCCGTCCAGGGGGACTATAAGGCTACCTTCGACCTGTCCAAGGCCGCCATTGAAAAATACGGCTGGTATAACCGGAACGCGGGCATCAACCCCATCCTCACCGAGGGGAAAAAGACCGTGGCGCTGGAGATCGCCGAGCAGCTCAATTGGCAGCCCACCGACTGGGTGGCCTGTTCCGTGGGGGACGGCTGCACCATCGGCGGGGTGTATAACGGCTTCCACGACCTGTACGAGCTGGGCTTCATCGACCGGATCCCCAAGATCCTGGGGGTGCAGTCCACCGGCTGCTGCCCCTTTGTGGACGCGGCCCGGGAGGGAAGGGACCTGGCGCCCACCGAGGAGAATACCCTGGCGGATTCCATTGCCGTGGGGGTGCCCCGGAATCCCAAGAAGGCCCTGCGGGCGGTGTCCGCCTCGGGGGGCGCGTGGATTGCGGTGCCGGACGAGGCCATCCTGGCGACCATGGGCCTGCTGGGCAGGACGGAAGGGGTCTTCGGGGAGCCTGCGGGGGTCACCGCCACGGCGGGCGTCAAGGCCGCCGTGGAGGCGGGCATCATAAAGCCCGGGGAGACCGTGACCACCATCAGCACGGGCAGCGGGCTCAAGGATGTGAAAAACGCCCTGCGGGCCGCAGGCCGGCCCACCCTGTGCGAGCCCACCCTGGAAGCCTTGGAAGAAAGCGGAATACTGTAACTAACTTACAAATGATATGATACCTACCGGCCTTGCAAAAGAAGAAAAAGTGTGGTACCATTACCCTTGTTCTTCCGGAAAGGCTAGAAGAACAGCCAATTTATTTTGGTCGCTACGTCCTAAAAAATGTGAGCGTTGGATTATTGTTTCGGCATATATTTGCTGGGCGATATCTAAATCTTACAAATTAGGCGTAAAAATAAAGCGATAAAAAACAAGGAGGAATAGCAAATGAAGAAGTTTCTTGCAATTGCGCTGGCACTGATCCTGGCGCTGGGCATGGTGGCTTGCTCCACGCCTGCTGAGGCCCCCGCGGAAGAGCCTGCTGCGGAGACCCCCGCTGAGGAAGCCCCCGCTGAGGAAGCCCCCGCTGAGGAAGCCCCCGCCGAGGAAGCCCCAGCTGAGGAGGCTACCGATGGCCGCGCGGCACGGGAGCCCATCGCCGCTGCGGATCTGAAGATCGGCGTCATCCTGGTGCACGATGAGAACTCTGGTTACGACCTGGCCCACATCGAGGGCGTTCAGGCCGCCATTGCCGAGCTGGGTATCGACGAGAGCCAGGTAATCTTCAAGTACAATATTCCCGAGGATGAGACCTGCTATGACAACGCGGTCGACCTTGCGGAGCAGGGCTGCCAGATCGTATTCTCCGACAGCTACGGCCATCAGACCTACATGATGCAGGCTGCCGCCGAGTATCCCGATGTGACCTTCGTTGCTTGCACCGGCGATATGGCCGCTGCCAGCACTCCCAACACCGCCAACATCTTCCCCTACACCTTCCAGAGCCGTTATGTCTCCGGCGTGGTGGCGGGCATGAAGCTCAAGGAGCTCATGGATGCGGGCACCGTGACCGATCCCTATGTGGGCTATGTAGGCGCCTATCCCTATGACGAAGTGGTTTCCGGCTACACCGCCTTCTATCTTGGCATCAAGAGCATCGTTCCCGATGCCCACATGGATGTCCAGTACACCAACTCCTGGTATGATCCCGTTGCCGAGGGCGAAGCTGCCAACGCTTTGATCGCCAAGGGCTGCGTCATCATCGGCCAGCACGCAGACTCCACCGGCGCGCCCCAGGCCGTACAGGCCCAGCTGGATGCCGGCAAGGTCTGCTACAGCGTGGGCTACAACATCGACATGCTGTCCGTGGCTCCCACCGCCGCCCTCACCAGCTCCCAGAACAACTGGGCTGCCCTGTACACCCCCACCATCAACCGGATGCTCACCGGCGAGGCTATGCCCGCGGACTTTGCCCTGGGCTATGCTGACAACGCGGTTATGATCTCCGCCCTGGGCGAGAGCTGCGCCGAAGGCACCGCCGAGAAGGTGGAAGAAGTGGTGGCCGGCTTGAAGGACGGCTCCATCCAGGTCTTTGATACCGCCAACTTCACCGTGGGCGGCGAGACCGTTACCTCCACCCCCGCCCTGGATACCGACGGCGACTTCGTCAAGGATTCCGGCGAGGCCATCGTGGACGGCGTATTCCAGGAGTCCGTGCTGCGCAGCGCTCCCTACTTCGGCCTGCGGATCGACGGCATTACCGAGCTCAACTAACCAATTGCGACTTGCGAGAGAAGCGGGCTTCGCCTGCTTCTCTCCTTTCAAAATTAACCATTTCTGGGGTTGGCTCACCCTTTCTCACAACCCCGGCCCCAACCTGCGATCATACATTTCATCAATCTTACCCAGCGCCAGGCCGGTTCCGGCCAAGCGCATAGAAAGGACAAAGCTTTGGAAACCCTACAAGCCATCCGAATGGTGGATATCACCAAGACCTTCGGCAAAGTGGTGGCCAACGACCGGGTCCATCTGGACATCTACCCGGGGGAGATCCTCTCCCTGCTGGGGGAAAACGGCAGCGGCAAAACCACCTTGATGAACATGCTCTCCGGCATTTATCTACCCGACAGCGGGCAGATCTATGTGAACGGGCGGAAGGTCGTCATTCGTTCGCCCAAGGACGCCTTTGACCTTGGGATCGGCATGATCCATCAGCATTTTAAGCTGGTGGACGTGCTTACTGCTGCGGAAAATATCGTTTTGGGCCTCAACGAACACCGGGTGGTGGATCTTCGCAACGTGCGGCTCAAGGTGAAAGAAATATGCGACCGGTACGGCTTCGTGGTGGAGCCGGACAAAAAGGTCTACGATATGTCGGTCTCGGAAAAGCAGACCCTGGAGATCGTCAAGGTGCTCTACCGGGGGGCGGATATCCTCATCCTGGATGAGCCCACGGCGGTGCTCACCCCCCAGGAGACCGATAAGCTATTCGCCGTCATGCGGAACATGAAGGCGGACGGCAAGTCCATCGTCATCATCACCCATAAGCTCCATGAGGTCATGGAGATCTCCGACCGGGTGGCGGTGCTGCGCCGGGGCCAATATATCGGGGACATCGCCACCAAGGACACCAATCCCCAAGCCCTTACGGACATGATGGTGGGCCGTTCCGTGTCCCTGAACATCGACCGGCCGGAGCCGGCAGACCGGAAGGAGCGGCTGGTGGTCAAGGATCTGACCGTGGTGGACGCCGACGGCATCAAGCGGCTGGACGGGGTCACCTTTACCGCCTACGGCGGGGAGATCCTGGGCATTGCAGGTATCACCGGCAGCGGCCAGCGGGAGCTGTTGGAAGCCGTGGCCGGCTTGCAGACTTTGCAGCCCGGCAGCTCCATCCAGCTGATCCCCCCGGACGGGGCTCCCACAGAGCTTACCGGCAAGGACCCCCTGGAGATCTACAAGCTGGGGGTGGGCCTGGCCTTCGTGCCGGAGGACCGGTTCGGCATGGGCCTGATCGGCAGCATGAACCTGCCGGATAACGTGATGCTGCGCAGCTATAAGAGCGGCAAATCCATGTTTACCGACCGGAAGACCCCCAGGGCATTGGCCCAGCAGATCGTGGAGGAGCTGGAGGTGGTAACCCCCGGTTTGAACATCCCCCTCAGGCGGCTATCTGGCGGCAACGTGCAGAAGATGCTGGTGGGCCGGGAAATCGCGGGCTCGCCCTCCCTGCTGATGACCGCCTACGCGGTGCGGGGCCTGGATATCAATACCTCCTATACCATTTACCACCTGCTCAACGAGCAGAAGGCCAAGGGCGCGGCGGTGGTATATGTGGGCGAGGATCTGGATGTGCTATTGGAGCTGTGCGACCGGATCCTGGTGCTGTGCGCCGGCAAGGTGAGCGGCATCGTGGATGGCAGAACCGCCAAAAAGGAAGAAGTGGGCCTGTTGATGACCCATTTGGGAGAGGAGGCCTAGGCATGAATAAAGAAAGAAGAGAACCCTGGGTCCGCATCGCCAAGCGAGGCGTAGTCCTACCCCGGTGGAAGGCCTGGGGCATACGGGGCATCGCCCTTGCAGGCGCCCTGGTGCTGTGTGCCATTATCATCTACTCCATCGTAGAGCTGAACCCCCTGAAGGTATACGGGGCCATGTTTGAGGGCGCCTTCGGCACCAACAGGCGGATGTGGGTCACCATACGGGATACTATGATGCTGCTGTGTATCGGCATCGGCCTGGCCCCGGCCTTTAAGATGCGCTTCTGGAACATCGGCGCAGAGGGCCAGATCCTCATGGGAGGCATCGCCTCTGCTGCCTGCATGATCTATCTGGGCGGCGACCTGCCCGCGGGGCTGCTGCTGCCCCTCATGTTCATCCTCAGCGCACTGGCCGGCGGCCTGTGGGGCTTTATCCCCGCCTGGTTCAAGGCCAAGTGGAACACCAACGAGACCCTGTTCACCCTGATGATGAACTACATCGCCATCCAGATCACCAGCTATTTCGTGGCCCTTTGGGAAAATCCCCCAGGCTCCAACTCCGTGGGGGTCATCAATCCGCAAACCAAGGCGGGCTGGTTCCCGGAGATCTTCGGCCAGATGTATACCCTCAACGTGGTCATCGTGCTGGCCCTGGCGGTGCTGATGTTCATCTACCTGAACTACAGCAAGCAGGGCTATGAGATCGCCGTGGTGGGCGAAAGCGAAAATACCGCCCGCTATGCCGCCATGAGCGTGCCCCGGGTCATCATGCGCACCATGCTGGTATCCGGCGCAGTCTGCGGCATCGCCGGCTTCCTGGCGGTTTCCGGCGCCAGCCATACCATCTCCATCAGCACCGCCGGCGGCCGGGGCTTTACCGCCATCATCGTAGCATGGCTGGCCAAGTTCAATTCCTTTGTGATGATCCTCTTCTCCGCTCTGCTGATCTTCCTGGATAAGGGCGCCATCGAGATCGCTTCCCAGTACAACCTGAACGACTACGTCTCCAGCATGCTCACGGGCATCATCCTGTTCTTCATTCTGGGCAGCGAGTTCTTCATCAACTATCAGCTCAAATTCCGCAGCGGCAGCAAGGAGGTGCAGGCATGACCCAGCTTATTTCCCTATTTCAGGCCGGTATCGTATTTGGCACCGTTATCCTGTATGGCGCCATCGGGGAGATCCTCACGGAGAAATCCGGCAATTTGAACCTGGGCGTTCCCGGAATCATGTACCTGGGCGGCATTGCGGGCCTGATGGGGGTGTTCTTCTACGAGATGAACAATCCTGCACCCAGCCCCATTTTATGCGTGATCATCGCCCTGAGCTGCGCCTTCCTGGCCTCCGTGCTGGGCGGGCTGATCTACAGCGTGCTGACCATCAGCTTGCGGGCCAATCAAAACGTTACGGGCCTTACCCTTACCATCTTCGCAGGCGGCTTCGCCAACTTCTTCGGCGGCTCCCTGATGAAGCTGGCCGGCGGCGTGGGCCAGATCAACGTGGCCACCACCAGCGCCGCCTTCCGGGCCACCCTGCCCTTTGTGCAGGAGTTGCCCGCCCTGCCTCGGATGCTCTTGGGCTTTGGGTTCATGGTGTATCTGGCGGTAGTGGTAGCCTTTTTGGTGAGCTGGTTCCTCAACCGCTCTAGCGTAGGCCTTAACCTGCGGGCCGTGGGTGAAAACCCCGCCACCGCCGACGCGGCCGGCATCAATGTGACCAAGTACAAATACCTGGCCACCTGCATCGGCGCCGGCATCTCCGGCATGGGCGGTCTCTACTACGTGATGGACTATACCAAGGGCACCTGGGATAGCGCAGGCGGCATCGAAAGCCTGGGCTGGCTGGCTGTGGCCCTGGTGATTTTCTCCAGCTGGAAGCCCAAACGGGCCATCTGGGGTTCCTACCTCTTCGGCCTGCTGTCCTGGCTGTATTTCTACATCCCCGGCCTGACCCGCCGCTCCATGGAGCTGTTCAAGATGCTCCCCTATCTGGTGACGGTGATCGTGCTGGTGGTGGTATCCCTGCGCAGGAGCCGGGAGAATCAGCCCCCCGCCGCTTTGGGCTTGCCCTATTTCCGCGAGGAGCGGTAACCGATTTTCGCCTTATCAGGCCAAGGGCCGGTGGGTCTACCACCGGCCCTTTTGGTTGTCCTTTGGCGGGTGCGGCGCCCAGCGGAGCGGGGGGGGCGGCGGGCGCGCACAGCGCGCACAACGCCCGCAGGGGCCGAAGGCCCCCCTGCGGGCGTTGGTTTGGCAGGCCAAGGGCCTGCCAAACGCCGCCGCCCCCCCGCTCCGCCGGGCGTTCCACGGCCCCCTGGGCAGCCCGCCGGCCTTGGTAAAGGGGAGGGAAAGCCGCCAAAAAAGGCAGCAAAAAAGCGGGGGCAAAGCCCCCGCCAAGGGAAAACCAAGGGATTATTTGCCGAAGCCTTCGATAATGTCCACGATCTCCGCGCCGATGCGCTTTTGGGCCTCCACAGTGGCAGCGCCGATGTGGGGGGTGCAGGAGACGGCGGGATGGTTGATCAGGGCCTCGTTGGTGGGAGGCTCCTTGGCGTAAACATCCAGGCCGGCAGCCCGGATCTTGCCGCTGTTGAGGGCCTCCAGCAGGGCGTCCTCATCCACATTGTTGCCCCGGCTGGTGTTGATGAACACCACGCCGTCCTTCATCTTGGCGATGGTTTCCGCGTTGATGAAGGGCTTGCCGTCGATGGAAGGCGTATGGAGGGAGATGAAGTCGGACTTGGCCAGCAGCTCATCCATCTCCACATAGTGCATGGTATCGCACTCCAGGCCGTCCACCTTGAAGATATCATAGGCCAGCACCTGCATACCCAGGGCCTGGGCCATGCGGCCCAAGGACTGGCCGATGCGGCCATAGCCAATCACGCCCAGGGTCTTGCCGCCGATCTCGATGCCCTTGCCATAGGCTTTCTTTTCCCACTTGCCTTCCCGCATGGTGTGGCCGGCAAGGGAGATGAACCGGGCGCAGGAGAGCATATGGGCGATGGCCAATTCCGCAACGGAATTGCTGCTGGCCCGGGGAGTATTGCGCACGGCGATGCCGTTGTCCTCGGCGTATTTCACGTCGATGTTGTCCACGCCGACGCCGCCCCGGATGATGAGCTTCAGCCGGCCTTCCTTGGCCTGGTCGATATGCTGGGCCCGGACCTTGGTGGCGGAACGCACCACGCAAACGTCAAACTCCTTCAGCGCGGCGCCCAGGGCGTCGGGCTCATAGAACTGCTCCACCACGTCATGGCCATTGGCCTTGAGCTGGGCCAGAGCGGTTTTATCCATACCATCGGTTACCAGAATACGCATAACGTGCCTCCTTATTTACTTATGGTTGGCTTCAAAGTCCTGCAGGAAGGAGACCAGGGCCTCCACACCGTCCTTGGGCATGGCGTTGTAGATGGAAGCCCGCAGGCCGCCCACGCTCTTATGGCCCTTCAGGTTGTCGTAGCCGGCGGCCTTGGTGGCCTTGACCACTTCGGCGTCCAGCTCCTTGCTCTCGGTGACAAAGGGTACGTTCATGAGGGAACGGTATTCCTTATCCACCGTGCCGCGGAACATCTTGGACTGATCCAGGAAGTCATAGAGGATCTTGGCCTTTTCCTCGTTCCGCTTGGCCATGGCCTCCAGGCCGCCGATGCTCTTGAGGTATTTGAACACCTTGCCGCATACGTAGATGCACCAGCAGTTAGGGGTGTTGTACATGGAGCCGTTGTTGGAATGGGTGTCATAGCGCAGATAGATGGGGGTGCGCTCGTCCAGATCGGAGCGGATCAGGTCCTCCCGGATGATGACGATGACCATGCCGGCGGGGCCGATGTTCTTCTGGACGCCGCCGTAGATCAAGCCATAGTCGCTGACGTTGCAGGGCTTGGACAGGAACATGGAGGATTGATCGGAGACCAGGATCTTGCCCTTGGTATTGGGGAGCTCCCGGTAGGTGGTGCCATGGATGGTTTCGTTTTCGCAGATGTACACATAGTCCGCATCCGGGCTGACAGGCAGGTCGGATACATCGGGGATATAGCTATAATTCCGGTCTTCGCTGGAGGCCAAGAGGTTTACCTTGCCAAACTTTTTGGCTTCGGTATAGGCCTTTTTGCTCCAGCCGCCGGTGACGATATAATCCGCCACGCCGTTTTTCATCAGGTTCATGGGGATCATGGAGAATTGCAGGGTAGCGCCGCCCTGGATGAAGAGGACCTTATAGTTGTCGGGGATGTTCATCAGCTCCCGCAGGTCCGCTTCAGCCTCGTCCACGATGGTCTGAAACACCTGGGAGCGGTGGCTCATTTCCATGACGCTCATGCCGGAGCCCTTGTAATTGAGCACCTCACCGGCGATCTCCTCTAGCACGGGTTCGGGCAACATGCTGGGGCCTGCGGAGAAATTGTAGATACGACCATACTTCATAGCAGATGACACTCCTTATGACATTATTTTATACAGTGCAACCTGTGAATACACTGCAAAAAAACGATTCGAATTGAAAGCGGGCCAAACGCCCAGAAAACAGGAAGTAAAATTGAAACTTTATCTACGTTGATTATATACCACCTGGGAGCGCAAAGCAACCAAGAAAACCGACATTTTAACAGATGGCAAAAAAATTTGTTTGCCTGGTGAGAACCCCGGGGGCAAACTGTGCGCGCAGCATAGCCGGGGGCTTGGCGCATAAAAAAGAAGCGGCCAAAGCCGCTTCGCCGCCCCGGAGCCGGGGCGGAGGGGATGGGGGAAGGTCAGCGGATCTGATTGCCGCAATCGCCGCAGAATTTGGAGCCTGCCGCAATGGTAGCGCCGCAGATAGGGCAGGTTTCGGTAGCCGGGGCGGATTTTGCCTGGCGGGCCTGCTCCTTGGCCTCCTGCCGGGCCTGGGCCCGGGCCTGGCGGCTCTCCTCCTGGGCCAACTTGATCTGCTGGATCTCCTCCTCCATGGAGCGGATATTTCCCTTCCGCTCCCGGATGGCCATGCAGATCACCGTCGCCCGTTCATCCATGGCGACGCCGGATTCGAACTTTTCCCAAATATATTCCCCAAGGTCGTAGAAATGCTGCTCAATGGCATCCTCTTCCCCGTGGATGCGGGAATTCAGCTTGCCGATCTCCAGCATATCGTTGGTACGGTCCCCTACGTTTTTCGCAAAGTCGCCGATCCGATTAAAAAACTCCATAATAACCACCTCTGGCACCATTGCCATAAAAATACATTTTATATTATGCCACAAACCCGCTTCTTTTGCAACCCAAGGGCCGCCCTGCTTTATGCCTATGCGGGGCAGGGCAAGACATATGCCAAAGGGAAGGGGCCGGCAACCGGCCGGCCCCAACGCCGTTTCACCTTACAGCACCCGCATGGCCCAGCCATGGGGATCGGGGGCCGTGCCATACTGTATGCCGGTCAGGGCATCGTAAAGCCGCTGGGTCAGGGGGCCGATCTCCCCTTGATGGATCACCGCCTGCTCCTGACCAAACACCAGCTCGCCAATGGGGGAAACCACTGCGGCGGTGCCGCAGCCAAAGGCTTCCTCCAGCCGCCCGTCCCGGGCGGCGCTGAGCAGCTCCTCCACGCTGACCAGCCGCTCCTCCACCGGCACACCCCAATCCTGCAGCAGCTGGATGCAGCTGCGCCGGGTGATGCCGGGCAGCACGGAACCGGTAAGCTGGGGGGTCACCACCCGGCCTTCGATCTTGAACATGACGTTCATGCTGCCCACTTCTTCCACATATTTGCGCTCCACCCCGTCCAGCCAAAGCACCTGGGAAAAGCCCAGCTTTTCCGCCCGGTCCCCGGCGCGGGTGGCAGCCGCGTAGTTGCCGCCGCACTTAGCATAGCCGGTGCCGCCCCGCACAGCCCGCACATCCGCCGTTTCAATCATGATGCGCACTGGGGCCAGCCCCTCCTTATAGTAGCTGCCGGAGGGGGACGCGATGATATAAAAGCTGGCCTGCCGGATCCCATGCAAGGATAGGTCCGGATCCGTGGCGAACAGCACGGGCCGCAGATACAAGGACGTGCCCGGCGCGCTGGGCACCCAGGCGGCGTCGAGCTTCACCAGGGCTTTAAGGGCTTCCAGCCCCATATCCGGATCGATCTGAGGCAGGCAGAGCCGGGCGGCGGAATCGTTGAGCCGGTGCATATTATCCAGGGGCCGGAACAGCTGCACGCCGCCATCCTTGCGGCGGTACGCCTTGAGCCCTTCAAATACCTCCGCCCCATAGTGGAACACCGCCGCGGCCGGCGGCAGGGAAATGTCCCCATAGGGCAGGATGCGGGGATCCCGCCAGGCCCCGGAAGCATATTCCATAACGAACATGTGGTCCGTAAAGATGCGGCCAAACCCCAGGGCGTCGCTATCCGGCAAGGGCTTTGGGGTTTGTGTTTTGGTGATGGTGATGTTCATGATCCAACGCTCCTTTCTTTTCTTGCGGCCGCAGGATGGCGCCGTACGGTTTGCCATAGCTGCAACCGCAAGCCCGAAAAACGCCTGCGAGGGGCAGTGCCTGTGGGACGCAAATTATTTTGGTATGATACCATACCCTCGCATGGTTTGCAACTGGGGAATTGGTCGCTTGCAGGGGATAGAAAAAGACTATATAATGGTACCTAGGAAAAGATTTTGACGAAAGGAAGCATACCGATGGAATGGAGCCAGGAGGGGATCGTAGCCGGCCTGCGGGAACAGGACCCGACAGCCGTGCGCGACTGGGTCACCCGGTACACCCCCAGCATCCAGCGGATAGGCATGTCCTACCTGCATGATAACGACCAGGCCGCTCAGCTGACCAAGGCTGTTTTTTCCAAGGCGCTGGCCACCATACAGGCCGGCTTTACCCCAACGGATATGGAGGGCTGGCTGGTGGACATGGCCAAAATGCGGGCCTCCCAGCAGGTCCTTGCCACCCCCGCCGAGCCGTTGCCCCCCCAGACGGTGCATACGGTGCCCCGGCCTGCGCCGGTATCCAGCATTGCCCCCTTGCAGCAGGATAACGCAACCTTTGTGCTGGAGGCCTCTTCCTCCCTGGCGGAGCCTTTGCCTGCCCCCGAAGAAGAAATGCAGCCGGCGCCTGTCTCCCCTGCAGAACCCCAGCAGGCCGGCCAAGCCCCCGATCCCCAGCCGGCCCCGACCTGGCAGGAGGATTGGGAGGATTGGCAGGAGGTGGACCTGCTAGAGGAGGAGGATGCGGGGCCCCGGGGCGGATTTTTACATGCCCTGGGGATATTGGCTGTGGCGCTGCTGGTTTTGCTGGTGGCAGGGCTGCTTTGGATGCTGGCAGGCCAGATGATGCGCCTGGGCGCCATCCCGTCCCTTGATTTGGGATACGATTGGTTCAACGCCCATATCTATCCTTTCTTTTAACCGGTCCCTCGCTTTTTTGTTGCAGCACGCCGCGCGGATCCCCATAGGGGATCCGCGCGGTTGCCTATGTGGGCGCCGGGGCGGGCCGGGGGGGC
>UQOG01000021.1 GCA_900542615.1 uncultured Eubacteriales bacterium | reverse complement strand
GATTTCAGTTTTCTCTTTTTCTGTGTACAGCATTTTCATGTCCTCCTTGGCTAAAGTTTTGGTGTGTACCATCATCAGTTTATGGCAAGGCCAAGGCCGGCGCCATGCTGGGCTCTTGCCCGGGACTTGTCCACCATGTAAAAAGCCTCTGTAATACGGGATAGTTTATCGCGGGGGATACCGCAGCCATCGTCCGCAATGGCAATGCAATAAGAGGAACCTTCCGCCTTCCCTGTGATGGCTATTTTGCGGCTACCCGCTTTGATGGCGTTATCCAGCAGGTTCAGAACCAGCGTTTTGAAAAGGTCCAATTCCATGGGAATATAACAGGGCTCTGCTGAGACGACTAGGCTTACGCCTTTTTTCTCAGCCACAGGCAATAAGGTGCTTACCGCGTCTTCCAACACCTGATCCATAGGCATTTCCATAAAGGAAACGTCTTGCTTATTTAGGACGATCAAGTCCATTAACTTCAAGGATAGGGCTTCCAGCCGCATCCCTTCATTTACAATGTACATGGCCGCGTTTTTTACTTCGGCACGGGATAGGCGTTCATTCTGATAAACCATATCGGCATAACCAATGACGGAAGTCAACGGCGTTTTTAGCTCATGGGCAAAATTGGCGACAAAATCTTCCTTTTGCTGGGCGTTACGGCTGAGCTGCTGGATGGTTTCTTCAATGGTGTCGGCCATCTTATTAAAGCTGCGGGACAGCTCGCCGATTTCATCGTCGCCAGGCTTGCAAATCCGTCCATGGTAATCCCCTTTGGCAAAATTTCTCGTACAGAGGGTGAGACGCTTGATGGGGGCGCTGAGCCAAAAGGAAAGGATCACCGTTACAATGGCGCTGAGGCATAGGGTGATGAGAAAAATCACATGGAAGCGTTCCAACATTGCATGGGTTTCGTCTAGCACGGAGGAAACATCCCTTGCGACAACTAGGCGGACCGTTTGGTCGCTCTGGGTTAATGGGCCTGTTAGGGTCAGCCAATAGCGGTTGGAATGCTGTTCATGCCCATAGGAAAGGCCCTCTGTGTCCAGTGGCGGCAGCGCATGAAAAGGATAACCCTCTGGGAAGGTAGAGTAGAGCACATCATTATCGCGTATAACCGCTGTTTGCGTGTCTAACGCGGCTGTATGGAGGGCTTGCTGCGCCAGCGTTTGCAAGGTATCGTCGTTGAGTTGCCCATCCATACTTGCAGCAAGCATATTGGATTGCAAGGCATATCGTATTAGCTGATATTCGGAAAATCCCCGCTTGTTTTCCCGGGCAATCGCGTTACGGAAGCTGGCGGAAATCATCAAATAGCCCATAATGGATAGGGCGCCTGCGACGACCGCAATGGTACAAAGAAATATTTTTGTAAATAGCTTCAATCCTGCACCTCCAGCCGGTAGCCGATGCGGAATACCGTTTTTATATGGCTCCCCCAGTCGAGCTTGCGCCGGAGGCGCTGAATATGGGAATCCAGCGTTCGAGTTTCCCCTGTGAACGGTTCATGCCATACATTTTCATATAGGGTTTCCCGATAAAGGGCGATGTTTTTGTTTCGCACCAATTCAATTAGCAGATCAAACTCCTTGGCGGTTAGATCAATCAGCTGTTCATTGCGTTTTACTGTCCGTGCCTTCGTATTGATTTGCACCCCCAGCAGGCGGTATTCCGTGACGCTCTTACCGGTGCGCCGTAAAAGCGCTTCCACTCGCGCAAGCAATTCTCCCACTTGAAATGGTTTAACGATATAATCATCTGCGCCTAATCGTAAACCCTGGATCCGGTCCTGCATGGTTCCCTTTGCCGTAATGAATATAACGGGGGTTCCGGTTGGACGGATATACTCCAAAAGTTCATACCCGTCGATTTCGGGCAGCATGATGTCCAGGAGGATCAGGTCGAACGTTGCTGCTTCCATTAAGTCCGCCGCCTGTTTGCCATCTAATGCGCAGGTACAGGAATAGCCTTGGGCCTTTAGGTTCATAAGGATTAAGTTGGAAATGGCCTGTTCATCTTCCACAATGAGTATCTTCAACAAAGCTATCACCTCCGACTATCCCAATTATATCCCAGAGTTGTGACTAAGTTGTATCTTCCCATGGGATTGGATCAAATTTTATTAAGCCGGTTAAATCCAATTTTGCATAAAACCATCCATGGATCTATTCAATGGCGCAGCAAGCTGGACACCATGGATTTACGAAATAAATTTAAGCGCATCCATTAGGAACTGCGTCATAAATATCGATAAAGCGGGTGGTGCGTGGGATATTCTTCCCCCTTGGTACGGCGGATGTGGCTCTGGCTATGCGTTTTGAGACCGTGTGCTGTAAATAGAGGCATTGACTGGGGAACCATTCAGGGAGAGAACGATGGGTTGAATACAGATGAATTGAAAAAAGCACTTAAATCTAGCGACAATAGACCTTTTTGCATGAAAGCGGGAAAGCGTTTGCAACCGGCAAAGAGATGCTTGATTCAAAATGCGAAAGAAGCAATACGTATTATTCAATCCGGCATGGATCGGCGCCATTGCGGTGGCCGTCATGTTCATGGCACGTTTTCTCGATTTCACCGTGGCGGATGAGAAAAGATGGGCGCTTCGCCCAGGCCCGATGGGATTTGCCATCAGCATAAGCATATGGTCCTATTGGATATAGGGCATAGCTGGGCGTTTTTGCGTAAACTGGCCCCAAATACCCCGCCCGACAAAAAGAGATTTTGGCGCAGCGGAAGCTATACGTTATACCAGATAAATGGTGCGGTCAAAAGCGTGAGAAAAAATATTAGAATCCCATAATCCCCTTGTTGCATTCGTAGACGGCGGGGGAGCGTATGCAACAATTAAAAAGGAATGGCGTGCTGCCAATAAGCGGATAGGCATTTTTGCGATCCTTATGTTTAACCTATTGGCCATGGAATTGCTGCTATGGGATCGGAGCGGGTGGATACGCCCCATGCTCCAAGATCATTTAAGCCAATCGGCTTATAAAAGCAGGCGCTCGGGCTGGGATAGACCTGCGCGCCGGAGGAATCGCGTGGCAGCCTCTACCAAATTCAGGATACAGGGCCGGCATAACCGGTGTTTTGGGATGGTTAACCCTACATAAATGGGATATCAAAATGGGTGCAACATGCCGGGAAAAACCCAAAACTTTGGGGCGGAGCGGTTTTTTGGTAGATGGGAAGCGCAAAAGCGCGGCGGGGGGAAAGCACATTCCGCCGGCTTATTGGGGCGGCCTATGTAAGCCAGCCCCCAGGCCCGCTTGAAATCCAGGGCTGCCGACCGGGGTAGGGATACGGTTTCGCCGTTGTCCAGCAGCGCCGTCTGGCCGTTTACCCCGGCCACATGCTGGAAATTCAGCACAAAGCTGGCCCCGCACAGATAAAAGCGGGAATCCGCTAAAAGAGGCCCCACCGCATGGTGAAAGGAACCCCGAAGGGTCTGGGAATCCACCATGCCGTCGGTGCAGTGGCACCGCATTACCCGGCCTGCCCGCTCGCAATACAGGATCTTTTCCAACAGGATGCGGCGAGGCCCTTCCCGGGTTTCCACAACAATGGCTTGTTGCTTTTTCTGCCCTGCCTTTTCCATGGCCTGGTCCAGCACGCGGAATAACTTCCCCTCCTCCACCGGCTTGAGCAGATAAAAGAAGGCCCGTAAATCGTAGCTGTCGGCCGCATAGTCGTTGGAATGGGAGAGAAAGATCAGCTCCCCCCATGCGCCCAGCTTGCGCAGACGCCTCCCGATATCAATCCCGCTTTGCTCCGGCATTAGAATATCCAAAATATACAGGTCAAAACCGCCCGCTTCCTCCACCCGATTCAGCAGCGCCGCCCCGCTGAGAAAGATTTCCACCTTGGCGGTTGCGTGGGAGTGGGCTTGAAAATACCGTTCCAGCATGTTGCTGATTTTTTTTTAGATGTTCGTACTTATCGTCGCATACAGCAATTTTTAGCAGCGGTATCACTTCCTTTTTGCCTGCAAATATTGCGCAGAGAATTGCCAATTTTGCACAAAACATACAAAATATACAGCCTCAAATTTAAACTTAAAATAGCATATGCCAAACAAATCGTCAAGAAGGGACAGCTTCCCCGCCCAAAGGTAGCGTCCGCCTCCAGCTGTGGTATGGCCGGCCTATGCTTTCCAATGTTGAGGAGGTTTCCATGAACAAAAAACACCACCGGATGCCCTTGCTCTTGCTTGCCGCCGTCCTTGCAGTTTCTCTCTGCGCCCTCGGCGCCGTCGCTATTTCCGCCAGCGCGGTTTTCAATACCGCGTTTCCCACGGCGAGCCGGCAGAATATGAATATTTGCCTTAAGCAGGCCGGCGCAAAACCCAGCGGGCAGGCGGCGCAGCCGACTGGAACGCCGGATACATCGCCTGTCCCAAGCAGCGACCCTGCGCTGCAAGATCCGTCCCAGAATGGGAATCCGGACGGCCAGCCCGTCCGGACGCCCCCGTGCGGCTGCCTGCAGCCCTGCTCGGCGGCGCAGCGCAATCCGGAATGCCAGCTTTGCGCCCAGGATCCCGCGGCCTGCCAGGCTGGCCAGGTCCATATCGTGCTGACCGGGGCGTATCCCGCCGCTTCCAGCTACACCGTGACGTTTGACCTCAATGGCCACGGCGGCAACGCGCCTGCGAATCAGGTGGTGGAAGCGGGCGGGCATGTTGCGGAACCTGCCGCGCCAACCGATGCGGACCATAACTTTTACGGGTGGTATCGGGATGCGGATTGCACCGCCAAATGGGATTTTGCACAGGACGCCGTTACCGCTGGGCTGACCCTTTACGCAAAATGGGAAAGGGCGGCGATCCCGGCGCAGATTTTGGGAGAATCCCAGCATGTTACGCAGCCCTATGGAACCAAGGGCGGAAGCATTTCGCTGGAGGGCCTGGACATCCCTGCCGGACATGGGGTGGAGCTTCAGTGGTATCGAAACGACCGGGAAACCACCCGCGGGGCAACCCTGGTGGCCACGGAGCCGGAGGGAACCCTCTGCTATACGATTCCGGCAGATATGCCCGTTGGCACATATTATTACTACTGCGCCGTCACCACAGCCCGGGAGGATAACGGGGAATATGCCCGCACCTATAGCGATTATTTCGCTGTGACGATTGTGAATGCCAAGCAAGCCGCCCCCCAGGCGCGGGAAGGGTATGCAATAGACTACCGGGAAGAAACCGTGGAAATAGACGACGGCTATGAAATCTATACCGCGAAAACCGGCGGAATCGAGATTTCCAGCGGCGAGAACATTTCCGGGTATTTGGGGAAGGCCGTTTATATCCGCAAGGCGGGCATGGAAAACTATAGCCCATCCGATTGGACGGAATTTTACATTGCCCCGCGCCGTCTCGCTCCCCCGGTCAGCGTCCAAGCCGAAACCATCCAGGGCAAGGGCGACGGCGCCATCACAGGCATCACAGAGGGCATGGAATATCGGCGGGCAGGCGACGCAGATTGGACGCCGGGCCCGGCTGCGCTGACAAATCTCCCCGCCGGCGCCAGGGTACAGGTGCGGTTTTCCGCCACCGACGAGACGCCGCACGGCAAAAGCAAGCTCTGCGTCATAGCGGCCGGCACAGAAACCTTTACCGTGACCTTCGATGGGCAGGGCGGCGATGCGCAACCGCATAAGATTACCGGCCTTGCCTACAACGCTACCCTTTCCGCCCCCGCCGCCACCCGGGACGGCTATACCTTCACCGGCTGGTATAAGGAGGCCGCGTGTACGACCCCATGGAATTTTGACACGGATACCGTAACCGGCAACCTGACCCTTTACGCTGCCTGGGAGCTGGACGCGCCCATCCTTTATCATGGCGGCAGCGAATCCTTTACATATAGCGGGGGCGATCTGGTCTTTACCGCCAAGCCCATCCATCCTGCGGCCGGCCTCAATTATACGTACCAATGGTATGACGCGGCGGGCCGGGCGCTCCCCGGCGAGACTGGGCAAAGCTATACCGTGCCCGCTGCGGAAGCAGGGGAATATAGGTATTTTTTCTCCGTCACCGCCACCGACAGCCAGGGGCGTTCCTCCCAAACCGCTGGAAAGGTTACCGTTGCGGCTACCATCGAAAAGGCGCCGGTCACCTTCCGGGTGACGGATACCCGCATCCCCTATGATGGACAACGGCACGCCGCCCAGGTGACTGCCCAGGCATTGGGCGCAGCTTTTACCGACTTTACCGTCAGCTACCGGATGAACGGCAGGGTTGTGGACCCCAGGGAGGCAGGCTGCTATCAGATCGTCGCCCGGATCAACGATCCCAACTATCGCCATCAGGATGGGGTAGACGGCGCCGCCAAGCAGATCGGCATACTGCAGATCAATCCCCCGCAGGTTGCAAGCAGCAGCCTGGCGGTTGCGGCGGATGGGCCCGCCGTGCAGCCCGTGGAAGAGGAGGCTATGGTATCCCTGCGCCCGGAAGTCTGTCCGGCGCCTGTAGAGGGCGCCGGGGAGAATGCGGCGGAGGGAAGCCAAGTCCCGGCAAGCCCGGCGGAAGGCCCGTCCCTTACTACCCTGCTGGAAGACCCGGCGGCAGCGGAAACCGGGGAGCGGGAGCTGGAAGAAACGAAAACGAGCAAGCCCTTCCCATCGGTAACGGCTGCGCCTGGCGAACCCCCGTCTGCCCTGCTGAACGCTATAGGGATGTTGCTGGGCATCCTGCTGGTTATCCCCTAGGGAAGGCCGCTGGAGGCGGCATCGGAACCCCTCGCCCTGGACCTGTGGGGATCGCCGCATGGCAGCCGCCGGAAGAACGATTGCGGCGGGAGGTTCCCCCTTTCGCGCAGCTGTCCAGGTTCCACCACCCCCTGGGCGTAGCGCCCGTTTCGGCCCTTTGCGCGCAAAGGGGACGCGGCCTGGGCGATCCCCCCCCCAGGGCCGGCCTGCACCGCGCCGGGGCGGCAGGGGCGAAAGGGGCCGCCGTTTCGTTTCCAGGGGCGTCCCTGCACCTTGAATTTGTAGCGCATCATGGGCTATACTTGAGATGTGCGGGAAAGGGGGCGCGAACGTGAACTACGAGGGCCAAATATGCCGTAGCCCGATGGAGCGGGGGAGTTTCATGCTCCCGGTGGCTGTGGGATGCTCCCACAACCGATGCCGGTTTTGTATGCTGTTTAAGCACCTGACGTATCGGATTCTGCCCTTAGAGCTGGTGAAGGCGGAAATTGACAGGATCGCCGCCTTGGGCGGCAACCCTGAGCGGATCTTTTTAGGCGACGGCAACGCCTTTTCTCTGCCCGCATCCCAATTGGCCGTCATTCTGGACTGGTGCTGCGAGGCCTTCCCCGGGCTGCAATCGGTGAGCATGGACGCCCATGTGAAAAACATCCTCTGTAAATCCGACGGGGAGCTTGCCGCGCTGCGAAAGCGGAAGCTTACGGACCTCTATTTGGGCATCGAGTGCGGGCTGGAAGAGGTGCTATGCAAGCAGGAAAAGGGCAACACCCTTGCCGAGGCGGAATGGGCCATACAGCGGCTCCATGCAGCCGGGATCGAATATGACGCCCATATCATGACGGGGATCTGCGGCCATGGACGGGGGGCGGAAAATGCCGCTGCGCTGGCGGCGTTTTTCAACCGGAGCAAGCCCAAGCGGATCTGTAATTTTTCCCTGTTCCTCCACCGGGAATCCCCCTTATATCAAGATGTATTGCAGGGCAGCTTCCTGCCTGCCGACGAGCTGGAGACGCTGCGGGAAGAGCTGGCATTGCTGCAGCAGCTGCAGGGCTTTGCCTGCGCATATGACGGCCTTCACGACTTCGTCCCGGCCCGCATACGGGGCAACCTGCCGGCGGATCAGGAGAAAATGTGCCGGCACCTGGAAAGGGAGATCCATAGGCTGGAAACGAATCCTGCGCTTATCCCAACGGCCATCGTATAGCGGGCTGGAAGATAGGCCGCGTTTTCCATAGCGGGGCCCGCCGGGCGGCCGGGCCAGCCAAAACCGGCCCACAGCCCCATCCGGGCAGGGCCGCGCGCTGTCCTAAAAGCCTTGCGGCAACCCCCCGCCGGGCCATTCCCGCTACCGTGAAGGATGCAAAGGCTTGCCCCCTTGCAAGGGGAGCGGCAACCCAAGCGCATGGCATAAGGGCTTTATCGCCGCCCCCTTGCCCGCCCTTGGCGCTTTTTTTGCGTAGATCTATAGGCGTTTTTGCGTAAGGAATTCCGAAACTGGCTTTGGTGTGGCGCGAAAAGGGCAAAAGGATAAAAGGGCTTGCGAAGGAAGCCTTTTGCAAGCCTTATGGATTACCTATATTTCATCAGCCGTCGCAATTACCTTTATTTAGGCAACGATACGCCCATCCTCTATCACCAGCTGAACGTCGGCTTGCCGGGCCAGCATGGCGTCGTGGGTCACGAAGATAATGGTTTTACAGAAGGCGCTGGCCGTCTGCCGAAGCAGCGTGAATACCCGCTGGCCGCTTTGGGCGTCCAGGTTGCCGGTGGGCTCATCTGCCAGCAAAATAGCGGGCCGGGCGATCAACGCCCGGGCTACGGCCACCCGCTGCTGCTGGCCGCCGGATAGCTGCCAGGGCTGCTTGCGCAAAAGGGGCGCAAGCTCCAGCGCCTGGACGATCTGCGCAAAGTAGGCCGCGTCTATTGCACGCCGGTCCAAAAACAGCGGAAGCAAAATATTGTCCCGTACCGTATATTCCGCCAAAAGCTGAAAGTCCTGAAATACGAACCCCATGCGCCTGCGCCTGATGGCGGCGAGCGCCGCTTCGTCGCAGGCATACAGGTCCTGCCCCTCCAGCAAAACCGTACCCGAGGTAGGCATATCCAGCCCGCCAAGGAGATTGAGCAGGGTGGATTTCCCGCTGCCGCTCCTGCCCCGTATGGCGTAGAAGCGGCCTTCTGCAAAGGCGGCTGTAACCCCCTGTAGGGCATGGACCGCGTTGGCCCCCTGGCCATAGGTTTTGGTTAACCCTTTCGTCTCTAACACCAGCATTGCTATATTCCTTTCATATTGTCCACAGGGGTGCTCTTCAGCAGCGGCCTAAGGGGCAGCGTATGCATGAGCCAAAGATACATGGCAGCGGCCCCGCACAGGATCATATGGGCGGCCCAGGGGTAAATGCGGATATGGGGTACGCCGCCGCCCATGGTAAAGATCAGATCCATCGCCCGAAACAGGAGGGATTGTATCCGAAGGTTGCTGCTCTGCCATTGGATCAGGGCGCCGAGCAGGGTTGCCGCCCCAGCCATGCCAAGGTAGAAACGCAGGGCCCGGCGGCCGTAGGCCTGCCGGATCGCCCCGGCGGAGGCGCCGATGGCCCGCATGATGCCCATGCCCGGCTGGGCCTCCTGGAGGCGGGATAGGAACACGTTTTGCAGCAACAGCAGCCCGATGCCCCCTATGAGCAGCGCGCCTACCCCGAAGAGGAAGGCTCCCTGCGCGCCGGATTGATAGGCCTGTTCCACTTTGTCATAGGTATTGGCCCGCACCATGCCGCCCCGCTTCTGCACCATGGCTGCGATGGATTGCCGGGTGGCGTAACCGGCATTTGGCCGCAGGCGAAGGTTCACGTTGGTATATCCTTCCGCCATGTAAGGATAGCCGATGGCCCGGCTGGCCTCGGCCCACATGGCCCGGGAAACGAACACGCTGCATGTGGAAATTGGAGTCTGGTTGACGGCCAAAAAGTCCGGCGGAAATGATCGGATGATCCCGGCGATAACCAGCTCCGTTTCCATGGTTAAGGTCTGAAATTGGCCGTTGGAATCCTCCACGGCATTGGAAATGGAAAACTTCAGGGTCTGGCCGGGGAAAAGGCCTGGATCCGCCTGCTCCAGCCCCTCCCCTGCATAGCGGTATTGGTTGCTTTGGGGGTCCCAGCCCATATGCGGCAGGTACAGGATGCAGGCGTTTTCCGACGCAAGGGCCTGCCGGGCGGCTGCCGGATCTTCACATAGATCCGCCAAGGCGTAGAATAACCCTTGCTCGGCGGAGCACAGGGCGGTTTGCAAGGTGTCCGCCGATTGCATGGTAAGTCCCGTCATATCGTTTGAGAGGGGGTTCTGGTATAGGTCTTGCAGCATTTTGTTCTGCAAGAAGCTGGGCGAGGAAATGTAAGCATGGTTGGGAAGGCGGGATAGGGCGCTGACCTCCACCACGTCGGATAGCCTGGCAAGATCTGTAAGCAGCTCCGGCTGGACGGCTTGATCCGTAAAGTTGGTGATGTTGACGGCAGCCTTATCCTTGTTGATTTGATAGGGAAGAAGCGACCATCTGGCAAAGCCAACGCATAGCAGGATCAAAACAAAGCATAGGGTCCCCAGGGCCAGCTCCCCGGCGGGCAGCGGCATGGCAAAGTCAAGGCGCTTGCGCAGCCTGGCCTGTTGGCGATATAGCGCCGGCCCATGGGCAAGGGTACGAGTTGCTAGGACGGCGGGCAGCAAAAAGCCCAAGAGGGACGCCCAAGCGCACAGGCTCAAGCCCAGCGCCAGCGAGGCGGCCGGAATGACAAAGAATTTCCCGGCCCCCTGTATCCCAAGGCCCAACCGGCACAGTCCCAACCCCAGCAGCAAGCCCGAAGGCAGGGCCACGACAACGTAAAGGAGCCCTTCCATCCCATAGAGCCGCCGCAGCTGCTTTTTCGTCGCGCCCACCGCCCGCAGGATGCCCCGCTGGCGAACCCTTTTGCGCAGCGCGCTGAAAAAAAGTTGAGAAGCGGCGAAGAAGGCCAGGGCCAACGACGCCCCTATCAGCATGGCCGGCGCCCAGTCCTGGGGGTTCTGCTCCGGATAGGCAAAGCGATTATAGACAGCGCCCGCCTGCCCGCCGGCCGCCAGCCCGGCGCCGCCCGGGTTTCCGCTGGTATAAAACACCTGCTGCAAGGGCGGATTTTCCAGGGGTAAAACCGCATCCTGATGCAAGAAAGCGGTTACCGGCAGCTGGTTTTCCGTATTCCAGAAAATCTCATAGGAGGGCAGAATGCCGCATAGGGTGAATTCCGCTTCCCGGGGCGCGGTATCCCCTGCGGCCAAATAGTCCCACTCCATCAGGGGCAGGGTTATGGACTGCCCCAAAGCATAGGAATATCCCAAGCTGTCCAGGGCGTTCAAGGTGAGCGCTGCCTCTTGGGCCTGCTGGGGGAACCGCCCCTCTATGGGGGCCAGCCGCCCCAAATCCACATAGCCCGCGTCCGCATAGCCTACGCTGCCTAGGGGCTCCATGTCCCGGCCCACGAACACCCCGGCCTGCACGGCTATGCCGGCAGCTTCCGGTTGGGTTTCCTGCAACAGCGCCTGGGCAGCCTGGGCCGTCAGGCCGTATTGCGCCGCCTCCCAGCGCCCATATAGGTCGTATCTTCTTTGCTCCTGGCCGTATGCCGCGCTGGCAAAATAGCATTGCGCCGCCGTAATAAAGGTGAAAAACGCCGTCACCGTTGCCAGCAGCAGCCAGGACTGCCGCCTTCGGCCCCGTATCCCTTTTATGACAAACTCCATCGTTGACATGAAAGGCCTTCGCCTCCTTTCCTGCGCGTAAAGACCGTGTGCCGCAAACAATGAGGACGATTGCAAGCAGCGGCATGAACCGTTGCCTGCAATCCATATCCCTATTTTCGATTACTTATGGAACGCAAATGACCGGCTGCGCCGCAAGGCGTCCGATTCTAAAGGATAATTTTAATTCCTTGCTAAGCAATTCTTTTCCCATAGGTTTTCGCACCCCTTTCGTTGCCTTCCTTGTCCAACTTCTGGGGTGCAGTTCAGGGCCTGATGGCCGCCCTTGACATGTCGCCGGGTTCCGGCTAAAATGCAGTGAAGGCGGGAGTGCCGCTTTTCCGCCCTGCCGCCCAATCAATACTTTGCTCTGTTCTATGCCGCTTCGGCGTTTACACAGAATTTGGGATGGAGCCGCTTACAGTACTTCAAAGGTATAACCTATTGTAAAATCATCATTGTAAGGGGGGGCAGCCTCATTCCCAAGAAAGGTGATCAGGATGCGGTATGTGCCCGGTGATAGCGGTATGTAGCTCTTTAAACCTATGCGTTCCTCCATCGTTTCCATGGCAGGCAGTTCATACTCAGGTGCGGGGAACTCTACCCCCGGGGCAGCCGGCACTATATACCAAATGCCATCCTGACAATACTGGAACTCCTTACCGCCATGAAATAAGCTATAGTCTGTTCCGTTTGAAAGCGCAAAATAAAACTTATCTTCATCCGTATGGTAACTATCCTGGGCAGCACTGATGGAAACCGCCCCATATGCCGCCTCATACTCAGCCTGATCCTCAGCTTTGACTGTGGTAAGAGTTTTGGAGCTGTTCTGGCGTTTCCACTCATATATCTGGTCGTCGAACAGGGCACATATCAAATCCAGCAGGACAAGTATCAGCAGCGCCGCTATCGCGACCACCACCATGGGTCTCATCTTGTACTTTTTCATTTATCTATCCTCCGTAAGATACCATCCCATCCTGTTAATTTGGAGTATAGGTTTGCACAGTGAACAGAGGACTACAAGAAACCAGTGGGCAAAATGTCCATGTCGAGCCGTCTTCAGCGCGTGAGGTAATAATACCACAAGCCGCATAGTTGGTGCCATGTGTCCTATAGACAGGGCCTCCACTATCTCCCCCTACAACACTTCCTGATACAGATGTACATCTGGTAAGACCATGAATAACGATATCGCCATATGCTTCATACGTTACAGACTGGTTCACTGCGGATACTGTACCGATTTTTGCACCATTGCTTTTTCCATAGGCGTACACAGTGGTATTCTGAAGAACAGAATAATAGTAATCTACAATATAGCCTATTCCCGAGGAAGTGTATACACGATTTGTTGGAGTATGAGCATTGCTAATAGTCACAATAGCGTAATCCCCAATTGAATTGTTGGCTAATTGGACTACCTGAACAGTACCATAGTTTAAGTTTTGCCCAACAGTGTGACCATGTCCACATGTCAATATTACGCTTTGTCCCAAATATGTACCACAGAACCCAACGGATGTACTCCCTAGCGACGAACCGCCAATGATATTTGCGGCTGGTTTCTCATAGTCTGCCGGTATAAGCTCAACCGGGTATTTTTCGTATTGTTTTAAAGTTGCAAAATAATTATTCGCATCCTGGTATTTATCTGGAGCAATTCCTATTACGCATTTATTGTTCATTTGATCCACATGCCATTTTGTAACCGGAAACATGCGCAAATCGGCCACAATGACCTCGATAACGGAATTGAGTTCATTCAGAGAATACTCCATTTCCCTGAAAGATACTATGCTGTCCAGCGTCGTTGAATTCAAAACATTATTCTTCTTTGCGCTTGAAAGATCGGTCAGACAAATAATAAGTTTGCCATCTTCGTAGTATGCACCTGCGTATTCAGCGGGGTATATCCCATCTTTTGACTCAAGCGAAAAACTACTAATCACCTCATTATATGCGATGATAGCATCCTCCTCATTTTTCATTGCACGATTTGCCGAAATAATTTCACTTTCTTTAAGATTTGACATATTTGCTAAATAACCGTCACCACTTGTATCAGCCATAGCGGCCGGAGTCATGCTAAGTGACATGCATAGAATTATCGCCACAGCCATAAATATTTTGGCGTGCTCTCTTCTGTTCATTATATGCTCCTTTCTAGCGTAAAGGCCATGGGCCGCAAGCAATGTGGACGATTGCAAGCAGCGGCATGAACCGTTGCCTGCAATCCAAATCCCTATGTCCGATTACTTGTGGAACGCAAATGACCGGCTGCGCCGCAAGGCGTCCGATTCTAAAGGAAATGTACCGTCAAGTAACCCCGTAACATGCTTCACTATAATAATAGTCTCCGCATTTGGTGCATCGGTTCAGCACCAGTTGATGCAAATGTAGTTGGCCATTGTGTTCTGTATCAAACGGCTCCCCCACATAGGTCTGTATCCAATTGTGGTTGCAATAGCCGGCCGCAGGAAGCCACAGCCAAGGAATTCGCCTTGGGGCTCGTCCATGGCATATGCAATACAGAGAAAGGGGAAAGGGCGACCGGCAACCAGGTATAGAAAATCCCATTGGCACGCGGCTTCGTTTCAAGACGGATAAGCCAAACTTGATGCCGAACAGGTTCCCCTTGGCACAAAAATTATCGCAAGGGAGGCGCCTCCTTTCCCGTTCTTGTTTTCGCTATGGCGCTGGGATGCGCCGCTGTGGCGCAGTCGCTTCGCATCCGTTTCATCCGAGCCGAGAGGTTCCTTCTATATAGTCTAAGTATATACAATTTCTATCGCCAAAAGTGTAAATAATATATTAAAGCAGTTGGCGTTCTACCAAGCCTGTGGAAAATAGCCGTTGCTGCAAAACGGGAGTCCCCAGAGCCCCCCGCCCCGGCGGCAACGGGCGTTGGAAGCGCCCGGCGTCGCCCTGGGGACGCCTGCCTTGCGCCCTGCGAAGGCCGGCGGCGTATGCCGCCTATGGGGCAGCGCGGCGCTGCATACCGGCCTACCTCTTGCCTGCGGGGTTGCCTGGCGGGCGGGCGAGCCCGCGCAGAGGCGGCGCCAGCGAGATCATGGGGGTGCAGGGGCGGCTCTTCCCGCTGTTTTCCCCGGGCTACGGCTTTGACGGCATCGCCGTGGCCTTGATCGGCATGAATTCCCCCATCGGCATCATCTTCGGGGCCTTCCTCTTCGGCGCCTTCCGGGCGGGCGGGACCCGGATGCAAATGCGGGCCAAGGTGCCCAACTCCATCGTTTCGGTGATGCAGGCCCTGGTGATCATTTCCGTTGTGGCCAGCCAGATGCTCCTTGAAATCTGGAATGAGCACCGGCTGAAAAAAGCCGCGATGGAAAGCAAAACCAATACCTTGGAAGCACAGGAGGGTTGAAGATGGATTTGGTACAAATGATCGGTAGCTATCTCGCCTCCGATATCCGTATGGCAACGCCCATCCTGCTGGCCGGCCTTGGGCTTTTGCTCATCAACCGGGCCGGCCTGCTGAACATCGGCGCAGAGGGCACCATGCTGATCGCCACCCTAATCGCCGTGGTGGGCTCCTTTTTCCTGGGCAATGTTTGGCTGGGGCTGCTATGCGCCATGATTGCCGGCGCGCTGATCGGCGGGCTGTTCGCCCTGCTTACCGTGACCCTGCGGGCCAACCAGACGGTGGTGGGCGCCGCCATCAACGTATTGGGGTCCGGCCTATCGGCCACCTTATACCGAATTATTTTCGGCGTGGCCACCAACAACGCCCCCATCGATACCTTCGATGTATTGGCGATCCCGCTGGTGAAGGACATCCCCATCCTGGGGGAAGCCTTTTTTCAGCAAAAGCCCATCGTATACATTGCGTTTTTGATGGTGCCCCTGGTTTCCTATTACCTGTTCCGCACCCAGTCGGGCCTGAACCTGCGCTCGGTAGGCGAAAACCCCAAGGTGGCGGATACCCTGGGGATCAACGTGGCCCGTACCCAGTATTCCGCCGCCATCGTGGGCAGCGCCATCATCGCCATGGGGGGCGCGTTCCTGTCCACGGGTTTGCTGAATTCCTTCTCCGAGGAAATGGTGTCCGGGCGAGGCTATATCGCCCTGGCTGCGGTGATCTTCGGCCGGTATAAGCCCACCGGCATTATGGCGGCTGCCATGATCTTTATGGGGGGAAACGTGCTGGCAAATATTCTCATGGTCACCGGCTCCAACATCCCTTACAACTTCCTGACCATGATCCCGTATGTGCTGACCATTATCGCGCTGGCTGCCTTTGCCCGCAGCGCCGTGGCCCCGGCAGCCCTGGGGAAGCCGTATAAAAGAGGATGAGGAGGAACCGCCAATGGCAACCATATTGGAAATGCAGCATATTTATAAGCAGTTTCCCGGCGTATTGGCCAATGCGGACGTATGCCTCAGCGTAGAGGCCGGCGAGGTCCATGCCCTCTTGGGGGAAAACGGCGCGGGGAAAAGCACCCTGATGAACGTTCTGTGCGGCCTGTATAAACCCACCTCCGGGGAGATCCGCATCGAGGGAAACCATGTGTCGTTTGGCTCCGCCCGGGACGCCATGGCCATCGGCATCGGCATGGTGCATCAGCACTTTATGCTGGTGCCCACCATGACGGTGGTGGAAAACTGCCTGATCGGCGCCCGCGATGCAGGCGGAATGCGGCTGGATCTGAAGACCGCCGCCCAGAAGATTGCCCAAATCGCCAAGAAATACAACATGAACCTGGACCCCTTTGCCAAGATCAGCGACCTGGCGGTGGGGGAACGCCAACGGGTGGAAATCATCAAGGCGCTGTTCCGGGGCGCCCGCATCTTCATTTTGGATGAACCCACCGCCGTATTGACCCCCCAGGAAACCGGCGAGCTGTTCAACATGATTCACAGCCTGACGGACCATGGGTTTACCGTATTGTTCATCAGCCACAAGCTCAACGAGGTCAAGGAGATCTGCGACCGGGTCACCGTGCTGCGGCTGGGCCGAACCTGCGGCACCTACCGGATCGCGGATTGCTCCGTCAACGACCTTGCCCGGCTGATGGTGGGCCGGGAGGTGGGTTTTTCCGTGGAGCGCAAGGCGCAAACGGCGGGCGAGGCGGTGCTGGAGATAGAAGGGCTGTCGTTGCAGCGGAAGGATTCCGCCGTCAACATTTTGGAGGATGTGAACCTGACCGTCCGCGCGGGGGAGATCCTGGGCATCGCCGGGGTGGACGGAAACGGCCAGTCGGAATTGGTGGAATGCCTGACCGGCTTACGCCGTGCCGGCAAAGGAAGGGCGGTGTACGAAGGCAAGGATATCCTGCAGGCCAATACCCGGGAAATCATGAAAAACGGCATATCCCACATCCCCCAGGACCGGCAGCGAACCGGCCTGGTGATGCCCATGCCCCTGCGGGAAAACTTTATGCTCCAGGATTATTATATGCCGGCGTTTGGAACGCATGGGTTTGTGAACTGGGCCTATGTGGATGCTTACAGCGATAAGCTGATTCGGGATTTCGGCGTGAAAACCCCCGGGCGCTTTGAGCTGGCCCAGAACCTATCCGGCGGCAACCAGCAAAAGGTCATCGTGGCCCGGGAAATCAGCCGGCAGCCCAAGCTGCTGATCGCCATGCATCCCACCCGGGGCCTGGATGTGGGCGCCATAGAGTATATCCATAAGAAAATCATGGAGCAGCGGGACAATGGCGTCGGCATATTGCTGGTATCCACCGAATTGGAAGAGGTGCTGAAGCTGTCCGACCGGGTGGCGGTTATGTACGAAGGCAGGATCATGGGCATCGTTAAGCCGGAGGAAACCACGGTGGAGGAAATGGGCTTGATGATGGGCGGTATGCCCCTGGAGGAGATCCGGCAGCAGGCATAGGCTTTTTCCCGGCCGCGGCGTTCGCACCCCCGGGATTGCCCCGGCGCGGGCCCCGGACCCTCCCGAAGGGAAACCAAAGGAAAGCATAGAAGCCGGCCTTTTGGCGCAAGCCAAAGGGCCGGCTTTGGCTTGGCCGCGGCGGAAGCCCGAGGGCTTAGGATGGGGGAGCCGGCCATGGGAACCCGGGAAAATGCCGGGCGGGGTTCCAGGCTGCGGGGCCTAGGAAAATATTTCCGGGGGCTAGCAAAAGGGAAAAGGGTATGGTAGAATAGAAGAAAACGTTTGTTCTATTCTCGATGACGGGAAAGGGGTGTGGAGGAATGCCGGGGCGGATCTATATGGCCATTGACCTAAAGTCCTTCTATGCGTCGGTGGAATGTGTGGAGCGGGGGCTGGACCCGTTGACCTGCAACCTGGTGGTGGCGGATGCGGCCCGCACGGAAAAGACCATTTGCCTGGCGGTATCCCCCGCCCTGAAGGCCTATGGCATCCCCGGCAGGCCCCGGCTGTTTCAGGTGGCGGAGCAGGTGAAGGCCATCAACGTCCAGCGCCGGGCCCAGGCGCCGGGCCGGCGGCTGGCGGGGGCCAGCTGGGACAGCCGGGCCCTACAGGCGCAAAGGGACTTGGCCCTGGACTATCTGGTGGCCCCGCCCCGCATGGCGCTGTATATCCAATATAGCCAGCGGGTCTATGGCATATATCTTCGGTATATCGCCCCGGAGGATATCCACGTATATTCCATCGACGAGGTGTTCTTGGACGTGACGGACTATCTGGCCGCCTACAGGCGCACCCCGGAACAGCTGGCCCGGGACATGCTGCTGGCGGTCTATGAGGAGACGGGGCTTACCGCCACCGCCGGCATTGGGGAAAATTTATACCTGGCCAAGGTAGCCATGGACATCCAGGCCAAGCGCCTGCCCGCGGATGCAAACGGGGCGCGGATCGCAAGGCTGAACGAAATGGATTACCGGCGGCTGTTGTGGACCCATCGCCCCTTGACGGATTTCTGGCGGGTGGGCCGGGGCTATGCCAAGAAGCTGGAAGGGGTGGGCCTGTATACCATGGGGGACATTGCCCGCTGCTCCCTGGGGGGGCCGGGGGACTATTATAATGAGGCGCTATTGTACCGGCTCTTTGGGGTGAACGCGGAATTGCTCATCGACCACGCCTGGGGCTGGGAACCCTGCACCATGACGGATATCAAAGCCTATCGGCCCGAAAGCCGCAGCCTGGGCTCCGGCCAGGTGCTGGCCAGCCCGTATTCCTTTGAAAAGGCCCGGCTGGTGGTGCGGGAGATGGGGGAGGCCCTGGCGCTTTCCCTGCTGGAGCAGGGGCTGGTGGCAAGGCAAGTGGCCCTGCAGGTGGGCTATGACCGGGAAAACCTGACCCAGCGCCGGGGCTATGCCGGGCCGGTGTGCATAGATCATTACGGCCGCCCCGTTCCCAAGCCCGCCCACGGACACGTCGCCTTGGAGCGGCCCACCGCTTCCGCCCGGCTGCTGGTGCAGGCGGTGTTGGAGATCTTCGACGGGACGGTGGACCCCGGCCTATTGGTGCGCAGGCTCAACCTGGCGGCCCTTCAGGTGCGGCCGGAAGGGATGCTGGAAAGCCGGGAAGGGTATGAGCAGCTGGATCTGTTTACGGACCAGGCGGCGGCCCAGCGCCGCCGGGAAAGGGAGGCGGCGGCCTTGGAGCGGGAGCGGCAGGCCCAGCAGGCGGTGCTGGATATCCGGCACAAATATGGGAACAACGCCATCCTGCGGGGCGCCAGCCTGCGGGAAGGGGCTACCGCCATGGAGCGGAACCGGCAGATCGGAGGGCATAAGGCATGAAGGGCCCCTATGATGACATGCTGGGCTTGCCCCGGCACGTTTCCACCAAGCATCCTCCCATGCCCCGCCGGAACCGGGCGGCCCAGTTTGCCCCCTTTTCCGCCCTGGCCGGCTATGGGGACGCCATCCGGGAGACGGCCAGGCATACGGAGCCCCGGCGGGAGCTGGACCCCCAGCGGCAGCAGGAGCTGGACGCCCAGCTGCGGCGGCTCCTGGCCCTGGGCAGCCGGGGCCCCAGGGTGGCGGTGGTCTATTTCCAGCCGGATGCGAAAAAGGACGGGGGCGCTTACCGGACGGCTATGGGCCGGGTCCGGGGGGTGCTGGCGGATCGGGGCCTGCTGGTTTTGGAGGACGGGACGGCTGTCCCGCTGGAGCAGGTGGCGGAACTGCAGGAGGCGCCCTCCACCCTTTGAGGGCGCAGGGGCAAAGCCGGCCGCAGACCGCCCTGTGAACGCCGCCACCCCGGCTATGCCCCGTGGGGCGCAACATCCTGGGCTGCGGATACCGGGTGCGGATGGTGGGCTATGCCCCGTGGGAGCGCAACCCAAGGGCAAGGCCCCCCGGGGCCCGCCCGGGCTGCAACAGGTTGTGGGTTTGGATTCTTGCAAAGGGCCTATTGACACCCCCCGCCCAAAGGTGATAGAATAGCCTTACTACTTAGTTATACTAAATAGCAACGCTAAAGTGAGGCGACGGGGTATGGATAACCGGTATGTACAGCAATTCAAAAAAGGCGCGCTGGAAATGATCCTTCTATGCCTGATCGGCCGGGAGGAGACCTATGGCTACGAGATCATAACCCGGCTCAACCAAAGCGCCGCCATTTTGGGCTATGCCAAGGAGGGGACGGTGTATCCTCTTTTGTACCGGCTGCAGGAGGCGGAGCTGATCCAATGCCGCATCGCCCGGGCCGCTGCCAATGGGGGGGCGAAAAAGTACTATTCCCTTACCCCTAAAGGGCGGGCGGTCTTGGAGGAACTGATGGGATTCTGGGCCGGCTATGAAAACTGCGTAAACGGCTTTATAGAAAGTTATCAACAAGCGAGGGTATCCAAATGAAAGAACAATATATCAAACAGGTTGAAAAGGAACTATCTTTACCACGCAAAATGAAAAAAGAGGTTGTGCGTGACTTGAATGAAGTTTTTGCGTCTGCTATGGAGCATGGAGAAACAGAGCAGCAGATTATCCAGCGTTTGGGGACGCCAAAAGAATTTGCAGACAGCACCGCAGAACAGTTTGGTATTGATAACACCAAATCGAAAAAAAGGAACGGCATCATTTCTACTCTTGCTACGCTTGTTATCGCGGTTGCTGCCTTTTCGGTATATGCTGTTACGCAATCAGGAAAAGTGCCAGAAGGAGCAATCGGACAAGCCGACGCGACAACAAATATACAGATTGAGGGCGCGTTTGCCTTTGATATTTCGCAAATCCTTTTGGCTATTGGGTTTGCAGCAACAGCTATTGCTATTTTGTTAATTATCCGAACCATACACAAAAACAGGAGGTAACCAATGAAGAAGTATATTTCTGTATTCACAATCATGGTTATGATTTTTTTGGCTGCGTGTTCTAATCAAAATACATCATCTACACCGACAAGCAATGAGAACAATACGCAATCTAATAGTGTTACAAAATTGGACGAGGGTGTTTGGCCTGCGAATGAGTACACAGAGGGGCTTCCTGTTGCGCCTGGTACGGTTGCATGGGCTACACTTGATACAGAACATGAGAATTGCAATATCAACCTTACCGGCATTAGCGAAAACGACTATAACGAGTATATGGAGCTTTTGAACCAAGAAGGCTTTTCCGTAATTGAAAATGTGTCAGAGGAAATCGAGGGAGAAAACTATGTTTCTATCGGGACACTTTTATCAAACGACGAAAAGTGGTTAAGTATCAGCTACATACCCAATAGTCTAACTATCTACATTTCCTTTGACAATAACTGAAAGAGATAACGGAATAGCAAAG
>UQOG01000020.1 GCA_900542615.1 uncultured Eubacteriales bacterium | reverse complement strand
AGCTATGAAAACCTCGAAAAAGTGGCGCAAGCCACTTTTTCGACAGCCTGAAGCTGCGGCATGGCGCCGCAGCTTGTTGTATATCGAAAAAACCGCGGCTTGCGCATGGGGCAAGCCGCGAAATGATGTCATTTGTATGGGGAAACGCTTCAAAGCCCTTTGGGCCCTCCCCAAGGGCGCCACGTATAAATCGGCCAGGGTAAGCCCTCATTCGGGCTATCCGCCCGCAAGCATACGCCGTATTCAGCGCCGTCCGCCTCTAGGGAAACGGCATCGGAATGGAACCGGGCCAAAGCGTAGCCGCATATCGGGTATGGAGCGCAGGCTTTTTCGGCAAGCTGCCGGGGGCCTGGGCCGTCCGTCCCTTCGCGCCCCTTGCGCCGCCCCTTGGCGGAGCTACTCTGGAAAGAGCGCCTGATCCATATGATACAGGATGCTGTCCACAAGGTATTGCAGCGCAAGCTGTTTGCCTTCTTCCGTAAGCTCAGCCGCCGGATGGGGCATGGACGCGTGAAGGATGGACGTATCCGGGCCCTGCTCCGTTACCGCAAAGGCGTACCCGCTGGTTTTCCCCAGGACGTTGACCCTGGCCTGGATGTCCCCCGTCATGGTCCGGGCGTATTCCGCGCCCATGGTATCCAATACGTCGAACACCGCGTAGATCGCCAGGCGGCGCGGACAATTGAGGTTCATTTTAAGCCCCGGCATGATGCTGCTCCTTTCTCCCGGGAATGGGCGCCCTTTCCGCTCCGTTCGGGTGGGGGCGCCGCCCCCTGTCCACTCCTATCCCTCCCAGGGCCGGACGCTGGAAAGGGCTTGCTGATACAGGGCCAATATGGCATTTTCCGTGGAATCGTCATACATGCAGCCCACCACATAGCACGCCCCGTCTATCATGGCGGAGGCATAGGAGAAGGTGTAATCCTGCACCACGTAGTCCTGACACAGCCATTCCAGTCCGCCCAGCTCCAGGGTGTAGCGGTCGCTGGCTTCGCAGTTCAGGACCTGGGCCAGCGAAAGGGTGAAATCCAGCATCTCCTCCGGCGTTTCCGCCCCATAATGGGCGGCCTCGCCGATCTCCACGTTGCCCGCGCCCTCCACGCTGAGATTGCCCGAGCCCGCTTTTTCCGCTTCGTCGGAGGGATACAGATACAGCGCGTAGACGTTGCCGATATCCAGCTCCATGGACATGTCGTATACCCGGCCCTGGGTGATGGAATCGTCCACGATCACCTTGACGCCGCTGTCCTCCCCGTACCACATGGCATAGGTGGTTTCCGAAGGGCCGTTGCACCGGAAGGAATCCATGATGTTACCCACTTCCTCGGCGCCCGCCTCGTCATCCGCCCGCCAGGCGCCCAGCAGCAGATAGCAGCCGTAGCCAAGCTGGCCGTCGGTGGCCACCACGCTAACGTTCAGGGCCGTCCCGCTGGCGTCTGTGGCTTCAAACACCAGCAAAAAGGCGTCCTGTCCGTTGACCTGGGTGGTGGTGGTGCCCAGCACCTCGTAGTTTTGAACATTGCCCATCTGCTGGGCGATCAGCTCCACCAGCAAGGTCTGATTGGCCTCCACGTCCGCCAGGGTGTAGATGGGCACCCCGATGTTCCACATAAAGCTGCATTCCACAGCCCGGTTGTTCTGCTGATCCACAAAGCTAAAGCCGTCCGCGCTGGGGGTATAGGTATCCGGCAGGGTCAGGGTGGCGTTCAATGCGCCCAGGTCCCGCTGGACATAATTTGCCGCCGCAGTCTCCGCCTCCGGGATCGAAGGGGCTATGCTGGGCTGTATGGCGGGGGACTCCGCCGCCGGCGGCTGGGCAGTCCCGTCGATGGGCAGGCCGCCGCTGCTCACCGTTCCATAGTCCCGATCCCGGCCGGAAAGGGCCAGGGGCAGGATGATACAAAGGGCGACCACCAAAACCAGGCAGCCCCCGGACACCCAGGCAACCACCGGATTGGCCTTCAGGTAGGCCCAGAGCCTGGCAATGCCGCCGGGCATGGCGGGAGATGGCCGGCCGCCCGCAGGATACACGGTCTGGCTCCGGGCCGCTTGGGTGCGCTCGCTCACCCCTGCCGCCACCCGCTCCTGCACGCTGGGACGGCCGCTGAGGGCCTGTAGGAAGGCTTCCATATTGGGGAAGCGGTCCGCCGCGTGGACAGCCAGAGCTTTCCTGAGGGCCTGCTCCACATATTTCGGCACATGGATCCCCAGCTCGCCGGGCAGCTTCAAGGCATCCTGCCGCATCCGCTCCACGGAATCCGGGGGCAGCGTTCCGGTGATGCAGCGATATAGGGTAGCCCCCATGGCATATACGTCCGTCCAGGGGCCCTGGTTGCCGTGGGTGGAATACTGCTCCTCCGGAGCATAGCCGTGTTTGAGGATTACCGAAACGCTCTTTTCATCCCCCAGGGCAAAGCGGGCTGCGCCGAAATCCAGCAGCCGGCTCTCCCCCCGGGTGGTGATGAAGATGTTGTCCGGGCTGATGTCCCGGTGCAGCAGGTTCATGGCGTGCACCTGGCACAGGGCTTCCATGATGGGTTGCAGGATGGTAAGGGCCTGGGCATAGGGGATCTTGCCCCCTTGGGCCTCCAGATAGGCCTTCAGGCTCATGCCGTCTACGTATTCCATGACGAAGTAGGCGGTGTTGTTTTCCTTGAAATAGTTCTGTACCGATACGATGTTGGGGGTATTCTGGAGCTTGGCCAGGATCCTGGCCTCATCCAGAAACCGCTCCATGCCGTAGCGGTAATCCTGCTCCGACAGGCCGCTGAGGGTGACGCCATACCGGTCCGCATGACGGGTGGCGATGGAGGAGGGCATGTATTCCTTGATGGCCACCCGGATCTGTAGCGTCAGGTCATAGCCCAGGTAGGTGATGCCGAAGCCGCCCATGCCCAGCACCTTGCCGGTCATATAGCGGCCGTTCAGTATGGTGCCCAGGGGCAGCGCCAAATAGGGCTGCGTGGCCTGGGGGTCAAACCCGCAATGGGGACAGATGGACCCCTCTCCTTTTTCCTGAAAGCAGCCGTAACAGATTTTGTCCGGATTCATTGGGCCTCCTCCTTTATTTCCGCCAGCGCATATAGGCCGGGGTCGATCTGCCGCATCCGCTCCACATGGCGCAGGACCAGCCCTTGCAGCCATTGCTTCCCATCGGCGGCCTTAATGAACTCCACCTGGATCTCCACAGGGGCGATGCAAAAATCCCCTGCATACAGCAGCATTCCTTCCCCCGCCTGGAGCGTGGGGATGTCCGGCATCCTGCGCCAGCTTCCGTCTGGGGACAGATGGTAGATCGCCGCCGGTACGATCCCTTCCCCCATGCCGCAGCCTGCCTGGAGCATCCCGTCTTTCAGACAATATCCGCCCATGAGGTCACTCCTTGGCCACCACAAACCGGTTGGCGTTGTCGCACAGGTAGAAGGTATCCCCGGGGAACAGCTTTTCCGTCACATTGGCCGTGAGCTTTTTGCCGTTGCCAAGGAAGGTGCCGTAGGAGGAGCCCAGGTCCGTGATGAGGAAGCATTCCCCATTGGGGTCGTAGGCCACCTGGCAATGCCGCCCGCTTATGCCCGGCGCGTTCTTTTCAAATACGATGTTGCAGCTTGCAGGATCGCGGCCGATGACCACCTTGCCCCCTGCAAGCTCGAAGCTCTGGCCCGCGTACTTGCCGGTGACGCCCCGGAGCACCGCCCGCCTGCCCATGGGGCCTTGCGCCTTGGCGGCGGGTTTATTGCCCTTGCCGCTCCCCCCGCTGGCAGCGGCGAAGGCGGGGTTCTTACCGCCCAGGAGCAGGATCAGGCCGCCCGCCAGGGCCAGCGCCCCCAGGGGCAGGAACACATAGGCCATCCACCGGGGCGCCCAGGCAAGGCCCGTATTGGCGACGGCGTATTCCAGCCGCTCGTTATCCAGTATGCGGATGAGCTCGTTGGCGATGATGGCGTAGTTCACCCCTTCGGAAGTGCCTTCGGCGCTCTGGATGCCGGCGGAGTTGATGCCCAGCAGGAAGCCGTTTTTATCCACCAGGGGGCCGCCGGAATTGCCGCTGTTGATGTATACGTCCATCTGGAAGGCTTCATAGGTGCTGCCGGTGGGCTTGTTGCGCTTGCTGATGATGCCCTGGGTCAGGGTGATGTCGTCCGGGCTGAAGGTGCTATACTGTTGATACATGGAAGAGATGCCCGGATAGCCCAGGGCCCAGGCCGTCTCGCCGATGTCCACGGTATCGGATGGCCGCAGCTGTAGCGGGATGCGCTTTTCCGTGGGGGTGGGCAGCCGCAAGATGGCGATGTCCTTTTCCTGGGGGGCGGAGTAATATACCACCTCCGGTATGACGAAATCGTTCTCCGCCGCGTTGAATACCACCTGGATCTGCCCCTGGACATTGGTATAAAGCTGGGGATAGGTATACGCCTGCTCCACCACATGGCCGTTGGTCACGATGTATTCCACGGGCTTGCCCGGTTTGCCTATGGCCCAGCCAGTGCCCCAGCCCATGGAGCTGTTGCCCTGATCGTCCACCACTGTGGCCGCTACCAGCACCACGCTATTTCGGGCCTCATAGGGCTCCATGGCGCCGCCGCCCAGCAACCCCAGCACCAGGGCCACGAGCCCCAGGAAGAGCAGCAGAATTGCTACGATCCGTTTTGCAGATATTGTTCTTGTTTCCATTTAGGTATCTTCTCCTTCCCCGTGATATCGCAAAATGATGGCCGTATAGTTGTCCTGGCCGGGCAGGCCCGCCGCCAGGATCCCTTCCTCCAGCCTGTCGCACGCCGCCTGGGGCGGCAATGCCAAGGCTTCCCTTAGCTGCTTTTTGGTAAGGGTGTCGCTCACCCCGTCGGAACATAGCAGCAGGGTATCCTCTGGTTCCAGCGCCAGGGGGACGCGGGTATGCAGGCAGGTTACCGTTGCCTTGCCTATGTACTCCGTCAGGGCCCCGGCCTGGGGGTCCCCAAAGGCCGCCTCCAAGGGCGACCCAATTTCCAGCGCATGAAGGGCCAGCGCATACCTGTATTCCTGGGGGATGTGCAGGGCGTAAAGCTCCCCCTGCCGCAGCAGGAACAGGTCGCTGTCCCCGGCGCACCAGAACCAGAGCCGCCCTGCCCGGAGCAGGGCCGCTACCAGGGTGGTCCCCCCCTGGCCCCGGAACCCGTCGTATACCCGGCGGCTTTGCTGCTGGATCCACCGGAGCGCTTCCCCGCCGTCCTGCCAGGGAAAGGACCCCAGCAGCCCGGCTACGGTTTCCGCCGCGATGGCGCCCCCCGCCGCCATGCCCCCCATGCCGTCGCACAGGACGGCCAACAGGCCGTTTTCCTTATACCGATCCAACGGGGACATGCCGAAGGCGTCCTGCTGCTCGGCCCGCATCCCCATCCCCTGCAGGTTGGCGAGCTCCAGCGCCGGCTGTTTTTTCGGCTTCAGGGTAACGGGCGCCTGGGCTTTTCGTCTTCGCCTTGCCCGCCGTCCCAGGCTCGCGCCGATCAGCACGGCGGCCAATACCGCCAGCCCGGCGGCAAGGGCCATCCAAAGGCGGATGCCGCCTCCCGGCCACAGCGGCTGATCCAGCCAGGAAAGTAGGCGTTCCATGGGTTATTCCTCTCCCGCTTCCCATTGCGCCCACTGGAACCTCTCCCCGCACAGGGGCAGGAACACCAGCTTGCTCTTTCCCACCTCGATCATGTCATAGGCGCAAAGGGCCCGCGCCCCCTCTACCGGCTCGTCGTTGCAATAGGTGATGCCCCGGCCCTGGCCGGGGGATACGGAAAAGCGGTTATGCTTGGCGTCGTAGGAAACCAGGGCGTGGCCCTCCCGGGAGACCGTATCGTCGTCCGCCAGGGATACGTCCATGGCCGCTGCCCTGCCGATGAAATTTCTGCCCGCCACCAGCTTGAAATCCGCGCCCCGGTGGGGCCCGCTGACGCAGATGAGGAACCCCACCGCCGGGTCGATGCCGATTTTTTTCTGGATGATCCCCACGGTTTTGCCTCGGTCTGCCTCCGGCGCGCCGCCCGGCATGGCGGCGACCGTCTTATCCACCGCCCCTGCGGCCACGGTCCTGCCCACGCCTGCCCCCTCCTGGCAGTAGGGGCAGCGCTCGAATCGGTTTTCATCGTAAAAATGGCCGTTGTCACATTGCTTCATGCTGTATTCCTCCTTCAGACTCCTCTCATGCTCAGACGGGATATTGGATCGGATGTGCCAACTGCGCGCCCCCGGCGCGATATGCTTCTATAGGATATACGTTACCTGCATCCGCCGCACTTGTGTATGCCGCACCAACGCCAACATAAAAAAACGGCCTGGCGCAGGTGCGCCAAACCGTCAAGCGGGTACCAAAAAGCCTGTTTCCCGAAAAAAGCGGCGCCATGGAGCGCGCCGCGCCGGGTCAAGGCTTTCCCTGTTCTTCCACAAAGAGCTGATACAGCCCCACCCGGGATTTGACCCCGATCTTTTCATAGATGGCCGTAATATGCCGCTGGCAGGTGCGGCGGGAGATATACAGGCCGTCCGCAATCTGCTGGATACTCTCCTCGGAGCTGATCAAGCGGGCAAATACCTCCTGTTCCCTGGGGGTAAGGCGATATTTCTCAGAAAAGGCGATTTGATGGGCTTCCCGGGAGGCAGGCTTATGGGCCTGTCCTTCCGGTAGCGGCCGATGCGGGCTGCCGTCGGGCAGCGCCCAGACCACCGGCAGCAGCGCCGCCACCAATAGGCAGCTGACCACCGTCATCCCCAATGTTCCAAAGCGGGCAAACAAAAGGGGGATGGGTGCCACCACGACGGCGGTCGTCAGGCTGCGCACCGCCCGCCCCATAGGCGCCCACAGGGCTGGGTCCTTGGTATCCGGGGCAAAGGCCAGGAAGGAAACGGTAAAGAAGATCACATAAAACCCGCCACAAAAATACAGCAGGGCCAAGTGGCTATGATACAGGGAATTTCCCAGGAGGGCGGGAAGCAGGATGGAGAAAATCTGGATGAGCAGGGTGCTGATGGGCAAAAGCTTTCGCTGTTTCCTATCCGCCACGAACCCGGCCAATATCAGCCCTAGGCAATAGAACAGCCGCACCGGCCCAAAGAGGGCCACCTGACCGCTGGCATGCATATTGACGACCATGCCGTCATTGAGGCTAAAAAGCATGGTAAGGAGCACGGTAGCCACGATCAGGGAAGCAGCATAGCGGCGGTTGGTTTGGGGCCGGGCGGGGGCGGGGTCCATCGCTGCCTGCTCCATGGGCCGACTCGCAAGGAACACCAGCAGCCCGGCGCTCAGGCCCATGCTGACCAGGAAGGGGACGGCCATATTGGGGGCCAGGCGCTGAACCAGATACTGCAAAAAAACGCCTGCGCCTGCGGAAATGCCGGTAGCCCGGCCCACCGTGCCCTGGTCCGCGAAGGCCATGCTCTGGGCATAATGCACGGCGCCGCCCATGTGGCCGAAGGCCAACAGCATCAGGAAGGAGGCGGCCAACAGCCAGCCGGGACTTTGCAGAAGCACCACCCCTGCCGCGCAGACCACGGATGCCATTCCTACCGCTACCAGCCAGGCCCGCCTAGCGGCGGCGCTTCTCCACAGCTTTTGCACCAGGGCAAAGGACAGGCAGCCCAGCCCCGTGCAGGCGATGCCCACGGCGTAGACCACATTCACCATCTGGGGGGCGAAAAAGCGGGCAGCCTGGTCGTTTACTATGGTCTCCGCCAGCATAAAGGCGAAAAAATACACGCCGAACTGAACGGCTCGCATAAATCGTATATGCGTTGGAGAATCCGCACGGATGCGTTCTATGTTCCTCACCCTTTTCCCCGGTCAATATCCGTCCCGGGCCGCCCAACCTCCAAAGGGGAAGACAGCCCAGGCTGTTGTTATTATACTATATCCCAGCCCGTTCAAAAAGTATTTTCACGCATTTTGCAGCCGTGCCCTTATCCGCAGGTTTGCGTCCCCCGATAGCTTGCCCCCTCTTCGGGTAAAGCGGCGGCATTTGGCTTTAGGCTTCGTAAAAAATGAAAAGGAAATGCGGCGGATGGTTCCTTATGTTCCCCGCCCATATCCTGTTTCGCTCAATGCCGCCCTTAACCCCTCCCGGGCCAGCGGCTTATGGGGTCGCCGGCTCCATGCGCGGCCGTATTTGCCCGCTTTGTATCCTAGCGTGGCAGGCGGAACGGCCTTGACATTCGGTATTCCGGGCATTATGTTGTTGATAGGGGGTAGCTGCGCAGAACGCTTTGCCTCCATCGGGAATGGCAACGGCCCGGAATTGGAGCGGATCCATTGAAAGGGCCCGCCGGCCCCCATTGTCTTTTTCCAGCCTGTCCCCAGCGGTCGCCGGGAACACCCATTCGTTTGATGCAAGGAGAGGAAGGTATGCCCTTTACCATCGTCCGGCAGGACATCACCCGTATGCAGGTAGACGCCATCGTCAATGCCGCCAATCCTGGCCTGGCAATGGGCGGCGGGGTCTGCGGCGCCATTTTCCAAGCTGCCGGGCCGGATAAGCTGCAACGGGCCTGCAGCAAGGTCGCGCCCATAAAGCCGGGGGAAGCGGTCATTACCCCCGGGTATAATCTCCCGGCAAAGTATGTCGTCCACGCCGTCTGCCCCATATACCGCCAAGGGCCCGCCGGGCAGAACGAACGCCTACTCCGCTCCGCTTACATGGCATCCCTCAAGCTGGCGCTAAAAAAGCGGTGCAAAAGCATTGCCTTCCCGCTGCTCTCCAGCGGCACCTACGGCTATCCAAAAGATGCGGCGCTCCGGGTGGCCACCTCCGCCATCAAGGACTTCCTCGCCGACCATGATATGGATATATTCCTGGTGGTCTTTGACCGGGGTTCCTTCATGGTCAGCGAAGCCCTACTGGGCGCCGTGGAAAGCTACATAGACGAAACCTATGTGGAAGCGCGCCTTTCCTATAGCCAGACGCTGCAAAATATGGAATGGGAGCTGTCGCCCGCCCCGATGGCGCCGCCGCCTTCCAAACCCCAGGCGAAAAAGGCCGCCCGCCGGTTGGACGCCCTGATGGATCAGCTGGACGAGCCCTTCAACGCCGCCCTGCTGCGGCTCATCGACGCCAAGGGCAAGACCGATGCGGAGGTCTATAAGCGGGCCAATATCGACCGAAAGCTGTTCTCCAAGATCCGCACCGGCAAGGGCTATATGCCCGGCAAGCGGACGATCCTGGCGTTGGCCATCGCCTTGGAGCTGTCCTTGGAGGAAACCGAGGGCCTGCTCAAAAAAGCGGGATACGCCCTATCCCACAGCCAGAAGTTTGACGTGATCGTAGAGTTTTTCATCGTCAACGGCCAATACGATATTTTTGCGATCAACGAGATCCTGTTTCAATATGACCAGCCCCTTCTGGGCGCTGGCTGATTGTCGCTTTTCAAGCGACCGCAAGCAAGCCCTTGTGCTGTATCCTATAGCTACAAAAAGCAGGAGGGCTTAGAAAAATGAAAAAGAACTTGACGGAACTGGTATACATCCTGGATAAAAGCGGCTCCATGCAGGGGCTGGAGAAGGACACCATAGGCGGCTATAATGCCATGCTGGCGCAGCAGCGAACGGTGGAGGGCGATTGCGTGATCACCACGGTGCTGTTTGACAACCAATACCAGCTGCTCCATGACCGCATCGATATCCGGGCCATCCGGCCCCTTACCGAACGAGAATACTTCGTGGGCGGGTCCACGGCCTTGCTGGACGCCATCGGCAAGACCATCGATAAGATCCATACCGCGCAGAAGAACACCGCCGAGGATTACCGGGCGGAAAGGGTGCTGTTCGTCATCATCACGGATGGGGCGGAAAACGCCAGCCGCCGCTATTCCTCCATGCAGGTCAAGGAGATGATCCGGCGGCAGAAAGAGAAATATGGCTGGGAATTCATCTTCCTCGGCGCAAATATCGATGCCGTGGAGACCGCAGGACGGTTTGGCATTGACGCAGACCGGGCCGTAGACTATGTGCCGGACGGAGAAGGCACGGCGCTGAACTTCCGCATGATGAGCGAGACGGTTGCCGCTTTCCGTGCGTGCGGAGCCGTTCCTACCGCTTGCCTGGATGAAATCAGAAACGATAAGAAGAAACGAGGTGGCTGCAGATGATGGGGGCAATTGTGGGCGACATTGTGGGCTCCGTTTACGAATGGCATAATATCAAAACCAAGGATTTTCCGCTGTTCCGGGATAACTGCTTTTTTACGGACGATACCGTCATGACCTGCGCCGTGGCACAAGCCGTCATGGAAGGCGGCCAGCGGGATGCCTTCATTGACGCCATGAAAAAGTATGGGCGGTTATACCCGGGTGCAGGATACGGAGGCCGGTTTGGCGCATGGCTGTTTTCCGAGAGCCGGGCGCCGTATTACAGCTTTGGCAACGGCGCGGCCATGCGGGTCTCCCCCTGCGCCTGGGGGATCGCTTGCGGTTCCGGGGAGGGGTTGGACAGGTGGTTGCGCAAGGGCCGCGCCCTTGCGCGGGCGTCCGCCGAAGTGACCCATAACCACCCGGAGGGGATCAAGGGGGCATTGGCGACTGCGGATGCGATCATCCTTTGCCGGTGGTATTTCGAGGATGGCCGCGGCGCTCAGGAAAGGCCCGCCCATGGGGATCTGGCTGCGTGCAAGCAGCACATCAAGGCCCACGTCGAACGGGAATACGGCTACGACCTGTCCCGGTCCCTGGATGCGATCCGTCCTGGCTATTGTTTCAACGTGACCTGCCAGGAGACGGTGCCCCAGGCCATCATCGCATTCCTGGAAAGCAGGGATTTTGAGGACGCGATCCGCAATGCCATCTCCCTGGGCGGCGACAGCGATACCCTGGCCGCCATCACCGGCAGCATTGCCGAGGCGGCTTACGGGATCCCCGCCTGGATCCAGGAGAAAGCATATTCCTATCTGGACCAACCCCTAAAGGATGTGCTTATGCGCTGGGAACAATATATTACCTCGCGTAAAAGGGCGAACGATCCTTATTAAGCTGCGCGAAAGGATGGCCGTTCCATCAGCGGGCCTTCACAGCCAACAGTCCCGCAAGGAAACCAAACGCGTTTATCGCCTGCGCTGGAATGGGCGGACGTTGTTCCCGGCATCGGCATGGGCGGCCCTTCCCGGAAGGGGGCATATTGAGGCGGCTGCACGGCCATCGTCAAAGGTGGGAGAGGTTACCCGTCTCTTTTGCGCAGCTGCCGCAAACCCGCCCCCTTCCGGGGCGCGACACCCATATTGCGATCCTATTTCCCTCAGCGCAAATCGGGCGGCAAATAAGCCCCCTCCACGGCGGCCAACGCAGCGCCAGAGTGAGGGGGGCCAGGAGCAGACGGGGGCTTCCTTTGTTAGTGACCTTTTACGATAGCCTTTTGCGGATTCCGGGGCGCGCGGCCGGCGGCGGAAAAAGCGCATCGCACCAGGACGCTATGCTCGTGCAGCGCGGCCATTACGAACGGAACGGCCGCCCTGCGTCTGCCGGGGAGGCGCTCCCCCTGGCCGGACCCCGCCCGGCGGATCCGTTTGCATCCGGGCGGGCTTATGGCCCCGCTGGGCGGGAAGGCGTACGGCCTGCCGGGCTGGCTGCTACTGTTGTTCAGGGCTGCTTTGCCTGCTCTGCCCGGCCGGAGGAACGGATCGCTTTCCCCCCGGCCCCGGGCGCCATCCGCCCTTTACCAGCTCATAAACTCCCTGGTCAACTTGGCCAGGGCCTTTTTTTCCATGCGGGAGACATAGGACCTGGATATGCCCAGCCGTTTGGCGATCTCCCGTTGGGGCAGGATGGGACAGCCGTCCAGTCCATAGCGCAATTGGATCACCGTGCGCTCCCGTTCCGTTAGGGCTCGAGCCATCACGGCTTTGAGCTGGGCGCCAAACAGGGTCTGCTCCACCTGGTTTTGCACCTCTTCCCCATCGGTGCCCAATATTTCCGCCAGGGAAATCTCATTCCCATCCTTATCCATGCCGATGGGCTCGCTGAGGGAAACCTCCCCTGCGGATTTCTTTTCCGCCCGCAGGCTCATGAGGATCTCGTTCTCTATGCATCGGGCCGCATAGGTGGCAAGGGTATTTCCTTTGTCCGGCTTAAAGGTGGAAACCGCTTTGATAAGCCCCACCGTGCCGATGGAAATCAGGTCGTCCGGATCCCGCCGGGGCGCGCTGTATTTCTTGGCGATATGGGCCACCAGCCGCAGGTTATGTTCGATCAACAGGTTGCGGGCCGCCTGATCCCCTTGGGTCAGCCTTTGGAGCAGCGCCTTTTCCTCCTGCGGCTCCAGAGGCGGCGGGAAGGCGTTGCCTCCGCGCACATAGCCCGCGAAGAACCATACATCCCGGGCAAGCTGTAAGATGGCGTCCAGCATGATACACCTCCGAAAACACAGGGTGTATCATATTATGTCTAATGCATGGGAATTATGCGCAAAATATCCCCGGCCCGCAGGGGGGTATGGCAGGCCAGCAGCAGCCGCTCCCGGGGATGGGGGGTATCCTGCCGGGGCGCGCCGTCAAGGTCCCACAGGCCCTCCACCCGGAGGGTGCGGCCCACGTCCCCTGGGGACAGGATGGACAAGGTATCCCCCAGGGCGAATTTGTTCCGCTGCTCGATGGTGGCCCGGCCCTGTTGGGGGTCGTAGGATAGCACCACCGCCCCGATGCTCCCCTCCCCGATATAGGCCGCGCTTTCCGGGGCCTGGTAGGGGGTGGCCCCCAGCCCCAGGGCAAAGCCGGTGGTATAGGGCCGGTGGGAGGCCCGCTCCAGCTCCTGGAGCAGGGCAGGATCCAGCTGATAGGGCGTCCCTGCCGCCAGGCTTTGGCCATAGGCGTCCAAGGCCATCCGATAGGCGTTCACCACCGTGGCCACATAGGCGATGGATTTCATCCGGCCCTCGATCTTCAGGCTGGATAGGCCCGCCTCCGCCAGCTGGGGAATGTATTGGATGAGGCGCAGGTCCCGGGAATTGAGCACATAGGTGCCCCTCTCGTCCTGCTCTACCGGGAACCAGCCATGCGCCGCCCCCGGCCCCCGCTCCCTTAGCGCATAGGACCAGCGGCAGGGCTGGGCGCATTCCCCCCGGTTGGGGTCCCGGCCGGCGATATAGGCGCTCAAAAGGCACCGGCCGGAATAGGCCACGCACATGGCCCCATGGACAAAGGCTTCAAACTCCAGCCCCTTGGGGCTTTGCCGGATGAGCTCCCCCATCTGTTCGATGGACAGCTCCCGGGCCAGCACGATCCGCTTCACCCCTTGTTCCCACCAAAAAGCGGCGGCCTGGGCGTTGAGGGTATTGGCCTGGGTGCTTAGATGCAGGGGCATATGGGGCGTCATTTCCTTGGCCATGCGGATCACCCCCGGATCGTTGACGATCAGGGCGTCCGCCTCCGCCTCCGCCGCCTGCTCCAGCAGCTGGGGCAGGGCTTGCAGATCCTCGTCCCGGGCAAAGGCGTTTAAGGTCACATATACCCGCCGTCCCATGCTATGGGCCAGGGCGCAGGCTTCCTTGAGCTCCGCTGGGGTGAAGTTGTCCGCATAGTTCCGCAGGCTCATGGCCTTGAGCCCCACATACACCGCATCCGCCCCATAATGCAGGGCGGTCCTGAGCCGCTCCGGATTTCCCGCTGGGGCCAGCAGCTCCGGCAGCTTGGGTTTTGGCTGGTCCATGTCGGCTATTCCTCCGGCGTAGGGGTGCTATCCGGGGTGGGGGTAGGTTCTGCTTCCCCTTCCGCCGGGCCCTCTGGGGTGGCGGTGGGGCTGGCTTGGTACGCCTCCTTGTTCTCCAGGAAGTCATCATAATCCGTGGAGAACACCAGCTCCGTGGAGGTACGGGATTTGAGCACAAAGTACAAATACCCATCCTCTACATATTCTTCATCCGGCCACAGGGCGGCCTGGATGGCCTGATCCCCTGGGTTGCCGATGGGGCCTACGGGCAACCCATCGTGGGTGTAGGTATTGTAGGGGGAGTCGGACTGCATCTGCTCGGCGGTGAAGTCCAGGACCCCTTCCGTCTTGAAAATGTACCGGAGGGGCGCGTCGCTCTCCAGCCGCATATCCTGGGCCATCCGGTTGTGGAATACGGCGGATACCTTGGCAAAATCGGCGGTTTTCGCCTCTTTTTCAATGATGGACGCCAGGGTGACCACATCGTCTATGGTCATTTCCAGCTCCTGGGCCCGGGTCAGGTATTCGTCGGTGAAAATGTCGTTGAACCGGATCAGCATACGGGTGATAATGGTCTTGGGGGAGGAGTCCGTATACAGTTCATAGGTATCCGGGAACAGGTACCCTTCCAGGGCATAATCCCGCGCCCCGGCGTCCGGGCTGTCCATCACCGCCTGGATAAAGCTGTATTCCTGGAAGCTCTCCCCGGTCCTGCACAGTTCCAGGAATTCCGTGGTATCCTCCAGGATGCCCTCCGCCACCAGCTTGTTGGCGATCTCCTCCACGCCCATGCCCTCCGGCACCGTAAAGGTCACCGTAGGCCGGGGCGCGTTGCCCAGGCAGATGGTATCCACGATCTGGGCGATGCCCATGTTTTTGCTGAGCACATAGGTGCCCGCCTGCAAGGAGCTGGATTTGCCGGTGAAATCCACATAGATCTTAAAAGCGGCTTTGGAGCGGATCAAGCCCTCTTCCCCTTCGCCGCAGGCTTCGTACAAAGCCTTGGCGATGGTGGAAGCGCCGCTGCCCGGCACGATGGTCACCACCACCGGGGTGGCGTCGTTTACATCCACCGGGTATATGAATTCCTCCAGCACCAGCTTGATGCCGCCCCAAAGGACCCCTATGCAGATCCCTATGCTCACCAGGCCTACCAGCGCCGGCCGCACGGCCCGCCAAAGCTTATGCCGCCGCAACCGCCGCTCCCGGTTTTGCCGCCGGGCTTCATCCCGTTCCTCATGGGTATGTCTTTCTTCCATCGGCGCCTCCTTTTTCCGGCCTCCGGCCTAGGCCTGGTCCAATGCGCCCAGGTCCACGTCGATGGCCTCGGCCAGGATCTTATATACGTCCCCCAGCATCTGGTTGAGCCGGAACTCCGCCATCAGATAAGCGGACGCGTCCTGGTTGAGCATGAGGATCTCTCCCAGCTTTTGCAGCTGGGTCATCAGCTCCTCGTCCTTCTGCCCCCCCAGCTGGGCCGCCTGGGCCCGCAGCTGCAGCTGGTGGTATTGCTGGATCAGGCCCTTGGTGGTCTCGTTGGCCATGGCCGCCTCCCGCAGCTTCTTATATTCGGTATATTCCGGGCTGCCGCTAATATCCCGGGCCAGCTCCCTCGCTTTGTCGTATACCATGGAACCTCCTCCTTCGCTATATCTCTATGATAATGGGCAGGATCATGGGCCTGCGCTTGGTTTGGGCATATAGGTAGTTCTTCAATTCGTTGCGCAGATTGTTCTTGATGGCGCTCCATTCGCTCCGGTGGCTCTTTTCAAAACGCAGAGCGTCCTTGCGCACCAATTCCCTGGCTTCGTTGATCAGCTCCTCGCTGCTGCGCATATACACGAAACCCCGGGACAGGATCTCCGGATTGGCCAACAGGGCCCCGGTCTGCCGGTTGAGGGTGATTACCACGGTGAACAGGCCGTCCTCGCTCAACAGCTTCCGGTCCCGCAGCACCACGTTGCCGATATCCCCTACCCCGTTGCCGTCCACCATGACGCAGCCGGCGGGCACCTCCCCGGCCAGCTTGCCCCGGTTGCGGCTCAGCTCCACCACGCTGCCCGCCTCGGTGATGAACACATGGTCCTCGGGAATGCCCATCTCCTGGGCCAGCTCCGCGTGCTGGTGCAGATGCCGGGTCTCCCCGTGGACGGGGATGAAGAAGCGGGGATTGGTGAGGCGGAACATGAGCTTCAATTCCTCCCGGCAGGCGTGGCCGGATACGTGGACATCCGCCATGCGGTTATACACCACCGACGCCCCGTTCTGGTACAGCTGGTTGATGATGCGGGCCACGCTGCGCTCGTTGCCCGGGATGCTGGAGGCGGAAATAATCACCATATCCCCCTTGCCCACGTTGAGCCGGTGGGAGGCGTTGGCCATGCGGAACAGGCCGCTCATGGGTTCCCCCTGGGAGCCGGTGGTGATGACGCATACCTGGTCGTCCCGGTATTTTTTCAGCTTGTCCACGCCGACCACGCTCTCCTCGGGCAGGTTCAAATACCCCAGCTCCCGGGCGATGGCGGAGATGTTTTCCACGCTCCTGCCCTGGAAGCAGATCACCCGCCCATTGGCAATGGCCAGATCCGCGATCTGCTGGATCCTATAAATATTCGACGCAAAGGTGGCCACGATGACCCGGCCCTTGGCCCGCTCAAAGCAGCTTTCAAAGGTCTTGCCGATCTCCCGCTCCGAGGGGGTATGGCCGCCCTGCTCCACGTTGGTGCTGTCGCTCATCAGGGCCAGCACCCCCTTGGTGCCATAGTAGGCGAAGCGCCGGATGTCGATGGGCTCCCCGTCGATAGGGGTATAGTCCACCTTGAAGTCCCCGGTGTGGATGATGGTGCCGATGGGGGTATTGATGGCCAGGGCGCAGGCCCCGGCGATGGAGTGGCTGGTCTTGATGAACTCCACGTTGAAGCAGCCCAGCCGTATGGTATCCCCCGGGCTCACGCAGTTCAAGTGGGCGTTTTTCACCTTGGCCTCCTCCAGCTTATGCTGGATCAAGGCGATGGTGAGCCGGGTGCCGTAAACCGGCGCATCCAGCTTTTGCAGGGCAAAGGGCAGGGCGCCGATATGGTCCTCGTGGCCGTGGGTGATCAAAAATCCCCGGAGCTTTTCCGCGTTCTTTTCCAGATAGGTCATATCCGGGATCACCAGGTCGATGCCCGGCATATCGTCGTCTGGGAAGATCAGGCCGCAATCTACCACCACCATATCCTTGCCGTATTCGATCACGGTGAGGTTCTTGCCGATCTCCCCCACCCCGCCTAGGGGTATGATTCTAAGTTTCGATGCCAATGTACGTTGTCTCGCTTTCTTATCGTTATCGTTCTTCATCACACTGCCGCCGTCCCACAGGACGATGCCGTCAGACAGCGCTATGTAATGTATTTCCATTCTATACCGATTCTATTATACTCTTTGCTCCTCCGCTCCACAAGCCGGGAAACATGTAAACAATTGTATTTCCTCCTTCCGCTTCGGCCATGGCGGCCTTTCGAGGCGCATCCCGGCGGGCCCGGGAACCGGAGGGGGGGGCGGCGGCGTTTCCCCGAGGGGGGCCAAAGGCCCCCCTGGGGCTTTGTGCGCGCTGCGCGCGCCCGCCGCCCCCCTCCGGCGCCCGGGCCCGCGCCACAAAACGCGCCGCCGAAAAATGCCCCGGCGCGGGCAGCAGGCCAACGCCGGGGCGAAAGGGGTCGTTTGTCGCGTAGGGGGCGTTACCGGGATCGCCGCCGGCGGCTCCACAGGATGCCGGCGCTGCCCAGGGCCAAGAGGGCAATGCCCCCAGCCAGCGCGGCAGCCTCCGCGTCTCCGGTCTTAGGGGGCAGCGTGAGCCGGGTGTTTACGATGGTGAATTGATTCCCCTGCCGGTAAGTGGTAGCGGTATAACCCAGGGGCACGTTGCATTCTTCCACCGTCCAGTGGTAGCCGGCGGGCAGGCCGTGCCAACTGGTGGACCAGCCGCCCTGGGCCGTAAGCCCTACAGGCTCCCCATAGGCCCAGCCGTTTTTATACAGCTGCACCCATACCACCCCGGGCCGCTGGCTGGGATGATCGTACTGCCAGGTCTTTTGCACCCAAACGGAATCCGTCCATACCCAATCCGGGGTACAGGTGGGCTTGGTCGTAGGGGTGGGGTCAGGCGTGCAAGTGGGGGTAGGCTCCGGGGTGCAGGTAGGGGTGGGCTCCGGCGCCTGGTAGGTGTTGGTAATGGCCGCGCCTCGGGCCTGGGTAATCTCTACAACGCCGGTATAGAACAGGCTCCAAGCAGAAGTTTCGCTAAAGAGGATCTCTGTACCGCCTTCCTGGCTTTGTTGCAGGGTGACGGTCTCACCCTTTTTGCCGGTGAAGGTAGCCGGCAAGCCCGCATTAAAATTCGTATTGGCCAGGGCCAGCTCCTTTCCCAATCCTTGTAGGTTGGCTGCATTGACGGCGAGCAGCAGCTGCTCCTTTTGTTGGGGCGTTAGGAATGCGGCGGTCCAAACGTCATAGCTCCCGCCTTTCTTGGCCACCACCAGATTGCCGGAAATGGGGTATGTATCGTTGCTGGCAGGGGTCACCTTTTCCCCCCACTGGGAAACCGCCAGGCTTTCCCCTTGGGGCTGGCTGTAGCTGGCAACATAATTTGCGATCGGCTCCTCCTCCACCGTATAAACGATGGCGGCGCCCGCCGGGCCGTATTTCGCCAGGCCTTCAAACACCCCTGCCCAATTGGATTGGGCGGTCAAGGTCAGTTGCTTGCCCGTATCCTGGCCGTCTGCCAGCAAGCGGACCACTACCTGTACGGGCTGCTTTTCCTGGGGATTCTCCCCATGATCCCAGCTTTTTTGAACGGGAATGTCCAGGGTTTCGCCGGGTTGGGGCGGGCCGGGCTTTGCCGAAGCCGCCAAGGGCAGGGCCGCCAATAGTAACATAGCCGCCAATAGGCATATGGTAAATCGTTTCATGTCCTTTGTTCCCTCCTTAATCATTAGCCTCTCTGTTAACCTATGCCCAAAACGCGGATTTGATGACGCAGTCGGTCCGTCGTGTTTTGTTAAGGCGCTTTCCCATAGAGGCGATGTGCGGGAGCAGGGTCGTTTGGGACGGCATTTGTTCACGGATTGTCCAAATATCGGGCCAGGTTGGTGTTGAACCCGGCTTTCCCTTGCGATATAATGAAACCAAGTCTTTTTTGGAAGACGGATCCTGATACGATAAGGAGAACGATTTACGACAATGCCCTATGATTCCGCTTCCCGCCCTGCGGGCAAGGCCCGCCGGCCCCGGCAGGCGCCGGCTGCGGTCCGCGCCCCCCGGGAGCAAAAACGCCGGCGTTCCCGGCTGCCTCATACCATCACCCTTCTCGGCCGCATTCTGCTGCTGATGGTGGTGCTTTTGGGGGTGGGGCTTTGGGCGCGGAGCTATTTTTTTGTGCGTCCCAGCGAAAAAAAGCTGGAAAAATACCTGGCGGAAGGCACCTTCCTAAACGGCATCCACATCGATGGCACAAACGTTTCCGGCATGACCATCGAGGAGGCCCGCCAAGCCCTTTTGCCCGGCGTGAAAGCCGCCGCCGACGCCATCAACATCGGGGTGCGCTACAATACCAGCCTTTGGCTGTTTAACGCCGTGGATCTGGGCGCCCAGAGCGATTTGGACCAGGTGCTGGCGGAAGCCATGCTGCTGGGCAGAGGGGACACCCCTGCGGAAAATAAAAAAGCCCGCAAGGATCTTGCGGACAATGGGAAATCTTATGCTACCAGCTTCACGGCGGATACCAACGCCCTTTCCGCCCGGGTGGCGGCCATCGGCCAGGCCATCGATACCCTTCCAACGGAACCCTTTGCCACCCCCAACCTATTTTGGGATGCCGCTGCCGGGGACATGCCTTCCTTTTCTTATACCGAAGGCAAGGATGGGTATATGCTGAATGAATCGGCTTTGGCCCAGGAAATCCTGGACTGTCTGGCGTCCGGGGATCATCAAGCGATCCTCGCCCCGGAGCTGGATCTGACGCCTCCCTCCACCACCCTGGAGCAGGTTCAGGCCAACACCCAGCTGCGCTCCGCCTACCAAACGGACTTTTCCAGCCGTAGCGCCCGGAATACCAACCGGGTGGGCAACATCCAAAAGGCCACCACCATCCTCAACGGGGCGGAGGTCCTGTCTGGGGAAACTCTGGATTTCAATGAATTTATCGGCCCCCGGTATGAATCCGGCGGTTGGCCCCTGGCCCCGGGCATCGTAAACGGGGACCGGTATGAAATGCAGCCGGGCGGCGGCATCTGCCAGGTATCCACCACCCTGTATATCGCCCTTTTGCGGGCGGGGGCCATGCGCAGCGACGTGGAGGCTACCGCCCAGGAAGCCCTGGCGGCGCCCATCAACATCACCGAGCGGAACAACCACTCCTGGCCCAGCTCCTATGCGGACCGGGGCTTGGACGCCACCGTAACCACCGGCGGGAAAAACCTGGTATTCATCAACCAGATGGATACCCCGTTATACATCTTCGCATACTGCGACCAGGAAAACTATAAGATGAACATCTACATCTACGGCCAGCCCCTGCCGGACGGCCTGCGCTATGAGCCGGAGGGGGTCACCGTGGAGGAGCTGCAGCCTGGGGAGACCCAGTATACCGACAACCCCGACTGGCCCACCGGCTATGAAAAGGTGGAAGCGGAAGGGCGGGTAGGCTATATCGCCGAGGTCTACATGAACGTCTATCAGGACGATGAGCTGATTTCCCGGGATCTGCTGTATACGGACAAGTACCGGGCAGTCACCGAGAAGATCATCCGGGGTACCGGGGATCCTTCCCTGCCTGTTCCCCAGGAGGAGTAGCGGCTGCGTCCCCCTCGGCCGGGCGGGACGATCCCCCAATATCCCAGCGTGCAGGCCATCTACGGCCTGCGCTGCCTTTTCCCAGCATTACGCCAACAGGAGGTTTATAGAATATGAAGTTTTCTTCCCGGATCGAGCGATCCCACCTTTCCCCCATCCGAAAGTATTATCCTTATCAGGTGGCATGTAACAAAAGCGGCGTCAAGATCTATCACCTGAACATCGGCCAGCCCGATATCCAGACCCCTCCTGCATACTTTGACGCCATCCGGGATTTTTCCCAGCCTGTGCTGGCCTATGCCCCCAGCCCCGGCATTCCCCAGCTGATCCAGGCTGTGCAGGCGTATTATGCCCGCCTGGGAATTTCCTATGAAGAGGGGGATATCCTGGTCACTACCGGCGGCAGCGAGGCCCTGCAAATGGCCCTGAATTGCATCCTGGATACGGATGACGAGATCCTGATCCCTGAGCCGTTCTATCCCAATTACAATACCTTTGTCAATTGCGCCGGCGGCAACATCGTCCCCATCCACACCACCCCGGAGGAGGGCTACCAGTATGCCGACCGGGCGCGGATCGAGCCCTTGATCACCCCCCGGACCCGGGCCATTATGATCAGCAACCCGGGCAACCCCACGGGCGTGGTCTTGACCCCGGCCCAGATGCGCCTGATCGCGGACATCGCCAAGGAGCACGGCCTGTTCCTCATTGCCGACGAGGTCTACCGGGAGTTCATCTATGGGGACGAGCCCCTGCAAAGCATGGGCGTCTTCCGGGATCTGGATGAAAACCTGATCCTCATCGATTCCGTATCCAAGCGGTTCAGCGCCTGCGGTGCCCGGATCGGCGTGCTGATCACCCGCAACCAGGCCCTGCAGCAGCACGCCCTGAAGATCTGCCAGGCCCGGCTTTCCGTGGCCACCCTGGATCAGGTGGCCTCCGCCGCCCTCTACCAGGTGGATCCCCACTATTTCGACAGCGTGCGGGCGGAATACCAGCGCCGCCGGGATACCATCTACCGGAAGCTCCAGGAGATCCCCGGCGTGGTCTGCAAGGAGCCCAAGGGCGCCTTCTACCTGATGGCCAAACTGCCCGTGCCGGATACCGACGCCTTCCAGACCTGGCTGCTCACGGAATTCCGGGACAACAACGAGACCCTGATGTATGCCCCCGGCGGCGGCTTTTTTGCGGATCCGGCCCAGGGCAAAAACCAGGTCCGCTTCGCCTATGTGCTCAACTGCCAGGACCTGACGCGGGCCATGGACCTGCTCAAGCTGGGCATCGCCCAGTATAACGGGCGCTGAAGCCGGTTGTCGAGTAGCCGCCTGCTGGGCGCGGCGGGAAAGCCCGCTCCCCTAACAGGCGCAGCCTTGTATTCCACGAGAGGGCTACCGCAAGGTACGCCCCCTTTTCTTTTACCTGCTCAGCAGGTGGGGTGGAAAAGGCGCTGCGGCCCGAAAGCGGGCAGATCTGCGGCAGATGCGGGAAAAGGAGGGAGGGATTTGTCTCTCCCTCCCCTCCCCCAGCGGCGGGGATGCGGCTAGCCGACTGCCTCCATGGCCGCCTTTGCTAGGCGCGGCTTCGTGATCCCGGGACGGGATTCTGAAAAGGATGTCCCCTCGCTCTTTTGCCCCTCTATGGGATGGGATGAAAAAACGCCGACCCCATCGGCGCGGCGCGGAATGGGCGGCCTGAAGGGGATACCCCCTGGCTGCCCAGCGTTGCATTGGCGCGATGGGTCCGGCGCGAACCGGCGGCCCCAGGGCCGCTTTTTATGGAAAAAAACACGCCGCTTTCCTTTGGAAAGCGGCTCAGCTTGTCGAGAAACCTCTGACGAATAGAAGATCGCGGCCCTTTTAGGCTTTA
>UQOG01000019.1 GCA_900542615.1 uncultured Eubacteriales bacterium | reverse complement strand
CCGACGGAGCTTCAGGCGCACAGGAGAGGAGGCCGAGACGGATCAGATGGGGGTGGCGTTGGCCAGGAGGTAGGCTTCCGCCTCCGGGGACCAAAGACCGTTATACCGGTCGCAAATATCCGCCAACGCATGGAATAGAGGGTCCTGCTGCGCCCGAAACGCCGAGATGGCGGTGAGGGGCAATTGGATGTTGGTATAGATGAGCTTTTTGCCGCCGGGCACTTGGGGCAGGTTCAGGGTGGTGTCCACCACGCTGTTGAGACCGCCTATATGGGTCACCAGGATGGCCGGGGTAAGAAGCCCTCGGCTCATCATTTCCAGGGCCTCCACCATGTCCGCCGTATTGCCGCCGGAAGTGCCCACCACGTGGGTGGAGGCATAGTGTACGTTATAGAAATTGAAGCGGGCATTGAAAGCGGGATTGGAAGGGCCGGCGAAGAAATTTAGGCAGCCGTCCTCCCCCAGGATGGCGTCCGCCTGTTCCACCACAGCGGCCACCGGGGCAAAGCATAGTACGTCGTCATAGCCCTTGCCGCCATTTTGTGCCAACAGGGCGGCAACAGGGTCCTCCACAGCGCCGGTATTTAAATAGGTAAGCTGGAAGCCGTTTCTTTCCGCTTCGTTTTGGGATAGGATCTGGCCGGCCCGGTCCAGCCGGGCCTGGTCGATGTCCGTGACCACCAGCCGGGCGGGCTTGCGGTCGCAGTGGAGGATATAGTCGATGGCAGCCAGGCCCATGGGGCCCACCCCTGCCAGGATGGCCATGGCGCCGCCCGCCCGGATGCCCATGGCGTGGGTATAGCTGCCCCGGACGGTATGGTACATGGCATGGAAGGTGCCAATGACGCAGCTGAGGGGCTCCGCCAGGGAGCCGCCGAAGAAATCCGCCCCCTCGTAGGGAAGCAGGCAGCCCATCTCCATCACCGGGTTGGGGATGACCACATAGGTGGCGTCCCCGCCGATATAGGGGAAGGAATAGCCGGGGGCGGCCAGGGTCCCCTGGTAATTCAAGGCGGGCTGGATGGCGAACTTGCTGCCGGGCTGGAACTGGCCGGCCCATTTTTCGCCCACCTCCAGGATCTCGCCGCAGAATTCGTGGCCGATGATCACCGGGTTTTCGGCCACGTTATCCGGCACCCGCTTGTGATCCGGGCCCTGGACGGCCGCCTTGTAGGAGGACATGCACAGGCTGTCCGAAACCACCCGGGCCAGGATCTCGTCCGGGCCGGGGGCAGGCAGCTGGAAGGATTCCAGCCGCAGATCGTTTTTTCCATAGAGCCGTACGGCTTTGGTTTGCATGGTGAATACCGCCTTTCAGAAGAATCGAAGGGTTGGGTTAATCCCGGGCTTCCCGGCGCACCAGCGCCCAGGCGGCGTCCACCAGATGGGAGAAGCCGGGTTCCGCCAGCTTTTGACAGATGAAGCTTTGCCTGGGGGAGTTTACGTCCTCCCCGGAGATCTCCCCCATGCCGTGGCGCAGGCACAGGGCCCTGAGCCGTTGGATCTGCTGATCCGTGTTCCGGGAGGGCATATAGGTGATATAGCCCACCCCCGCCTGCTCCAGCACCTGAAACAGGTTGTCCAGGTAGCTGTCCTCGAATTGTTCGGCTTTTTTGTCCCCGGTGACGCTTTCCCCCACGTCCCCCAGATAGGGGTAGCACAGCAGGGCGTCGTTCTTTTTGCACAGAGCCGCCAGCTGGGACAGGGACATGCACTCGTCGGTGGCGGGCACGTAGATGGGGGCGATCAGGTGGCTTTTGAGGATGCCCAAAAGGTCGTAGGGGAGATAGGGCCCCTTTTCCGCCAGCTGGGCCCGCTGCTTGGGGGAGACGGGGATGCTTAACCGCTCCTCCAAAAAGGCGGCCAGGTCCTGTCCCTGGGAAAGGGCAAGGAGCTGCTGGGCCACGGCCCACATCAGGTGCCGCTCCGTCACGGAGCCACCCTCCGTCCAATGGGAGGCGGGCAGCACATCCCGGTCAAAATCCACCTGGATGCCCAGGCGGCCGTAGCGCCGGTTGATGTTGTCCACCATCTGCCGGTTGCGGCGGTTGCGGGCCTGGCGATAGGGTTCGATGGCCTGCTGGAAGGCCCTGTGGCGCTCCGGCGGGATGCTGTGGACCGCCATGTAGGCGATGCCGGCCTGATCCGGGTTGTTCAGCTTGCGGGTCTCCAGGCCCGTGCCCTGGAAGGAGACCCGCAGCTCCATGCCGCAGGTCACCCCCAGGCCCGCCAGCTGGCCTGCCCGGCGGAACTCCATGCCGCCGGCGATGGAATCGTGATCCATGATGCCGGCGGTCTGCAAGCCCGCCTCCCGGGCGAACCACACGGCGGCGGTGGGGGAATAGGGACTGAAGGAATAAAAGGTATGGATGTGGTTGTTGGCGAATTGGGGCTTGGGGGTGGGCGGCGCGGCCTCCTCCGCCAGGAGCCGGGCCAGGTTGGCCAGCCGGGTCTCCACATCCGGGTGGTTGAGCAGGGCCAGGGTTTGCTGTTTGTCCATGGCATTCTCCTTAGTTGAGCATGATCTGGCCGCCGGTCACCGGGATGGCCTGGCCGGTCTCATAGCACTGCTCCACGCAGTAGAGGATGGCCTTGGCCACGTCCTCGGGCAGGCAGCCCCGCTGGATAAGGGATTTGGACATATAGTAAGCTTTTACATCCTCCAGGGTCTTGGCGCCGGGCACCTTGCCGGCGTGCAGGTACTGGACGAACAGGCCCTTTTCCGGATCGCTCCATAGGGGGCCGTCGTAATAATTGCCGGGGCAGACGGCGTTCACCTTGATGTTGTGGGCCGCCAGCTCCAAGGCAAAGCTCTGGGTCAGGCCGATGCCGCCGAATTTGCCGCCGGCGTAGGCGCAATTGGCCTTGGAGCCGGCCAGGCCGGATTTGGAATTGACCTGGATGATGTCAAAAAACAGGCTGGGATCCGCCTGGTGCTGGGCCTGCATGATTTGGCTGGCGTATTTGGCGCAAAGAAAGTAGCCGGTGTAATTGACGCTGGTGACAAAGGAAAAATCCTTGGCGGACATCTCGTCCAGGGGGGCGGCCCGCAGGACCCCGGCGTTGGAGACGAACAGGTCGATGCCCCCCAGGGCTTCCACCGCCTGGCACACCATGGCTTCCACCGAGGCTTCTTCCGCCACGTTCACGCCGATGGCCAGGGCGCCCCGGCCGATTTGCAGGGCGGCTTTTTCCGCCAAGGCCACGTTCATATCTGCGATCACCACTTTGGCCCCTTCCAGGGCCAATTCTTGGGCGATCCCAAAACCAAAGCCCTGGGCGGCGCCGGTGACCACCGCCAGCTTACCCCCCAGGCGGCCGGCGGAATCCGGGCGCTGGTGCACATGGGCGGCGGCGTATGCCTTTGCTTCTTGCAGATTCATGGATACACACTCCTTTGTTTCCGGGCGGGAGCCCCGCTCATTTCATCTGGGATTTCCGGTAGGACTCCACCTCCCAATGGATGATGAAATCCGTCAGCTCCTGGGTCATGTGCTGGTAACCGCCAAAGGCCTGGCTATAGACGGCGATCTTCACCGCATCCTGGAAGAGTAGGGCCGCGGTATCGGCCGCCTTTTGGGTATGGCCCAGGGCGTAAAAGCCGCTCCCCCCCCACCAGCACCAGCCGGCAACCGGCGGGTATTTGCTCCAGGGCGGCCAGGTCCTCCGGGCTTTCCAGATAAGCGGGCGCAGCCCCGTAGTATACGATATGGTCCGGGGTAAAGGCCCCCAGCACCGGCGCGGCGTCCTGGGGGGATTGGGCCAGGGCCAGAACATCCCGGCCGCCCCCAAAGGCCGCGTATTCCATCTGGCAGCGCGCTTTCAGCCGCCGGGTCAATTCCGGATCCTCCCGGCCTGCGGGGGCCAGGTCCGGCGCCCGGCAGATCTCCTTGGCCAGGGTATCCCGCACCCAGGCGTACAGATGGTCGATCTCCGCCGGGGTATCCCCGGCCACGAAGATGCCGTGGTTTTGCAGCAGCAGGATCTGCGGCAAGCGGCCTGTGCGAGCCTTGTGGCCGGCCATGGCCTCCCGGCAGAGGCTGGCCAGCACATAGCCCGGCCGGCAGAGGGGGATCCACAGGACCGCGTCCCCAAACAGGCGGCGGCAGGCCGCCTCCCCTTCCCGGCTGCAGGTCAGGCCGTTGATCAGGGCCGGATGTACGTGGAGCACCAGCCGCTGGGGAAACAGGTTGTGCAGGGGGGCCTCCACGCTGGGCCTGCGGGTCTCCCCGGGCAGGGCCCGGGTGGCCATCACCGCCTGCAAGAAGGCAGCCTCCCGGGCCGCGTCCTCCGCAGGATAGCTCTGTGCCATGGCTGCGTCCAGCTTATGCCGGTCGATGGGCACAAAGCCCGCTTCATCCATGGTAGCCAGCTGCACGCCGGAGCACTTGATGTACATCCGGTCGGGGTCTTTGGCCGAGGTGTTGCCGCCGCCGGCCAGCACCGCCTCCGGGTCGCTTCCATAGCGCCGGGACAGGACGATCATATCCTGTAGCTCCATGGGGCCTCCTTAGCGCTTGCTGAGCACGTCCGCCTCGTATTGGGCAACGGCGGCATACCAGCCCTCTCGCTGGGGGGCTTGCTGCCGCTGGCAATACGCGTCCCAGATCACCCCCCAGGGATAGGTCTTGAGCTCCTCGCTCCGGTACATCAGCTCCGTGAACCGGCCTTGGGCCTGGAGGGCCTTCAGGTCGTCCCAGGGCTGGAGCAGGGCATAGAGCAGGGCCTTTTGCATATTGCGGGTACCCACCACCCAGGCGGCGATCCGGTTGATGGAGGCGTCAAAATAATCCAGGCCGATCAGCACCTTATGGGCTGCATCGTTGCGGATGATCTCCTTGGCGATCTCCACCAGCTCGTCATCCAGCAGCACCACATGGTCGCTGTCCCAGCGGACGCCCCGGGTCACATGGAGGGGGATCCGGTCGAAGTAGCACAACAGGCTGGGGATCTTATCGCTGACCACCTCGGTGGGGTGGTAATGGCCGTTGTCCAGCAGGTTGTAGATCCCGGGATGGGTGGCCGCGTAGGCGATATAAAATTCGCTGGATCCCACCGTGTAGGCCTCCAGGCCAATGCCGAACACCTTGGATTCCACGCAGTCCACCACCCCGGGCAGCTTTTCTGCAAAGATCTGATCCAGGCTATCCTTGAGCCGGAGCCGAGGGGCCATGCGGTCGGCGGGTACGTCCTTGTAGCCGTCGGGCACCCATATGTTGCAGGTACAGTGGGTGTTCAGCTCCCGGGCGAAATAGGCGGCGATCCGGCGGCAGGCGATCCCATGGCGGATCCAGAAGCAGCGAACGTTCTCGTTGGGGCTGCTGAGGGTCAGGCTATCCGCGGCCATGGGATGGCTGAAGAAGGTGGGGTTAAAATCCAGGCCGATGCCGTTCTTTTTGGCAAAATCCACCCAGGGCGCAAAATGCTTAGGCTCCAGTTTGTCCCGATCCACGTTTTCGCCGGGCGCAAAAATGGCGTAAGAGGCGTGCAGGTTCAGCCGCTTGGGGCCGGGGATCAGGGAAAAGGCCAGCTCCAGATCCGCCATGAGCTCCTGGGGATTGCGGGCCTTGCCGGGATAGTTGCCGGTCGTTTGGATGCCGCCGGTGAGGGCGCCGTCGGAATCGAAGCCGTTCACATCGTCCCCCTGCCAGCAGTGAATGCTGATGGGGATCTGGGACAGGGTATTTAGGGCTTTTTCAACGTCTACGCCGATGGCGGCATACTGTTTCTTTGCTTGCTCAAACATGATAGAACTCCTTTGCGATAATGGATATGGTGGTCCCGGTTAGACGGGCAGGATATCGAAGCTTTCCCGGATGGCGGCCCGGGCTTGGGCAAGGTCGGCGTATTCGCCGGCCTGGATCATTTGGCATAGCAGGTTGCCAAGGGCCGTGCCCTCTACGGGCCCTGCGAAAACGGGCAACCCGGTGGCGGCGGCGGTCAGCTCATTCAGGTAGGAATCCTGGCAGCCGCCCCCTACGATGTTGATGCTGGTATACTTTTTGCCGGTGATGTGCTGCAATTCGGCGGCGGCTCCGGCATAGCATTTTGCCAGGCCCCGGTAGGCGCACTGCATCAGCCGGCCCGGGGATTCCGGGATGGGCTGGCCGGTCTCCCGGCAATAGTCCCGGATGGCGCCGATCATGCTGTCCGGGGCCAGGAACCGGATGTCATTGGCGTCGATGACGGCCTGGAAGGAGCTGTTGCGCCGGGCCAGATCCCCCAGCTGGGTGTAGCTGTAGCGGTCGTCCAGCTCGTGGCGGATGGATTGGATGATCCACAGGCCCATGATGTTTTTCAGGTAGCAGTAGGCGCCGTTGTAGCCGCCCTCGTTGGTAAGGTTGTATTGGCGGCTCCGCTCGGTGGTGATGGGCTTATCCAGCTCCACCCCCATCAGGCTCCAGGTGCCGCTGCTGATGTAGATGGAATGGGCGTCCGTCAGGGGCACGGCCATCACCGCGGAGGCGGTATCGTGGGAGGCCACCAGGGAAACGCTGCAATTGAACCCCACCTCCTGGGCGATCTCCCGCTTGAGCTGGCCCACGGTTTCCCCGGGCATGTGGATGGGGCCGAACATGTGGGCGGGATAGCCCAGGGCTCCCAGGATCTCCGGGGCCCAGGTACGGGTCTGGGCGTCCACCAGGCCGGTGGAGGTGGCGTTGGTGTATTCGTTCATATCCACCCCGGTAAGCAGATAGTTGAAATACTCCGGGGTCATCAGGAACCGGGCGCTGCGGCGGAACCGGGCGGGATCCTCCCGGCGGGTGGCCCACAGCTGGTAGATGGAGTTGAAGGGCTGGCGCTGGATGCCGGTGATGGCGTAAGCCGCACCGGCTATTTCCGGGACGTATCCTTCAGCGTGCGCAAAGGCGAAATCGTGGGGCTTACGGGCCTGGTAGGCGCCGGCCGCACGGAGGTGATCCAAACCATCTTCGGCATCGCCAAGAAGAACAAAGGCAAAATCTTCCTGGAAGGGAAGGAAGTGCACATTCATCGGCCTGCGGACGCTATGGAGCTGGGCATCGGCCTGCTGCCGGAGGACCGGCAGCTCCAGGGGCTGATCCTGGATTGGGGCATCGGCAGCAACATCACCCTGCCGGAGCTGCGCAAATACGCGAAAAAAGGCGTATTCACCCAGGACAAGGTGAGCAACCAGGTGGCCAAGGAGCTGGCGGAGCGGGTGGATACCAAGGCGGTATCCGTGTTCGATAAGGCAAGCTCCCTCTCCGGCGGCAACCAGCAAAAGGTGGTGGTGGCCAAGATCCTGGCCTCCAACCTGAAGGTGCTCATCATGGACGAACCCACCAAGGGCGTGGATGTGGGCGCTAAGGCCGCCATCTATGAGATCATGGGGGATCTGGCCCAGCAGGGCTACGCCATCGTGATGATCTCCTCGGAAATGCCGGAGATCCTGGGTATGTGCGACCGGGTGTTCGTCATGTGCGACGGCCGGGTCACCGGCGAGCTGGATCGCAAGGAGGCCAGCCAGGAGCTGATCCTGGAGCTGGCCATGTCCAAGAGCCGGGCCGGGCAAACCGCTTAAGGAGGGAACCTACATGGAAAAATCGTCCTTTGTCACAGCCCTCAAGCGGCTGCTCCGGGTGCGGGAAGCCAGCCTGTTCCTGGTGCTGGCGCTGCTATGCGCGGTGATCCAGCTGCGCAATTCCAACTTCCTCACCCCCAACGTAATCAACTCCATCTTCAAAAACTATGCCTACACCATGACCATGTCCGTGGGGATGCTGCTGGTGCTGCTCATCGGGGGCATCGATATTTCCGTAGGCGCCACCCTGGCCCTGGCGGGCATGTCCGCAGCCCTCCTGCAAAAGGCGGATATCCTGCCAAACGCCCTCACCGTATACCTGTTCAGCACAGGGGTGGGCCTGGTGTGCGGCATCGTCATCGGCCTGGTCATCGCCAAAGGCAAGGTCATTCCCATCATCGCCACCCTGGGCTTCATGTATATCTACCGGGGCCTGACCTACTTCGTATCCGACAGCACCTGGGTGGGCACCGCCTATATGCTTCAGGATTTCAAGACCTTTGCCCAGGGTACCACCCTGGGGATCAACAACCTGGTATGCATCACCCTGTGCGTCTATGTGGTGTTTTTCATCATCCTGCGCTGGACCCGGATCGGCCGGCAGATCTACGCGGTAGGCTCCAACGTGGAGGCGGCTGAGGTAAGCGGTATTCCCATCGACCGGATCAAGATCCTGGTCTACGCCGTCAACGGGGCCATCGCCGGCCTGTGCGGCTCCATGTATACCGGCTATTACGCCTCCGCCCAGAACGATATGGCCACCGGTTCGGAAATGGACATCATCGCCGCCTGCGTCATCGGCGGCGTGAGCCTGAGCGGCGGCCAGGGCAGCGTGGTGGGGGTATTCCTGGGCGCGGTGACCATCGCGGTCATCAGCAAATCCCTGAGCATGGTAGGCATCGACCCCTTCTGGCAGCAGGCGCTGAAAGGCGGCATCATCCTGGCGGCCATCATCATCAATGTGCTGGTCCAGCGGGGCATTACCAAGCGGACCCTGGAAGCGAGGGAGGCATTGAGTCATGAGCGTTAACAAATCCGGCCGTACCATCCAGGCGACCCGAAAGGTCACCGCCAAGACCATCCTATTGCGCTGGGAGACCATGCTGGTGTTCCTGTTCCTGGCGGTCAACGCCATGAACATCGCCATCTCCCCCAATTACCTGAACGCTTACAACCTGTTTACCAACGTGAACAGCTTCCTGGTCAAGGGTATGGTGGCCCTGCCCATGGCTTATATCCTCCTGCTGGGGGAGATCGACCTTTCCGTGGGCTCCACCGTGTGCCTGGCCGCTATCATCCTGGGCATTGTCTATAACGCCACAGGTTCGGCGGAGCTGGGGATCCTGGCGGCCCTGGCGGTCGGCCTGGCTTGCGGGCTGGTAAATGGGGTGATTCTGACCAAGTTCCCCGAATTGGCCCCCATGATCGTCACCCTGGCTACCATGACCCTGTTCCGGGGCATCTCCATGAAGATTCTGGGGGACACCTCCACTTCCGGTATGCGGAATGTAGCCTGGTTCGGTCAGCTCTATGAGGCCCGGCTGGGCGTGGTACCGTATTTGTTCCTGCTGTTCTGCCTGCTGGCGGTGGTGTTCGGGCTGATCATGCACCGGACCGTATATGGCCGGCATATGTTCGCCGTGGGTACCAACCGGCTGGCGGCGGAATACGCGGCGGTGAACGTGCAGCGGGTGCGGATGATCGCCTATAGCGTAACCGGGCTCATGTGCGGCCTGGCGGCGGTGTTCTACTGCTCCTGGATGGGTTCGGTAAAGAGCAACGTGGCGGAGGGCTACGAGCTGGAAGCCATCTCCATGTGCGTGCTGGGCGGCGTCTCCACCGCCGGCGGCAAGGGAACCTTCCCCGGGGTGATTATCGCCATCTTCATCGTGGGCCTGCTGCGCTACGGCCTGGGCCTGATCAACGTGAACACCCAGACCATCCGCATCATCATTGGGGCCATGCTGATTCTGGCGGTCATGCTGCCCAACCTGGGGCTGGAGCGCTTGTTCCGCAAGCGGGGCAAGAAGCAGGATGCCCCTGTAGAACCATCGATGTGAACGCCTATGCGTCCATAATAAAAAAGCGAAAGGAAAAAGGAAAACTATGAAGAAACTGTTGAGTTTGCTGCTGGTTGCGGCCCTGATGCTCTCCATGGTGGCCTGTAGCTCGACCCCTGCCGCTACGGAGGAAGCCCCCGCTGCGGAAGCCCCGGCCGAGGAAGCGCCCGCCGAGGAAGCCCCTGCCGAGGAAGCGCCGGCTGAGGAAGCCGCCGCGTCCGATCTGACCTTTGCCATCGTGCCCAAGTCCGCAGGCAACCCCTACAATGAGCGGGAAGCCTCCGACTTTGAAGAGGCCTGCGCAGCCCTGGGGTAACCAGCATTGTCCAGTATCCCGAGGATACCTCCGCCGAAGCCCAGATCACCGTGATCAACAACCTGGTAGCCCAGGGTGTTGACGGTATCGCAGTTGCGGCCAACGACGCGGAAGCCCTGGAGAGCACCCTGCAGGCCGCCCGCGATAGCGGCATCGTGGTGGTGACCCTGGATTCCGACGCCAAGGGCAGCCAGCTGTTCGTCAACCAGGCGGGCGTCACGGAAGTGGGCCAGGTGCTGGTGGATTCCATCTATGACATGACCGGCGGCGAAGGCCAGTTTGCCGTGCTGTCCGCCACCTCCACCGCCACCAACCAGAATTCCTGGATCGCGGCCATGGAGCAGATCATCGCGGGCGACGCCAAGTATGAGAACCTGGAGTGGGTGGTCACCGTATATGGCGACGACGAGTCCCAGAAGTCCTATGATGAGACCGAGTCCCTCATGACCAACTATCCCGACCTGAAGGTCATCTGCTGCCCCACCACCGTGGGTATCCTGGCTTGCGCCCAGGCGGTACAGAATAGCGGCAGCGCCATCAAAGTTGCCGGCCTCGGCCTGCCCTCCGAGATGAACGGCTATGTAGGCGAAGGCCTGCCCTGCCCGTATATGTACCTGTGGAACCCCATTGATGTGGGCGCCTGCGCGGCGTAGGGAAAACAGAAAAGCCTCTGGGCGGAGCGGCCCGGAGGCTTTCCGTTTGCGCGGGGGGATCCAGCATGGGCTGTGCCAAAGCATGGCAAAAAACACCACAGAATTCCCCGCATACATCCGGTCGGCTTACAAATACTAGTGCTACAGCCAACAGAACCACAATACAGGAGGAATAGGGCATTGAAAGCAACAGGCATCGTAAGGCGCATCGACGAACTTGGCCGGGTGGTCATACCCAAGGAAATTCGCAGGACTCTTCGTATCCGCGAAGGCGATCCATTGGAAATATTTACCGATCGAGATGGAGAAGTGATCCTAAAGAAGTATTCCCCCATAGGCGAATTAGGGGATTTTGCAAAAGAGTATGCGGAATCATTGTACCAGGCGCTGGGCCATACGGCGGTGATCTGCGACAAGGATGCGGTGATCGCGGTAGCGGGGGGCAGCAAGCGGGAGCTGATGGATAAGCCCATCAGCGAAGAGGTGGAGCGGCTGATGAAAACCCGGGAGCGGGGGACCTTCAGCCGGGCCCAGGGGAATATGATCCCCTTGTTCAGCGGGGACAACGGCGCATACCAGTCCGGGGTGGTGGTACCAATCCTGGCGGGGGGCGACGCCATCGGCGCGGTGCTCATGGTGAGCCGGGAAGCGGAGAGCATGGGGGAGGTGGAGCGCAAGCTCTGCGAGACCGCCGCCCACTTCATGGGAAAGCAGATGGAGACCTGACTGCCCTAGGGCTGCCATATTGCCGCGAAAAAGCAATGCGCGGAAGTGGGAAATTTCCACCTCCGCGCATTGCGCGTTTATAACAGGCTTATGGACGGGCGCGCGCCTGTTTTTCGTGGACCCGAGCCAATGCGGGCGTTGCAGCATTGCAGGCTGTGCGTGGGATATACGGGCCGCAAAAAAGGCCGCCCAAAGGCGCTGATATTGGAAACCATCAGGCCCTTTCGGCCCATTCCCCCGGGCGCTGCATTGGCCCGCCTTGGAAGGGGATCCGTCCTGCCTACGGCTGGCCGCCTTGCGCCGAAACAAATGAGGCCGAAATGGACGCTGCCCCCTGGAAGGGAGCGGACTTGCGGCAGATGTGAGAAAAAGAAGGGAGGCATACCCGCTGTGGGATGCCTCCCTCCGATGCGCCATGCAGCAGCCTCAATATGCCTCTTCCAGGCGGCGGATTCCAAAGCCCCCAAAAGGGCCCGCCCTGCTCACGTTGTAAGACGCCGGAAGAGGGAAGCGCAAATTTCAGGGATGAAACAAGCCGAAATAGGGGCCTTTCAAGGGTAGGGTTTCTTGCATATCAAAAATATGCTTCGAAACCATACAAGAAATCAAATGCCGAAACCCGGCCTAAACCTGCGGGAGCTGGCATTGGAATTAGGCCCGAGAAAAGCTACAGCCAGCCTGCGGAAGGGCCGGTTCGCCGTCAATACCCATGATCTACATGGCTCCATTTGCCGCCTTGGTCCCGGGCCAGGATCCAGTTCCAGCCGGTGTAGGTGCTGTTGGGATTGAAGGAGCCGTCCCCGCCGGACGCGTCCACGGTGAAGGAGGAGATGAGCACAATGGCCTCGTCCTTTCCGGACCGGTCCGCCCACTGGGCAAAGGCTTCCGCATCGTCGCCGGGGTACTGGATCTGGGTAAGGGTGCAGCCGGAGAATTCCTTTTTGAAGTACCGGATGGCCGCGTCCATGGCGGCATCTATGTCCGCTTCAGCGTACAGGTCCGAGGGTGTATAGAGCCGTTCCACGTTTCGGACGTTCCCGCCGCAGCCGGACACGAGACAGAGGATAGCCCCGCACAGCAGGGCCAGGGAAAGGGCGCGCTTCATAATTTATATTTCTCCTTTTCTATCCGGTGGCCTGGGCCTGGCCATCAACCGAAGTTCACGTATTTGCTGAACACATACCCCAGGACGCCCTGGTAGCTGGCAAGGCACCAATCCCCCTGCACATAGTATACCGTGATCTCGCTGCGGCGATCCAGCAGCTGGATCACAGCGCTGTCCGTATTGGCCCCGGCCCGGAGGTTCACCTGGGCGGAGGTGGAGCAGACCCGGGGCTGGATGTTGGCGTTGACATTGGGAATGCCCGCGTCGCCCTGGCTTTCCACCCGAATATAATCCTTGAAGGCAAAACCTGCCTGGCCTTTATACAGCACATAATACCACTCGTCCCACTGGCCCAGAATCTGCAGTTCCGTCCCCTTGGAGAGGAGCTGGATCTTCTCCGCCTGGGTGCTGGGGGCCTTGCGGAAGTTTACATTGCCCCCGGCGCTTCCCTGGGCCAGGCGCAGGGAGGAGCTGGAAACCGGCGCATCCGGCGTACCTACGGTTTCCTGCTGGTCTGCGCTGGCCTTTTTTATATATTTACCGTAAACATAGCCCGTGATCCCATTGTATTCCACCTGCTGCCAATCCCCATCCTGGCCGTAGAGGGTCAGGGAAGCCCCCTCCGGGATGCGGCCCAGCTTCTTGTGGCTGGTGGAAGGCCCTTCCCGGAAATTCACATCCGTGGTTGTGACCCCCTTGCCGGTGCTTTGGGGATTGGCGGGCTCGTCCGGCTGGAACAGGTCCTCCATGGCGTCGCTATAACTTTGGGTGACGGTGATGTACTTGGAGCTTACATAGCCTGCCGTGCCATCCTCCAGCTTGATCCGGTACCAGCCGGATTCCATCTCATAGAGGATCACCTCCGTGCCCTTGCGCAGGATATCCAGGGCCTCATGGCTGGTGCCCGGCCCTTGGCGCAGGTATACGTTGCCGGTGGTCTTGCCCAGGCCGGTGCTGCCCTGGGGCGGGGCGCCCTCTACATTGCCCTGGCTATCAATCCGGGCGGTGCCGGTGATGGTGATATAGCTATCGTACACATAGCCCTTGGTCTGGCCGATCTGCACGGAATACCAATCCCCGTCCCGGCCCAGGACGAATACGCCGGTATTTTTATCCAGCTTGCCATAGCTGGCATAACTGGTATCCGGCCCCTTGCGGAAGTTTACGCCTCCTGCGTTGAGCAAGCCGGTCTCCACGGCGGTATAGCCGCTGGAAGCGTCGGGGGTGGCGGTGGGCTGGGCCGACGGGCTGGGGGTGGAAAGGGGCAGGGAGGGATACAAGGGGGTCTCCACCTCCGGCACATAGGCGGGATAGCCCGTGATGCGCACATAGCTGCCGATGATGTAGCCCGTCTTGCCGTTGGCCTGGGCCTGGTACCAGCCGTTTTCCTGGCCGTAGATGGAAAGGGACGTGTTCCGATCCAGCTTGCACAGGCTCTCATATCGGGTGCTGGGCCCGGTGCGGAAGTTTACATCCTGGCCGGTGACCTGGCCGTAGGCGATGACCCCTGGCGCCGCAGAGGCGGTAGGGGAGGGGGAAGGGGCGGGGGAAGCGGAGGGGGAAGGCGTGGCGCCGGAATCCGGGGGATAGCCATTGTCATAGGCGATGTAGTCCTCGGACACATATCCCGCATAGCTGCCGTAGGCCACCCGGGCCCAGCCGCCCTCCCGGCTGAATACCTGGAGCTGGGCGTCAGCGGGGATCACGCCCAAAGAAGTATAGGTGACCCCCGGGCCCACCCGCAGGTTGACCCCGCCGGTGGTGCGGGCGAACACATAGTCGCCGGCGGGCTGGGAGGCATTGGGCCGGGCCGGGTCGGCGGGCATTTGGACGGAGATGGTGGATAGGGTCGCCCCGGGATAGTAGAATTTCAGGATCTCCCGGTAGGAAAGGCCCTCGCTGGCTGCCTGCTGGGCGCCCCGCTGGCTCAGGCCCACCCCGTGGCCGTAGCGCAGGTGGTAGATGTAATAGGCGCTGCCGTCCGCAGCCTGCTCCCCCCAGAAGGTCCGCAGGGAGCTATCCAGCACGACCTGATAGGCTTCCAGCTCCTGGGTGGTGAAGTTGACGGTGACGTTTTCCAGCAAGGTGTTCCCGGCGGTATAGACGGATACCACCGCAGTGCCGGCGGTCATGTTTCGGGTTTGTCCGGAGAAACGGGGGGTATGGAGGCTGAATTGGGCAATATTGTATAGGGTGGTACAGCTTTGGCCGGTGGCGGCGCTGGCCTTGGTGATCAGCAGGTTCCACAGCCCCTGGCTGATGGCGCCGCCCCGGTTCAAGGGCACGGTTACGGTCTCCTTTTTGGCGTAGACGTTACGCAGGTCGTAGGGGTCTTGGGCCACTGCGTAGCCGCTGCTGCTCCTGCCGCTCCAGGCCTGGCTGGGCAGCATGGTCTCGCCGCCGTTGCTGGCAGCATAGTAGGTGCATAATAGCTTGCCGTTTACGGTGAGGACCTCCTGGATGGTGGAATCCACCGCGGCGATCACGTTGGAATAGCCGGCATAGTAGCCCCGGTATACCTGGTCGCTGGAGGTATCCCCGATGTCGTAATCCCCGCTGGAGCGCTGGGAAAGGGCGTAACACTTGGCGGCGATGGCCTGGGCCTTAAGGGCCTCCATGGGGAAGGAATCGCTCATTTCATAGGCCACCACCCCGTAGAGGTAATGGGCCAGGGGGACTTCATTGATGACCCGCAGGTACCCGGAGGACAGGGGGGCGATGTAAAAATGTCCCAGGTACCGGTAGCCGTTGAGCTGCAAATACCCGGCGCTCTTGTCCATTTTGGCCCGCATCAGGTGGAGGCTGGCGCCGGTGTATAGGCTGCCCAGGCTGCTGTGATACAGGGTGAGGGTGCCATCCAGGTTGGAGCGGACGGTCAGGGTGCCCCCGGAAAAGGAAGCCCCGTTTTCCTGGACGAAGTATTCGCCGGAAGCGTAAATGGATAAAGCGGTGGCGTTATTGGTGGAGAGTTTGACGCGGATGGTATCATAGCCGCTGTCCGCCAGGGAGGTGCCGGCAGGCAACAGGGCAAAGACCAAGACCAGCGCCAAGATCAGCGCAATAAACTGTCGCATGGCAAGATCCTCAACGTTACGTTAATATTACATACATAATAACATAAATTTCGCAGGATGAGTACATGCATTGTAATGCAAAAATATGAATTTTTATGCCCGTTAACGGAAGAAGGACTAGGAGGCTGCAAGCCGGGCCGGGGCGAGGGGGAGGGGAGCGCCGGAAAACCCAGGAAGACCGGCAAAAAAAGACGTGCTTTTTTTCTTATCATATTGTATAATACGAGGGATAATGAAGATTGGTAGATAAGGAAAAAGGAGAAACACATGCAAGGTAATTTTTCAATGGAGCTGGCAGGCCGTACCCTGTCCGTAACAACAGGCAAATATGCGGAACAAGCGGGCGGTAGCGCCCTGGTGCGCTGCGGGGATACGGTGGTGCTGGTGTGCGCCACGGTGGCAAAAGCGCCCCGGGACGGGGTGGATTTTTTGCCCCTGAGCATCGAATTTGAAGAGAAGATGTACTCCGTGGGCAAGATCCCCGGCGGGTTCATCAAGCGGGAAGGCCGTCCCAGCGAAAAGGCCATTCTGACGGACAGGCTCATCGACCGGCCCCTGCGGCCCCTGTTCCCCAAGGGCTTCTATAACGACATCCAGGTAATCGCCACGGTGTTGTCCGTGGACCAGGACGTGCAGCCGGATATTTTGGCCATGCTGGGCAGCTCCATCGCCCTGTCCATCAGCGAAGCGCCCTTCATGGGCCCCACCGGCGCGGTGGCGGTGGGCATGGTGGACGGCAAGTATATCATCAACCCCAACAGCGAGCAGCGGGCTAAGAGCCGCCTCACCCTGACGGTGGCCGGCACCCGGGACGCGGTGATGATGGTGGAGGCCGGCGCCTGCGAGCTCACCGAGCAGGAAATGCTGGACGCCATCCTGTATGCCCAGGAGGAGATCAAGAAGATCGTGGCCTTTATCGAGGACATCCAGGCCCAGGTGGGCAAGCCCAAGATGGAGGTCAACATCTACCAGCCCGACCCGGCCTTTACCGAGGAAGTGCGGGCCTATGCCCGGGATAAGGTGGAATGGAGCCTGGATACCTTCGACCGCTACGAGCGGGAAGACCGCAGCAGCCAGGTGAAGGAAGAGACCATCGCCCACTTTGCGGAGGCCTATCCGGACAGCGAAAAGGATGTGGACAGCATCCTCTATACCCTCACCAAGGAGATCGTCCGGGATAAGATCATCAACCGGCACATCCGGCCCGACGGCCGCAAGCAGGACGAGATCCGGCCCATCTGGTGCGAGACCGGCATCCTGCCCCGCACCCATGGCAGCGCCGTGTTCACCCGGGGCCAGACCCAGGTGATGACCATCGCCACCCTGGGCTGCATGGGGGACGGCCAGACCCTGGACGGCATCGGCGAGGAGGATTTCAAGCGCTATATCCACCACTATAATATGCCCCCCTATTCCGTGGGGGAGACCCGGCCTGTGCGCAGCCCGGGCCGGCGGGAGATCGGCCACGGCGCCCTGGCGGAGCGGGCCCTGCTGCCCATGATCCCCTCCGAGGAGGAATTCCCCTATGCCATCCGCCTGGTATCCGAAGTGGTCAGCTCCAACGGCTCCACCTCCCAGGCTTCCATCTGCGCCAGCACCATGGCCCTCATGGACGCGGGCGTGCCCATCAAGAAGCCGGTGGCCGGCGTGGCCATGGGCCTGATCAAGGACGACGCCAACGGCAACATCGCCGTATTGACGGATATCCAGGGTCTGGAAGACTTCCTGGGGGATATGGACTTCAAGGTGGCGGGCACCAAGGACGGCATCACCGCCATCCAGATGGATATCAAGATCAAGGGCATCGATAAGGAGATCCTTACCCGGGCCCTGGAGCAGGCCAGGCAGGGCAGGCTGTTCATCCTGAACAAGATGCTGGAGACCATCCCCGCGCCCCGGGCAGAGCTGAGCCCCTATGCGCCCCGCATCCTCCAGTTCACCATCCATCCCGATAAGATCCGGGAGGTGATCGGCAGCGGCGGCAAGACCATCAACGGCATCATCGCGGAGACCGGCGTCAAGATCGACATCGAGGACGACGGCCGGGTGTTCATCGCCTCCCCGGATATGGCGGCGGCGGAGAAGGCCAAGAAGATCATCGACAGCATTTGCCACGACATCGAGGTGGGCGAGGTATTCCTGGGCAAGGTGGTAAATATCCTGCCCATCGGCGCCCAGGTGGAGCTCAAGCCCGGCAAGAAGGGCTTGGTACACATCAGCCGCCTGGCCAACCACCGGGTTGAGCGGGTGGAGGACGAGGTCAGCGTAGGCGACGAGCTGCTGGTGCGGGTCATCGCCGTGAAGCCCGATGGCAAGATCGACCTGACCCGGAAGGACCTGTTGCCGGACGCGAAGAAATGATTCACGGGCCCAGACGCTTAGGCTTTTTTATCCATACGGTTTTGTTAAAAAGTGGCGTATGCCACTTTTTAACGCAATAGGGCCATAAAAAATCTTTTCGCCGGCAAGGCGGCCCCCTGACAAACAAACCAAGGGAGCGCGCCTGGGTTTCCCGGCTGGGAGGAAGGGGCCGGAGAAAAAAGGAATTTTTGCCGGCGGGGCTAAGGCCGCCTTTTGGCGCATACCCATATATATAGAACAAACAAGGGGGATGCGCCATGGGAAGGTCAAAGGCCGGGCACGCCGTTACCAATCTGCTGTTGCTGCTGCTGATCGCGGGGTTATATGTGGGGACTACCCAACCCCAGACGATCAGCGTCAGCGCCCCGGTATACCGGGGCCAGGCGGAGGGGAAAATAGCCTTACAATTCGCCGTCAGCTGGGACGCGGAGGCGATGGCGGATATTTTGGATACCCTGCAAGGGGAACAGGTCCACGTCACCTTTGCCATAAGCGGGGCGTGGGCGGACCGCAATCCGGTTATGGCCCGGCGCATGGCCCAGGAGGGCCACGAGTTGGCCACCATGGGTTACGAGGAAGGCCAGGATGGGCGGCTGAGCTGGGTGCAGGAGGACGTGGAGCGGTCCCTGGCGGCCATAGAGGCGGCAGCGGGGGTCAGGCCGGCGCTGTATTATTCCGGGGGCCGGTCGGTCACCGTGTCGGGCCGGGCAGCCCATAAGCTGGGGCTGACCCAGGTTTTGTGCACGGCGGATCTATTGTGCGCCCGGGGCGGGGCTGGGGACATCCTCGCCAGGGTACCGGCGGAGCCCATCCCGGGCAGCATCCTGCTGCTGCAGCCCACCCGGGCTGCCGGGGAGGCCCTTTCCGGGATCCTTGCGGCATTACGGGAGAAAGGATTGGAGCCCGTCCCCGTAGGGGAGGTGCTCCCATAGGAACGGATCGGAATGATTTTGACTGACCGGTTGTCAAACGGTATGCAGGTGGTGGCGGAGCCCATGGACGGGGTCCGCTCCGTTGCCATCGGGATCTGGATCCCCGCAGGGCCCGTGTATGAGGGGCCTGGGGAGGGCGGCATCTCCCATATGATCGAGCACATGCTCTTCAAGGGGACGGAGAACCGCACCGCCAAGGAAATCGCCGGGGAGATGGACGGGCTGGGCGGCAACCTGAACGCCTTTACGGCCAAGGAGTGCACCTGCTATTACGCCAAGGTGCTGGACGAGCATCTGGGCCAGGCGGTGGACATCCTACAGGATCTGGTGCAGCATCCCCGCCTGGATCCGGATGACCTGGCCCGGGAGCAAGGGGTGGTGTGCGAGGAGATCCTCATGGTGGAGGATAGCCCGGAGGAGCTGGTCCATGAGCTATTGGGCGGGGCCATGTATGGGGAGAGCCCCCTGGCCCGGCCCATCCTGGGTTCCCAGGAAAGCGTGCGGGCCTTTACCCCGGAAAGCCTGCGGGCCTATATGGCCCGGCGGTATCAGCTGGGGGATATGGTGGTGGCCTGCGCGGGCCGGGTGGATATGCAAGCCCTCCTGGCCCTGCTGGAAGGAGCCTTTTGCAAGGCCGGGACAGCCGCCCCGGCCGCCGGGACGGACATGCCCGACTCCCAACTGATCCAGGGGCGGCGCTTTGTGGCCGCCCAAAAGGACGTGGAGCAGGCCCATATTTGTTTGGGGTTCCCCGGCTTCCCCACGGATACCAAGGAGCAATTCGCCCTGTATGTGCTCAACAACGCCCTGGGGGGCTCCATGAGCAGCCGGCTGTTCCAGCACATCCGGGAGGAGCGGGGCATGGCCTATTCGGTTTATTCCTATCCCAGCGGCTATAGCGGCACGGGGTATTTCGCCCTGTACGCGGGCACCGAGGGGAAGCAGGGCGCCCAGGTGGCGGAGCTGATGCTGCAGGAAGCCAGGCGTATGCGGGAGCAGGGCCTTACGGCGGAGGAATTCCACCGGGCCAAGGAGCAGCTCAAGGGCAGCTATATGCTGGGCCAGGAAAGCACTTCCGCCAGGAGCAGCGCCATAGGCCGCAGCATGTTGATGCGGGGCTACGCCCTGGAGGAAGGGGAGATGCTCAGCCGCATCGCCGGGGTGCGCATGGCGGATGTGGAGGCCATCCTGCCCTATGTATTGGATGAAAGCCGCATGGTGGCGGCGGTGGTAGGCCGGCAGGCGGTGCATACCAAGGTCCGCCAGGCCATGGGCCTATGAGCTTGCGGCAGCAGAAAGGAGGCGATCCGCATCGTTCGTACTCGCAAATGTGTTAAGATCAATCCGCGCTTTTACCTGATCCTGTTTCTGGTGATCGGGCTGGGGGCGCTGGCCATATTCCTGTTGAAGCCGGGCCGGAAGAGCGGCACCCTGCACACCGGCTCCCAGACCTTAGCCCTGGAGGCTTCAGCCATTGTGATCCGGGAGGAAAGCTGCGTATCCGTGGAGCGGTACGACCGGGCCACCTACCAGGTCCAGGAGGGCGCCCAGGTGACCTCCGAGATGCCGGTGGCAACGGTTTACAAGTGGGGCTATACGGATGATATGACCCAGTCCCTGCTGAACATACAGGAGCAGATCTACCAAAAGCAGATGGAATTGCTGGGCAGCGTGGAGAGCGCGGAGCTAAGCAATATCAACAACCAGCTGCAGGAAAAGCAGCAAGCCATCCGCCGGTGCTTGCAGCGGGAGCCCCGGGGCCTTACCATGGAGGCCGGCAGCCCGGCTGCCACGGCCCAGCCCGATAGCGCGCAGGCGGATCAGGCCGTCCAGGGGGAGCAGGCGCTTTCCCAACAGCCGGCGGGGGAGGACCTGCTGGCCCTGGAAAACGACATCAAGGAGCTATTGTCCCAGCGCAGCGCGCTGCTGCGGCAGCTGGTGCAGGCGGACGAGGCCCTGAACGCCCTGTATGGGGAGGAGGAGACCAAGAAGGCCCAGCTTGCCGAATATGCCAGCGACGTGGTGGCAAAGGGCAGCGGGGTGGTGAGCTTCTATTTCGACGGGTTTGAGCAGGTGCTCAGCGGGGATAAGCTGGACGTGATCAACGCGGACGTAATCAACAAGGTGTTGGACAGCGCCGCAGGGGGCATGGTGGCCAGCTCCGAAAGCCTGCTGTTCCGCCTGGTGAACCCTTCCCATTGGTATATGGCCTTTGTGACCCCCCGGAGCCAGGCGCTGCGGGTGAGCGCGGGGCAGACCTATAACGTGCAGGTGGAGGGCTATGCGGACCGCCTGTTCATCGGCACGGCCCTGGAGCCGGTGGTGAATGAAAACGGCGTGGTAAACATCCTGGAATTCAACGAGACCTTGGGGGATCTGATCGGCGTGCGGACCGTGAAGGTTACCCTATCCGGGGAAATGACGGGGCTGGAAGTGCCCCTGGAGGCCATCTTGGAGGAAAACGGGGTGCCGGTCTTGCCGGTGGACGGCCGGAAGATCCCCCTGGAGGTATATAGCGCGGACGAGGATACGGCCATCATCGCCGCCAAGGACGGGGCCTCCCTGTCAGCGGGGATGCGCTATGGGGATTAAGGGGCCCAGGAAGAAAAAGCGAGGCGAAGGATTGTGAGCATTGCTGAAAATTACCGGATGGTGGAAGAAACCGTCCAGCAGGCCTGCCGGACGGCGGGACGTAGCCGGGACGAGGTGCGCTTGATCGCGGTGACCAAGTTTGTGGATACGGCCCGGATCGAGGAAGCGGTTGCGGCGGGCGCAAGGGAAGTGGGGGAAAACCGGCCCCAGGAGCTGGTATCCAAGCTGGAATTTTTCCAAAGCAGGGGACTTTCTCCACATATGATTGGACAACTGCAAACAAATAAGGTAAAATATGTGATAGGCAAGGTGGCGCTGATCCAGTCGGTAGACCGGCCGGAGCTGGCCAAGGAGATCAGCCGCCTGGCCCAGAAGCATGGGTGCAGCCAGGATGTCCTCCTGGAGGTGAACATCGGCGCCGAAGAACAAAAGGGCGGCGTCTTGCCGGCTGCATTGCCTGCGTTTCTCGATATGGTCTCCCAGCTGCCCGGCATCCGGGTCAAGGGGCTGATGTGCATTCCTCCCAACGTGGGACAGGAGGAGGCGCGCCGGTACTTTGCCCAGATGCGCGATCTGTTCGACAGGCTGGTTTCTGCCGGATGGAAAGAAATGGATACATTGTCCATGGGCATGAGCGGGGATTATATAGCGGCCATTCTGGAAGGCGCGACCATGGTCCGGGTGGGAACGGCCATATTTGGTCCGCGCCAAACAGCGTAGCCGCGAAAACGGAGCGTATAGATAGAGCAGTTCCGTTTTTCAAAACGTCTTTTTTTCTCCAAGCGCCAAGGCACATACCACAAATTATTTGAATGGGGGAAAAAAGCATGGCAGGTCTTTTGAACAAATTCATGGACTTCATCGGCATCGAGGAGACCGAGATGGACGATGAAATGTATGGGGATGAGTATTACGAGGGCGAAAGCCAAGCCCAAACGGATAACGTCCTGAACATGGCCAATCGCAGCAAACGGCAGCGTACGGCGGCCAGCGCCGCCAGCGGCTCCAACGTGGTAAGCCTTCCCACAGCAGCTTCCATGAAGATGATTGTGTATCATCCCATCAGCTATGAGGATACGCAGAATATCATCGACAATCTCAAGAGCCGCAAACCGGTCATCGTGAATATGGAGGAACTGGAGATCGATTGCGCCCAGCGTATTTTGGATTTCATGGCGGGCGCCATCTATGCCTTAAACGGCAGCATCTACAAGATCTCCCGGGGTATTTTCGTGGTTGCGCCCACCAACTACGACATCATCGGCAACGATGAATCCTCCGATTATACGGACGTGATGTAACCGGCGGCAAAAGACGGGGGGCTGCGAAAGGGCAGCCTCCCATTTTCTTGAAAAAGGAGCGAACCCGTGCAGATTCAGGAGATCATCAACCGAAAATTCAGCCGTGCCTTCCAGGGCTATGACATCGGGGAGGTGGACGCGTTCCTGGATGAGATCATCCGGGACATGGAGCGGATGGAGCAGGAGCTGCAGCTGTTGGAGCTGCGCAACAAGATGCTCCTGGAGGAATTGGCCCGGGCCAACGTCCAGAGCGGCTTCCTGGACCCGTTGCCCGCGGCGGAAAAGCAGGATGCCCCCAAGGACGAGCCCGGCTGATGGCCGGCCGCCGCCAACAGGGGCCCAGGATGGGGAGTTCCCATTCCAACGATTGCCAAAAAGCGGCCTTGGGCTGCTTTCAGGCTGTCGAAAAAGTGGCTTGCGCCACTTTTTCGAGGTTTTCATAGCTCC
>UQOG01000018.1 GCA_900542615.1 uncultured Eubacteriales bacterium | reverse complement strand
AAAGCCTAAAAGGGCCGCGATCTTCTATTCGTCAGAGGTTTCTCGACAAGCTGAAGCTGCGGCGCCATGCCGCAGCCCGGTTATAAGGAAGAAAAGGAGGGGGATCACCCCTTCTTTTTGAAAGAGATGCGGTTCTCCTGGCCGGTGCGGATGCGGTAAATGTTTTCCCAGTGGCGCAATACGATCAGCAGGCAGGCAAGGAGGGCCAGCAGCCGCACCCAGGGGTCGGCGCCAAAGGGGAGGGTCAGCAGCAGGAACATGGCGCCCCCGGTGAGGGAGCCCACGGATACCATTTTGCTGTAGGCCACCATGCCGATGCCGGCGGCAATGGCCAGGATGCCGATCCAGGGCTGGATGGCCACCGCAATGCCCATGGAGGTGGCCACGCCCTTGCCGCCCTTGAATTTCAAAAGGGCGGGGAAGTCATGGCCCAGGATGGCCCCCAGGGCCATGCAATAGCTGCCGATGGCCCCGCCCAGGCTGCGGCCGATCAGCACGGCGGCCACCCCCTTGAGGAAATCCCCCATGAAGGTCAGCAGCCCGCTTTTTAGGCCGAATACCCGGAGCATATTGGTGCTGCCGGCGTTTCCGCTGCCATGCTCCCGCACGTCGTCGTGATACAGCAGGCGGCTGAACACGATGGCGAACTGGAGATTGCCCAGCAGGTACCCCAGCAAAAGGCATATGAGATAAAGCTTTACAGGTTCAATATACATAACCAGATTATACCACGTCAGCTGTCTTTACAAAAGCCCGGGCCGGTGAAGGCAGGGTGAAATAACTGCAAATCATAGGCTCACAAAAAACCCCTGCCGCCGGGCGGCAGGGGCAGGATGGTCCCGGATCAGTCTTTTGGCAGGATGGTCTCGTTGCAATTGGGGCAGATCAGGTCGTCGCCCTGGAGCATCTCCTGGTCGAAATACACCGTTTCGCCGCAATGGGGGCATTCCACTTCCACGAAATCCTCTTCGTCAAAGTAGTCCTCGTCCTCGTCGTCCTCCTCATCCTCGAACACATAGTCCTCGATGGTATCCAGCTCCTCGTAGATATCGTCGATGCACTCGTCCAACTCCTGGAGGGAAAGCTCATTATCATCCAAAGACGCGGCCATTTCATCCATGGTCTCGATCATCAGCTTGAGCAGCTTGCCCTGGTTGTCCCCGCCGATCTCCATGCCTTCGGCAAGGCCCCTAAGATACGCCACTTTTTCTTTCATGTAACCCATAATATACCTCCTAACATGGTCGTTGGGTTGGGTAGAGGGCCGCTAGAGCCGTCTACAGGGAAGTATGCCCTTATACGCGCTCCATGTATTCGCCGGTACGGGTATCTACCCGAATCTTATCCCCCTCGTTCACGAACAGGGGCACGGTGACCCGGGCGCCGGTCTCCAGGGTGGCGGGCTTGTTGGCGCCGGTGGCGGTATCGCCCCGGACGCCGGGCTCGCACTCGGTGATGGTCAGCTCCACAAAGTTGGGAGCTTCCACGGAGAAGGGATTGCCCTTGAAGAACCGCACGGTCACGTTCATGTTTTCCACGATGTAGTTGATGGCGTCCTCCACCTGGTCGTGGTTCAGGGGCAGCTGCTCATAGGTTTCGGTATCCATGAAGTAATACAGCTCGCCATCGTTATACAGATATTGCATCTCCTTGGTCTCGATATGAGCCTTGGGGTATTTGTCGCTGGGGTTAAAGGTGCGCTCCAGCACGGCGCCGGTCATGACGTTCTTGAGCTTGGTGCGCACGAAGGCCGCGCCCTTGCCGGGCTTCACGTGCTGAAAATCCACCACGCTCCACACGTTGCCGTCGATCTCAACGGTGATGCCTTTGCGAAAATCGCCTGCCATAATCATAGGGGATGTACCTCCAAAAAATATTTCGTATTTGCATATCAGCCCCCGGGCATGGGCGGCGATACAACGTTACCACTCATTATATTACCACAGCCCCATGGGGGAGGACAAGCTATTTTTCCCCGTTTTTGGCCGCCTGGTACATCCGGCGCAGGGCCAAGGCGTCCTCGGCCTGGGTGCCCCGGGATTCGCAGATCACCACCGGCGCATAGTCCCGGGCCGCCAGCTCCAGGGCCAGGGGGTAGAATTCCGGCCCGTATTGGGTATCCGCCAGGGTATGGTGCATCTTTTCCCCGCCGGCGGTATACTCCATGCGGGAAAAATGGACGTGGAGGGTGCGGGCCCGTTCCATGCCCAGGCTATGCTCCAGCTCGTCCAGGATGGCCGCATAGTCCGCCCGGCCCCGGATGGCCCCCAGCCCCCGGCAATGGAGGTGGCCGAAGTCCACCGCAGGCCAGATCCGGGGATCCACCCGGCACAGGGCGATCACCTCCTGCAGGCTGCCCAGCTGGTTGATCTTGCCCATGGTCTCCGCGCACAGGGTCACGGTATCCAGCAGGCCCTCCCGGTCCAGCGCCGCCAGGATCTGCGCCAGCAGGCCGCAGGCCCGCTGAAGGGCTTCCCGCCGGTCTCCCCGGGCGGAGCCGGGGTGAAATACCGCCCGCACAGCCCCCATGGCCCGGGCGGCCAGCAGCCCGTCCCGGAAATATTGCAGGTTTTTCTCCTTTTTTTCCGGCTCCTGCGCCGCCAGGTTAATAAAATAAGGAAGGTGGACGCTCAGGGCGATCCCCGCCCCCTGGGCGGCCTCCCGGATGGCCTGGGCGGTCTCCGGCCCCATACGCACCCCCCGGCCAAAGGAATATTCCAACGCGTCCAGGCCCATGGCCCGCAGATAGCCCGGGGCGTCGGCGGTGCGCTTGTAGCCGGCGGCGTAAAAGCTATCGCTGTTGCCCGCCGGGCCGAATCGGATGGAGGAAGGATTCATAGCGGCTCCTGAAGGAAAAAATTGGCGCACGGCAACACCGCCGCCAGGGATTATGATAGTACGAATGGGGGAACCTGGCAAGGGATTGGAAAAATATGTAAAAATTTTTGCTGATCCGCCAAGGAGAAGAAGAATAAAAAGAAAAAATCCCCAGGAAATATAAAAAAACAGCCTTTGTAAAAAAACCTATTGCACAAATAGACGTTTTCAGATAAAATGATATTGATGAATGGAGGCGTTCCTCTATTCCCTCCAAATCTTCCTATCCCCCATGGGAAGAAACTGGTCAAAATCCATATGGAAAAGGGCGGGTTTCCGCTCTTTTTCCTTGTTTTTTGGGCCAAAAAGTCCTTGCGTAGGCCAGGATTGCCATGGTATAATGCCAAACGTACGGGCGTATGGACACGCGCCACTACACACGTCCCAGAGCGCACGGCTCGTGCCCCGGTTGGGGTTACCGGGCGCCATGAAGGGGCGGCGGAATTTTTAACGAGGAGGAGTATTACCCATGTCCGTCATTTCTATGAAGCAGCTGTTGGAAGCCGGCGTTCACTTCGGCCACCAGACCCGCCGTTGGAACCCCAAGATGAAGGAGTATATCTTCACCGAGCGCAACAGCATCTACATCATCGACCTGCAGAAGACCGTTAAAAAAGTAGACCAGGCGTATGATTTCATCCGCAGCGTGGCGGAGGCCGGCGAAGCGGTGCTGTTTGTGGGCACCAAGAAGCAGGCCCAGGAAAGCATCGAGCAGGAGGCCAAGCGCTGCGGCATGTTCTTTGTGAACCAGCGGTGGCTGGGCGGTATGCTCACCAACTTCAAGACCATCCAGACCCGGATCGCCCGCCTGCGCAAGATCGATAAGATGGAGCAGGATGGGGATTTCGCCCTGCTGCCCAAGAAGGAAGTCATCAAGCTCATGGCCGAGCGGGATAAGCTGGAAAAGAACCTTTCCGGCATCAAGGAAATGAAGCGGCTCCCCGGCGCCATGTTCGTGGTAGACCCCCGCAAGGAGAACATCGCCGTGCAGGAAGCCCATGCCCTGGGCATCCCGGTGGTGGCCATCGTGGATACCAACTGCGACCCCGACGAGGTGGATTATCCCATCCCCGGCAACGACGACGCCATCCGCGCCGTGAAGCTGATCGCCTCCAAGATGGCGGACGCCGTGCTGGAAGGCCGCCAGGGCGAGCAGATGGAAGACGTGGCCGAGGAGGCCCCGGAAGCCAAGGACGGCGACGATTTTTAATTAGTACTGGGAGGAGCGAATACATGTTTACCGCAAAAGACGTAATGGCCCTGCGCGAGATGAGCGGCGCCGGCATGATGGATTGTAAAAAGGCCCTGGTAGAGTGCGACGGCGACATGGATAAGGCCATGGACTATCTGCGGGAGAAGAGCCTGGCGGCTTCCGCCAAGAAGGCGTCCCGCATTGCGGCCGAGGGCGTGGTATCCAGCTACGTGAGCCCGGATAGCAAGACCGGCGTCATCGCAGAAGTGAATTGCGAGACCGACTTCGTGGCCAAGACCGACGACTTCAAGGCCCTGGTGGATACGGTAGCCAAACTGGTGGCGGAGCAAGATCCCCAGGATGTGGACGCCCTGATGGCGTTGGATACCGGCGACGGCACCGTGGCGGAGATGATCACCCGGGCCGTGGCCAAGATCGGCGAAAAGATCACCATCCGGCGGTTTGCCCGCAGCCATGTGGAAGGCGGCATGGTGGATTGCTATGTGCACCTGGGGGGTAAGATCGGCGTGCTGGTGGAGATCGCCTGCGAGGACGCGGCCGCTGCCAAGCCCGTGGCCCATGACATCGCCATGCACATTGCCGCTGCCAAGCCCACCTGCCTGTCCAAGGCGGACGTGAACCAGGATGACGTGGAGCACGAGCGCAAGATCCTGCGGGAGCAGGCCATGAACGAGCCCAAGCCCAAGCCCGCCAACATCATCGAGAAGATGGTGGAAGGCCGGATCGAAAAGTACTACAAGGAAGTCTGCCTGCTGGAGCAGCCCTTTGTCAAGGAGCCTGACATCAGCGTGGGCAAGCTGGTAGAGCGCACCGGCGGCATCCAGGTGCTGGGCTTCTATCGCTTTGAGATGGGCGAAGGCCTCCAGAAGCGGGAAGACAACTTCGCCGAGGAAGTCATGGGCCAGATGAAGAAATAACAGCAACCAATAAAGGAACGCCGCTTGGCGTTCCTTTCGTATGGGGAAAAGCCGGGGCAACGGGCTTGCGCCGCCCCGGCGAACGGGAAAAGGAGGATGTATGCTAAAATATAAGCGGGTATCCCTCAAGCTCTCCGGGGAAGCCATGGGCGGCCACGGGGAGACGGTGGACTTTGAAAAGGTGGAGGCCGTTGCCCGGCAGATCCAGAGCCTGCAGGCCCTGGGGGTACAGGTGGGGGTCACCCTGGGGGGCGGCAACATCTGGCGGGGCCGCTCCAGCGGGGAGATGGACCGGAACCGGGCGGACCAGATGGGGATGCTGGCCACGGTGATCAACTCCCTGGCCCTGCAGGATTGCCTGGCCAGGCTGGGTGTGCCGGTGCGGGTGATGAGCTCGGTGGACATGCCCCGGGTGGCGGACGGGTACAGCTCCCGGGGGGCCCAGGCGGCCTTGGAGGCCGGGGAAGTGGTGATCTTTGCCGGGGGCAGCGGACTGCCTTTCTTCTCCACGGACACCGCCGCAGCCCTAAAGGCGGCGGAAATGGGGGCGGACGTGATGCTGCTGGCCAAGAACGTGGACGCGGTATACAGCGCGGACCCCAAGAAAGACCCCAACGCCAAGCGGTATACCCATCTTTCCTACGACCAGGTGATCCAGGCGGGCCTGAAGGCCACGGATCTAACCGCCATCACCCTGTGCAAGGAGCAGAACATCCCCATTCTGGTATTCGCCATGGCCCAGGAGGAGAACATCCGCAAGGCCGTGCGGGGGGAGCCCGTGGGCACCCTGATCGACGGGGCGGGGGAATAGGCCCCTTTACCCGGGCGCGGGGGCGTATGCCGGCGGTTGAAGAAATTGGCGAGGAACGCAGTTTTCCCCCACTGCGCTCTTGCGCCTGGGGGCGGTTTCCATTACAATAAAAAGGACAGCCTATGGTTTCGTCCTGCCCGGGTAGAAGGCAGCGGGGCGCAGGGCCTGGCCCCGCAGGCGGGGCGGGCCGGCCTGGGCAAAGCGCGCACCAAACTTTTACCATAGACAGGAGGCAGGAACATGGACGCTGTGGAACTGGCAAAAGAAAAAATGGGGAAAACCATCTCCGTGCTCAAGCAGGAGCTGAGCGGCCTCAGGGCCGGGCGGGCCAACGCCCAGGTGCTGGACCGGATCACGGCGGATTATTACGGCACCCCCACTCCCATCAACCAGATGGGCAACATCTCGGCGCCGGAGCCCCGGCTGCTGGTAATCGCGCCCTATGACCCCGGCGCGCTCAAGGAGATCGAAAAGGCGCTGCAAAAGAGCGATTTGGGGATCAACCCCAGCAACGACGGCAAGGTGATCCGGCTGGTATTCCCGGAGCTGACGGAAGAGCGCCGGCGGGATCTGGTCAAGGTGGTCAAGAAAAAGGGAGAGGAGGCCAAGGTGGCCATCCGCTCCATCCGGCGGGACGCCAACGAGACCATCAAAAAGCAAAAGAAAAACGGCGATATCACCGAGGACGATCAGAAGATCATGGAAGAGGACGCCCAGAAGGCTACGGACGCCGCCATCAAGGACATCGACAAGATCATCGCCGATAAGGAAAAGGAGATCATGGAGGTTTGATGCAGGTATTGGGCCTGCCGCTGGAGACGGCCGTCGCCCGGCTGGAAGCGGCGGGCTATCAGGTTGCCTGGGAAGAGACCCGGAGCCCGAAACCTTGGGCCGGCGGCGTCCTGCGGGTGCTGCGGGCCCGGGAGACGGGGCCGAAGCAGGCGCTGCTCACCTGCGGGGCGTTCGGCCCGCCTGCCGGGACGCAAGAGGCGCGGTAGGCGGAGCCCCCCTTTTAACAAAACAAAAAGGTCTGCTGCGGGCCTGGCCGGCCTGTTGCTGTGTTGCCCGGCCCGGGATGGGAACGCGCCCAGCCTGGAGCCGGGCGACTTGCGCCGGGGGGGGCTTCGACATTATGCGACCCCTGGGCACAAATCCATCCACCTGGGCGGGCTGGCCCGCTTGGATGCCGCCCGCCGGCAGGCGGGCGGCGGCAGGAAGATACCGTTGCCGCCCCAAAGGGGAAAGGGCAGCGGCGCGCCCTGTTCTGCGGGGACAACCGATCAGAAAGCTTCGATCCTGGCCAATAGGCCGGGGCATGGGGCGGCGGGCGGCAGCCTGCAAAAAGGAGGCGACATGGCGAGGATCCAACCGGCGAGCCTGGGGCTCGCGGCGGAACTGCCCCGGCACGTGGGCATCATCATGGACGGCAACGGCCGGTGGGCCAAGGCCCGGGGATTGCCCCGGCCTTTGGGGCACCGGGCAGGCATGGAGCGGCTAAGGGGCCTGATCCAGCTCACCAGCGACCTGGGCATCGAGGCCCTGTCCCTGTATGCATTTTCCACAGAAAATTGGAAACGGCCCGCCGGCGAGGTGGAAGCGTTGCTGGGGCTGTTTATGGAATATTTCCGCCGGGAACTGGAGGCGCTCCATGCCAATGGGGTATGCATCCGCACCCTGGGGGAAAAGCGCGCGTTCCCCCAAAACATACAGAACGCCCTGGCGGAGGCCGAGGCCAAGACCCGGGATAACCAGGGCTTAAAGCTGAACGTAGCCTTGAATTACGGCAGCCGGGACGAAGTGGTCCGGGCTGTAAACCTGTTGATGGCCCGGGGGGAGCCGGTGGACGAGGCGGCCCTGATGGGGGCCTTGTATACGGCGGGCTTGCCGGAGCTGGATCTGGTGATCCGCACCGGGGGGGAGCAGCGGCTTTCCAACTTTTTGCTGCTCCAGGCCGCCTATGCGGAGCTGATCTTCGTGCCGGACTATTTCCCGGATTTTTCCGATGCACGCTATGTGGCCTGCCTGCAGGAATTTCAACGGCGGAACCGGCGCTTTGGCAATGTGCCGGGATAGGAGGAAAGTATGAAAACGAGGATCCTGGTGGGCATTGGGCTGGTGTTCCTGCTGGCCGCCATGTTTTTGTTGGGGCCCTGGTTCCGGGCCATCGCCTTTACCGCGGCGGCGCTGATCAGCATCTATGAGATGGATCAGGTGTTCCGCGCCAAGGGCCATCGGATCTGCACCTGGCCCTTGTACGCCATTGGCGCCCTGTATGGCCTGGCCTTTTTGCCAAACGCCGGGCTCTCCGCCCTGGGGCTGTGCCTGCTGCTATGCCCCCTGGCCCTGTGCGTCGAGCGGGTGTGCAATCCCCGGCGTACCATGGAGGACACCATTTGTTCTCTGTTTGTTTGCATCTATCCCCTGGGTTTTTATGTTATGCTGGCAATGGTGGCGAGTTATTCCGCCTGCCTGCTCCTCTTATGCTTTACCGCCCCCTTGTTGGGGGATACGGCGGCCTATTTCATAGGATCCGCCCTGGGCAAGCATAAGCTTTGCCCCCACATCAGCCCCAAAAAGACCGTGGAAGGCAGCGTAGGCGGCTTTTTCGGCGGGGCGTTGGGCGGCTTGCTGGCCTATGCGGTGGGCCGCTATGTCCCCGGCGTGGATTGGGGCCTGCTGCCCGCCCTTGGCCAAGCCCTGGTCCTGGGGCTCATCTGCGGGGGCATCGGCCAGATCGGCGACCTGTTTGCCTCCACCATCAAGCGCTGGGCCGGCATCAAGGATTACGGCAAGATCTTCCCCGGCCATGGCGGCATGATGGACCGGCTGGACAGCGTGCTGATGTGCGGGCCGGTGGTTTATCTTTGCATGGCCCTGGCGTTGGGGATATAGACTATAGAAGGACCGGTATTATGAAGAAGAGGATCGTTGTCCTGGGCAGCACAGGCTCCATTGGCCGCCAGGTTTTGGAGGTGGTGCGGGCCATGCCCGGGAAATTTGAAATATTGGCCCTGTGCGCCGGATCGGACGCCGGGCTTTTGCGGCAGCAGGCCCTGGAATTCCGGCCCCAATGGCTGGGGCTGGCGGATCCGGAGGGGGCGGCGGACTTGGCGGGCCTGGGCGCCCGGGTGGAGGCCGGGCCGGAGGCCGCCAGCCTTTTGGCCGCCCTGCCCCAGGGGGACATGGTGGTAAACGGGGTCAGCGGCTTTGCAGGGCTGGCGCCTTTGCTGGCGGCCCTTCAGGCGGGCAAGACCGTGGCATTGGCCAATAAGGAGAGCATCGTTTGCGGCCACGGCCTGGTGGAGCGGGCCCTGGCGGCAGGGAAAGGCCGGATCATCCCGGTGGATAGCGAGCAATCCGCCCTGTACCAGTGCCTGGGGGGCGAGGACCCCGCCCGGGTGAAGCGGCTGCTGCTCACCGCCTCGGGCGGGCCCTTCCGCACCTACACCCGGGCCCAGCTGGCCCGGGTCACCGTGGCGGACGCCCTCCGGCACCCCACCTGGCGCATGGGCAGAAAGATCACCGTCGACAGCGCCAGCCTGTTCAACAAGGGGCTGGAGATCCTGGAAGCGGCATATTTGTTTCACATGCCAGGCAGCAAGATCCAGGTGCTGATCCATCCGGAATCCATCGTCCACTCCCTGGTGGAATTTGTGGACGGGTGCCAGCTGGCCCAGCTGAGCGCCCCGGATATGCGGCTGCCCATCCAGTATGCCCTTGCGGAGGAGGCCCGGGAAGCAGGGCCCTTTGGAGCGTTGGACCTGGCCCGGGCGGGGACGCTGCATTTCGAAGCGCCGGACCCGGAGCGGTTTGTGGCTTTGCCTTTGGCCTACGAGGCCCTGGAGGCGGGAGGCGCTTTGCCCATCGCCTACAATGGGGCCAACGAGGTGGCGGCGGCGCTGTTTTTGCAGGGGAAGCTCCCCTTTTTGGAGATCGGGACCCTGGTGGCCTACGCCATGGAACGGATGGGGCGGGGCGAACCCAGGGACCTACAGGACATTTGCAGGCTGGACGCCCAGGCCCGGCAATTGGCCCGGGAAAAGGCCGCGCAGCTTGCATCCGCTTGGAGGTAATCAATACAATTGGCAAATCTGTTATCCATTATCGGCGCGCTGCTCATGCTTACGGTGTTTGTGGCGGTGCATGAGCTGGGACACTATGCCGCAGGCCGTCTTTTGGGCTTTGGCATATTGGAATACGCCATCGGCATGGGGCCGGTGGTGTGGAAAACCGAGAAAAAGGGGATTCAGTACTCCCTGCGGGCCCTGCCCCTGGGGGGCATGTGCCGCTTTTACGGGGAGGACGACAACCTGCCCGTCAAACAGGACGCGCCCTTGCCCTTCAACGCCCAGAAGCCCTGGAAACGGGCGGTGGTGGTGGCGGCGGGGCCGCTGATGAACGTGGTGCTGGCGGTGGTGCTGGCAGCCTTTGCCCTGGGGATCTTTGGGGACGTGGCGGCCCAGGTCCAGGAATTTTCCTTTGCGGATTCCCCGGCACAACAGGCGGGGATGCAGGTGGGAGATATGCTCTATGCGGTGGACGGCAAGCGGCTGTTGAGCTATGCGGAGGCCGCCCCCGCCATTCAGGCCGCAGACCCGGAGGCGGTGACCATCACCGTATTGCGGGACGGGGAAAAGCTGGACTTGACCATCCGGGACATCTATAACCAGGAGGCCGGCTATAATCTGATCGGCATTACCTTTTCCCCGGCCCGGCGCACCTACGGGGTGCTGGAGGCCATGGGGGATTCCTTTGGCTATGTGTGGAACATCGTAAGGGAGATGGTGGCGGCCATTGGCCAAATGTTCAGCACCGGGGTGCAGGAGGGGGATTTGATGGGCCCGGTGGGCACCATTTCCGTGATGAGCGAATTCGTCCGCTACGGCTGGGAGACCATCCTGCGGCTGGGGGTGCTGATCACCATCAACCTGGGGCTTTTGAACCTGTTTCCCATCCCGGGCCTGGACGGGGGCCGGCTGGTGTTCGTGGCCCTGGAAGGTATCCGGGGCAAGGCGATCCCTCCGGAAAAGGAAGGCATGATCCATTTTGCAGGCTTGATCCTGCTGTTCGCCCTGGTGATCCTGCTGACGGTGCAGGACGTGCGGGCGCTATTGGGGTTCTGATATGAAACGTGCGCAAACCCGCCAGGTGCATGTGGGGCAGGTCGCCATCGGCGGCGGCGCGCCCATCACCATCCAATCCATGACCAATACCGACACCCGGGACGCTGTTGCCACCATCGCCCAGATCCGGGCCTTGGTGGACGCAGGCTGCCAGATCGTCCGCTGCACCGTGCCGGATATGGAGGCGGCCAGGGCTTTAAAGGCCATCCGGGCCGCTTGCCCCATCCCCTTGGTGGCGGACGTGCATTTTGACCACCGGCTGGCCATGGCGGCCCTGGAAAACGGGGCGGATAAGGTGCGCATCAACCCGGGAAACATCGGCGGGGCGGATAAGGTTCGGGAGCTGGTGGCCTGCGCCAAGGACCATGGGGCCCCCATCCGCATCGGGGTGAACGGGGGCTCCCTGGAAAAGGCGCTCTACCGTAAATACGGCGGCCCCACCCCCGAGGCATTGGTTCAGAGCGCCCTTTCCCATGTGGCCCTGTTGGAGCAGGCTGGGTTTTATGAGATCGTGATCTCCCTGAAGGCTTCGGACGTGGAAACCACGGTGGCCGCCTATGAAAGGATGGCCCAAGCCTGCCCCTACCCGCTGCATCTGGGGATCACTGAGGCGGGGGGCGGCAGCGCGGGGCTGGTAAAATCCGCGGCGGGCCTGGGGATCCTGCTTCACCAGGGCCTGGGTGACACCCTGCGGATCTCCCTGACCGGGGAGCCGGTGCAGGAGGTGGCGGCGGCCCGGCAGCTTTTGCGGGCCATGGGCCTTCGCAAGGAGGGGGTGGAGATCGTCTCCTGCCCCACCTGCGGCCGCACGGGCTTTGACCTGTTGCCGGTGGTGCGGCGGGTGGAGGCGGCCTTGCCCAAGGAGGGGCCCTATCTGAAAGTGGCGGTGATGGGCTGCGCGGTCAACGGCCCGGGGGAGGCCCGGGACGCGGACGTGGGGGTGGCCTTTGCCGGGGACAAGGGGCTCTTGTTCCAACGGGGGAAGCTGCTGGGCAACCGGCCCAGGGAGGAAGCCATTGGGGAATTGATCCGGCTGGCTAAGGCCATGCTGGCGGCACAATAAACGAGAGAGGAGGACGGCCGTATGGATGGAGGCTTGGAAGCCCTGTTCCGGGAGAACGGGGCGGTAAATGGAAGGGTCCGGCAGGCCGTTTTGCATAAGGCGGAGCGCAGGCTGCTGGTGGAGGCCCAAAGCGACAGCCTGCTGACCCTCGGCCAGATGGAAGCCATCCGGCAGGGGCTGGAGGACGCCATGGGCTGCCCCACGCAGGCGGCCTTTTTCTTTGGCGGGCCGGCGGCCCTTCAATTGGAGGAGCAGGGGGCGGCCCTTGAAAAGGTGCTGGAACAGAGCCTGCGGGAGCTTTGCCCCACCATCCGGCCCGCCCTGCAGGGGGCGTGCTTGACCCTGGAGGCGGGCGGGGCGCTGCGGCTGCGGCTGGCGCCGGGCTGCTTGGAGATGCTGGGGGATGGAAGCGCCCTGCGCCGGGCGGAGGCAGCCTTTTCCCAGGCCTATGGCCTGGAGCTGCAGGTGCTGGCGGAAACGGACGAGGGCCTGGAGCCCCTGAAGCTGCCGGAGAAGCCGGATTTTAGCCAGGCGGCCGCCCAGGCGGCGGGCCGGAGCAAACGAAAGCCCGCCGAAAAGCCGGGGGCGGAGCAGGGCCCCCGGGTGCTGTACGGCAAGCGCATCCAGGAAAAGGACCGGATCCCCCAGGATCAGGTGAACGAGGATGTGGGCCGGGTGGTGATCGGCGGAGAGATCACCAGCCTGGAGGTGAAGGAGACGAAAAACGGCGCCTTTATCATCAACTTTGCCATCAGCGACCATACCAACACCCTGCCCTGCAAGCTGTTCATCAAGGAGAAGGAGGCGGGGCAAAAGCTGCAGGCCGAGCTGGAAGCCGCCAAGAAGCAAGGGGACTGGCTGCTGGTGCAGGGGGATTACACCATGGACGAATTCATGCGGCGCATGTGCGTCCATGTGCGGAGCATCGGGGCTTTTTCCATGCCCAAGCGGATGGATACGGCGGCGGAAAAGCGGGTGGAGCTGCACCTGCATACCAAGATGAGCACCATGGACGGCCTCACCAACGTGAAGGAAGCCGTGGCCACCGCGGCCCGCTGGGGCCATAGGGCCATCGCCATCACGGACCACGGGGTGGTCCACGCCTTCCCGGACGCAGTGTCCGCGGCGGACAAGCTCACCAAGGGCGGCCAGGAGATCAAGGCCATCCTGGGGGTGGAGGGGTATCTGTTGCCGGATTGCCGGCTGGTGGAGCGGCCGGAAACCTATATCGCCCTGGGGGTCACATCGGCCCCGGCCTTTCGGCTGGACGATTTGTTTGAGATCGCCGCCCTGCGGATCACAGCGGAAGGAGAGGTGTTGGATACCTTTTACCGGGTGGTGGATTGCGGCGCCCTGCTGCCCCCGGAATTGGCCCAGGAGACCGGCCTGACCCAGGAGGCCCTGGCCGGGGGCGCATCGGTGAAGGAGGCCCTTACAGACCTTTCGGCGTTTATGGAGGGGGGCTGCCCGGCGGCCTTCGGCCCGGGGACGGTGGCCTTGCTCCACGCCCATGGGGCGGCCCATGGGATGGAATTGCCGGCGGAATATGCGGACCTTAGCGTCCTGAGCCACGATCTGTGGCGGGAGGTGAAGGACCAGACCTTGGCCGCCTTTTTGGGCGCCCTGGGCAAGGCGGCGCCCCAGGGGGGCGCGTTGGAGATTGCCCGGGGCACGGCGGCCCTGTTGGCGGCGGCGTTGCCGGAGCTGGACCTGCGGCAGGCCCGGGAGCTGCCCCTGTTCAACGCCCTGGACCAGCAGGATACCAGGGCCAAGCGCCGCACCTATCATATCATCATCATCGCCAAGGATCAGCCGGGGCTGGTGAACCTTTACAGGTTGGTATCCTACGCCCATCTGGAGCACCTGCGCAAGGTGCCCCGGATCCCCCGGAGCCTATTGCACCTAAACCGCCAGGGGCTTATCGTGGGTTCCGCCTGCGAGGCGGGGGAGCTGTTCCAGAGCGTGCTCAAGGGGGAGCCGGAGGAAACGCTGGCCCAGGTGGCCAAGATGTACGACTTTTTGGAGATCCAGCCCATCGCCAACAACGCCTTCCTGACCCGCAACGGCCGGGTGGCGGACGAGGAGGGGCTGCGGGACCTGAACCGGAAGATCGTGGCCCTGGGGGACGCCCTCCACAAGCCGGTGGTGGCCACGGGGGACGTGCACTTTTTAGAGCCGGACGACAGCGTGTTTCGGGCCATCATCATGCACGCCCGGGGCTTTGAGGACGCGGAGGAGCAGGCCCCCCTGTACTTTAAGACCACGGACGAAATGCTGGAGGAATTCGCCTACCTGGGGCCTGAAAAGGCCCATGCGGTGGTGATCGACAACCCCAACGCCATTGCGGACAGCTGCGAGCGGCTCAAGCCCTTCCTCTCGGAAAAGGGCACCTACGCCCCCACCTTCCCCGGGGCGGACGAGGAGCTGCGGAACATGGCCATGACCCGGGCCCATGCCATCTATGGGGACCCCTTGCCGGAGGTGGTGCAAAAGCGCCTGGATAAGGAATTGACCTCCATCATCGGCAACGGGTATGCGTCCTTGTATTTGATGGCCCAGCGGCTGGTGCAAAAATCCCTGTCCGACGGGTATCTGGTAGGGTCCCGGGGCTCGGTGGGCAGCTCCTTTGTGGCCAATATGGCGGGGATCACCGAGGTGAACGCCCTGCAGCCCCACTATGTTTGCCCCAAGTGCAAGTACAGCGACTTCGACGTGGACCGGACCAAATACGCCTGCGGGGTGGATATGCCGGACCGGGCCTGCCCGGTATGCGGCACCCCCCTCAACAAGCTGGGCTACGAGATCCCCTTCGAGACCTTTTTGGGGTTCAAGGGGGACAAGACCCCGGATATCGACCTGAACTTCTCCGGGGAATACCAGCCGGTGGCCCATAAGTTTACGGAGACCATGTTCGGGGAGGGCCACGCCTTCCGGGCGGGGACCATCTCCGGGGTAAAGGATAAGACGGTCTATGGGTATGTGCGGGCCTGGTGCGATGAAAACGGCCTCATGCCCACCAAGGAGGAGATCGACCGGCTGGTGGCCGGGTGCGCCGGGGTGAAAAAGACCACGGGCCAGCATCCGGGCGGCATTGTGATCGTGCCCAAGGAAAACGATATTATGGAGTTCACCCCCATCCAGCGGCCGGCGGATAAGACGGACGTGGACGTGATCACCACCCACTTCGACTTCCACGCCATGGACGACCGGCTGGTAAAGCTGGATATCCTGGGCCACGACGATCCCACCGCCCTAAGGATGCTCCAGGACATCACCGGCCTGGACCCCAAGACCATCCCCCTGGACGATCGGGAGACCATGGCCATCTTTTCCTCCTCGGCGCCCTTGGGCTGCTCCCTGGAGGCCCTGGGCTGCGACGTGGGCTCCCTGGCCATACCGGAATTCGGCACCAGCTTTGTGCGGCAGATGCTCATGGATACCCGCCCTACCACCATGGAGGAGCTGGTGCGCATCTCCGGCCTGTCCCACGGCACGGACGTGTGGCTGGGCAACGCCCAGGACCTGGTGCGTGGGGGCACCGCCACCCTCAAGGACGTGATCTGCACCCGGGACGATATTATGAACTACCTGATCCTGCGGGGGGGCGAGCCCTCCATCTCCTTTAAGACCATGGAGAGCGTGCGCAAGGGCCGGGGGGTCACCGAGGAGATGGAAGCCGCCATGCGCAGCATCAACACTCCGGAATGGTTCATCGACTCCTGCAAGAAGATCAAGTACATGTTCCCCCGGGCCCACGCGGCGGCCTATGTGATGATGGCCTTCCGGGTGGCCTACTATAAGGTGCATCTGCCCCTGGCCTTTTACGCGGTGTATTTGTCCGTGCGGGCGGACGCCTTCGACATCGCGGCGGCCCAAGGAGGCGCCCAGGCGGTGCTGAACAACATCAAGGCCCTCAAGAAAAAGGGCAACGATATCGAGCAAAAGGAGGCCGACCTGCTCACCATCCTGGAGGTGGTGTACGAGATGAACCTAAGGGGCATCCAGCTATTGCCGGTGGACCTCTATAAAAGCGACGCCCGGAACTTTTGCATCGAGGACGGGAAGCTGCGCCCGCCCTTCTCCTCCATCGCCGGGGTGGGGGAGGCCGCTGCGGACGCGGTGGCCCAGGCCGGCCGGGCCGGCCCCTATCTCTCCGTGGAGGACTTCCGGGCCCGCAGCGGCGCCAACAGCGCGGTGGTCCAAGCCCTCCGGGACCTGGGGGTGCTCTCCGGCCTGCCGGAGACCAACCAGCTGACCCTGTTTTAGCCGGCCGGAACCCCCTTCCATCCAAATCCCCCCAGATTTCTATTGCTTATGGGGCGAGATTGTGATATAATTCCTTTTGTTGGGCAGCATGACGCTGTAATGGTACAAAAAGAGTGGGAAAATCCCGCTCTTTTGTTTTGAAACGGGCCTTTGCGGCTGGGATAGGCAGGTGATACGGCATGAAAACCACCGAAACGGTGGACGCTCTCCTTCGCCCCATGGTGGAGGAGATGGGCTATGTGCTGGACGAAGTGGAATATCAAAAAGAACAGGGAAATTGGGTATTGACCCTGTATCTGGAGCGGCAGGACGGCACCAGCGTGGATATGGACGACTGCGAGCGGGTGAGCCGGGCGGTGGACCCGGTGCTGGATGAGGCGGACCCCATCAAGGAGGCCTATTACCTGAGCGTATCCTCCATCGGCCTGGACCGGCCTTTGAAGAAGGACCGGGATTTTGCCCGGAACCTGGATAAAAAGGTTACTGCAAAGCTGTATGCGCCTTTGGAAAAAAAGAAAGAATATACAGGCGTACTTCGCGCCTTTGACGCGGGTAGCTTTACCCTGGAGCTTTCGGATGGCCGGCAGCTGACCATCCCCCGCAAGGACGCGGCCCAGGTGAAGCCCTACATCGAGTTTTAACCCGACACTTTTGACTAATGAGCAAGGAGCGTATTGACCTATGAATGCCGAATTCATCGCCGCCCTGGGCGACATTGAGCGGGAGCGGGGAATCAGCAAGGATATCCTCATCGACGCCTTTGAATCCGCCCTGATCGCAGCCTACAAGCGCAACTATGGGACCAACGGCAACGTGCGGGCCGTGGTGGACCGGGATACCGGCGAGGTGCAGATCTTCGCCTCCAAAACCGTGGTGGAGGAGGTCAATGACCCCTACGCGGAGATCAGCCTGCCCAACGCCCGGAAGATCAACCACCTGTACGAGGTGGGGGACGTGCTGGAGGAAGAGGTGGACCCCCGCAAATTCGGCCGCATCGCCGCCCAGACCGCCAAGCAGGTGGTGGTGCAGCGGATCCGGGAGGCGGAGCGGGGCGTGATCTTCGATGAATTCGTGGAGAAGGAAAACGAAGTGCTGACCGCCATCGTGCAGCGGGTGGAAAAGAACGGCGTCCATGTGGAGCTGGGCAAGACCGACGGCCTGCTGCCCCCCGCGGAGATGATCGCCGGGGAGGAATATAACAACAACGACCGGATCAAGGTCTATGTGCTGGAGGTGCGCAAAACCAGCAAGGGGCCCCAGGTCCTGGTATCCCGTACCCATCCGGGGCTGGTGAAGCGGCTTTTCGAGCTGGAGGTGCCCGAGATCCAGACCGGGTTGGTGTATGTTAAGTCCATCGCCCGGGAGGCGGGCAGCCGCACCAAGGTGGCGGTATATTCCAGCGATCCCCAGGTGGACGCGGTGGGCACATGCGTGGGGCAAAAGGGCATCCGGGTGGACCGGATCGTCCAGGAGCTGCACAACGAGAAGATCGATATCATAGAATGGGACAGCGACCCGGCCGCGTATATCGCCAAATCCCTAAGCCCGGCCAAGGTGCTTATGGTATATATCAACGAGAGCGAAAAGGCCGCCAAGGTGGTGGTGCCGGACAATCAGCTGAGCCTGGCCATCGGCAAGGAGGGGCAAAACGTGCGCCTGGCCGCCAAGCTCACCGGCTGGAAGATCGATATCAAGTCCAGCTCCCAGGCGGAACAGGATATGGACATTTACAACGCGGATATGAACGCCGCGGTTCAGCCCCAGAACGCCTATGGGGAAGAACTGCCCCAGGAATAGACCATAGGAGAGCGTATGGCGCAAAAGAAGATCCCCATGCGCATGTGCGTGGGTTGCCGCGAAATGCGGCCGAAAAAGGAATTGATCCGCATCGTCCGCTCCCCGGAGGGGGAGGTCCATGCGGACCCAACCGGCCGGGCGCCCGGCCGGGGGGCATATTTGTGCAAGGACCCGGCCTGCTTGGCCAAGGCCCAGAAGATCCGGGCCTTGGAGCGGGCGCTGGAGCACAAGGTGGAGCCGGCGGTATTTGAACGGCTGGCCCGGGAGCTGGACGGGAATGGATGAAGCTCGGATCCGCAGCGCGGCAGGGTTCGCCATGCGGGCGGGCTGCTGCGTGAGCGGGGATTTCGCCTGTGAAAAGGCGGTGAAAAGCGGGCGGGCCAGGTTTGTGCTGTTGGACGCCGCAGCGTCGGCCGCCACATTGGAGCGGTATCGGGATATGTGCCGGCGGGCCGGCATACCCTGGGCCGAGGTTGCGGATATGGGAAGCGCCATCGGGAAATATGGCCGCAAGGTTGCGGCTGTTACGGATAACGGGTTCGCCCGTATGCTGACCGCCGCCCTGGAGGCAGGCGGTACGAATCAACACGGGGGTGTATAGGTATGGCAAAACAAAACATGATAGATACGGCCAAGGAGCTGGAAACCCAGGCCCAAAGCCTTTTTGAGCGGATCAAGAAGACCCAGGACGCCCTGGGGGAGACCTTGAACGCCATCCGGGGGGCGGAGGGCAGGCTGACGGAGAAGGAGCAGCAGGCCGCCAAGGAACGGGCGGAACGGGAACGGGCCGAGCGGCTTAGGGAGCTGTTGGAGCGGGAGGACGACCTTGCGTTCCATGTGGGCGCGCCGGATGAAGCCGATGAGGCGGATCTACCCTTGGCCCCGGCCAAGCAGCCGGAAGCCCCGGCCCCTGTTTCGGAGCCGGCCCCCATCCAGCCTGATGAGCTCCAGCCCGTCGCGGCCCCTGCGGCCCCGGCCCAGCAGCCCGCGCCTGCCCCCGCCCCTGCCCCCGCTCCCCGGGCCGCCCAGAGCCCCCTGGCCCCCAATCCCCTTTGGGATAAGCTGGAAGCCGGCAAGCGGGTGGTGGTGGTGGAGCTGGACCCCCCGGCCCAGGGCAGCGCCCAGCCCTTTATGGAGGCCGCCGCCCGGCTCCAGGCCGCCGGCGCGGACGGGATCACCGTGGCGGATTGCCCCATCGGCCGGCCCCGGGCGGACAGCAGCCTGCTCTCCTGCAAGCTCAAGCGGGAGCTGGGCATCGAGCCCCTGCCCCACCTGGCCTGCCGGGACCGGAACCTGAGCGCCACCCGGGCCTTGCTGCTGGGGCTTTCCATGGAGGGCATCCGCAACGTGCTGTTGGTCACCGGGGACCCGGTGCCCGGCGGCCAGGAAGACATGGTAAAGGGCGTGTTCCATTTCAACGCCCGCAAGCTGGCCGGCTATGTGGCCGCCATGAACGACACCGTGTTCCCCAACCCCATGCGCGCCTATGGGGCATTGAATGTAAATGCAAAAAATTTTCAGATACAGCTCAAGCTGGCCCAGGAAAAGGAGGCCAATGGCATCTGCGCCTTCCTGACCCAGCCGGTGCATTCCCAGGAGGCGTTAGAAAACCTCAAGCTGGCCCGGCAGACCCTAAAGGGAAAGATCCTCGGCGGGGTATTGCCCATCGTCAGCTATCGGAACGCCTGCTTTTTGAACAACGAGATCGCCGGCGTTTTTGTGTGCGAACAGATCCTGGCCCAGTATCAGGATAAGGACCGGGCCCAGGGGGAGGCGCTGGCGGTGGAGATCAGCTGCGCCATTGGGGAGGCCATGGCCCCCTACACGGACGGCCTGTATCTGATGACCCCTTTCAACCGGATCTCCCTTATGGAAACCATTATGGAGCGGCTGGTCTGACCAGGGCTCCCAAGGAGGCAAGCATATTACCATGGACATACGACAGGCACTTGCAAAGGAATTTCCCGCCCTGGCCCCGTGGCAGATCGAAAACGTGGAAAAGCTGCTGGACGAGGGGAATACCATCCCCTTTATCGCCCGGTACCGGAAGGAGCAGCACGGGGGCTTGGACGACCAGGTGCTCCGGGAGCTGGCGGAGCGGATCCAATACCTGCGGGGCTTTGAAGCCCGGCGGGAGGAGATCCGGGAGGCCCTAAGCAAGCAGGGGGTGCTCACGGAAGAGCTTGCAGCCGCCCTGGAAGGCTGCACCATCCTGGCGGAGCTGGAGGACGTATACCGGCCCTATAAGCCCAAGCGCCGCACCCGGGCCATGATCGCCCGGGAAAAGGGGCTGGCCCCCTTGGCGGAGCGGCTATGGGAGCAGCGGATGGAGGACCCGGCGCCCCTGGAGCTGGCGGCGGCCTATGTGGACGAAGCCCTGGGGGTAGCCACCCCGGCGGAGGCCCTGGCAGGGGCCGGGGACATCCTGGCGGAAACCTACAGCGACGATGCCCAGATCCGGGCCCAGCTGCGCCAGCTCGTCGCCAAGGAGGGCCGCATCCATACCAAGGCCGCCAAGGAGGAGGATTCCGTATACCGGATGTATTACGACTTTGCGGAGCCGGTGCGGGCCATGGCAGGCCACCGGGTACTGGCAATGGACCGGGGGGAGCGGGAAGGCTTCCTGAAGGTGTCTTTGGAGCTGCCGGAAGGCCCCGCCTTGCAGGCCGTGACCCAAGGCAGCCTCAAGCCCGGGGCCCCGTCTACCCCCCTGGTGGAGGCCGCGGCCAAGGACGCCTATGGCCGGCTGATCCTGCCCGCCATGGAGCGGGAGACCCGCTCCCAGCTGACGGAGGCCGCCCAGGAAGCGGCCATCCGGGTATTTGCAGCCAACCTGAACGATCTGCTCATGCAGCCTCCCATCCGGGGCCACGTGGTATTGGGGATGGACCCGGGCATTCGCACCGGCTGCAAGCTGGCGGTGGTGGACGCCATGGGGAACCTGCTGGACACCGGGGTGATCTATCCCCTGCCCGGCCAGGGCAAGGTGCCCTCCGCCCGCAAAACCATGCTGGCGCTCATCAAAAAGCATCAGGTCACCCTGGCCGCTATTGGCAACGGCACCGCCTCCCGGGAGACGGAGGCCTTCTTTGTGGAAACCATGGCCGAGTCGGGCTTGTCCGTCCCCTATGTGATCGTAAACGAGGCGGGGGCCTCGGTGTATTCCGCCTCCAAGCTGGCGGCGGCGGAATTCCCGGAGTTGGACGTGTCCCTGCGCAGCGCCGTCAGCCTGGCACGGCGGCTCCAAGACCCCCTGTCCGAGCTGGTGAAGATCGACCCCAAGGCCATTGGCGTGGGCCAGTACCAGCACGACATGAAGCAGGCCCGCCTGAGCGAAGCCCTGGGGGGCGTGGTGGAGCGGTGCGTAAACCAGGTGGGGGTGGAATTGAACACCGCCAGCGTATCCCTATTGTGCTACGTGGCGGGCGTCAGCCGCCAGGTGGCGGAAAACATCGCCGCCTACCGGGAGGAAAACGGCCCCTTCACCTCCCGGGCCCAGCTGAAGCAGGTGCCCAAGCTGGGGCCCAAGGCCTTTGAGCAGTGCGCGGGCTTTTTGCGGATCGCCGCGGCCACGGACCCCCTGGACAATACCGGCGTACACCCAGAAAGCTATGCCATCGCCAAGGCCCTCCTGGCCCGCTTCGGCTTCACTTCCGAGGATATCCGGGGCGGCTGCCTGGCCACCCTGGGGGAGAAGGTGGCGGAGGTGGGCTCCCGCACCCTGTCCCGGGAGCTGGAGGTGGGTATCCTGACCCTGCGGGATATGATCCGGGAGCTGCAAAAGCCCGGCCGGGACCCCCGGGACGACCTGCCCAAACCCCTGCTGCGCACCGACGTGCTGGAGATGAAGGACCTGGTCCCCGGCATGGAGCTCAAGGGCACCGTGCGCAATGTAACGGACTTTGGCGCCTTTGTGGACATCGGCGTCCACCGGGACGGCCTGGTCCATATCTCCCAGTTCGGCGGGCGGCGGATTAGGCATCCCAGCGAAGCCGTCCGGGTGGGGGACGTGGTTACCGTATGGGTGCTGGAGGTGGAGGAAACGAAAAACCGCATCTCCCTGACCATGCGCAAGCCCCCGGAAAAACTGTAATATTTTTTCTTGAAAAAATAGGTTGACATCGCCCGCTCACCGGGCGTATACTACATACCAAGTTGAAACCGTTGAGGGAGAGTAAGTACTTTTGGACGCTTCCTTCGTAGAGAGCCGCTGGTGGTGGGAATGCGGCAGGGAAGGCCGGAAGGAATGGGCTCCTGAGGGCAAACCGAACCAACAGTAGGCGCGCCGGAGGTGGTTCTCCGTTAGCAAAAACCGGCATATGTATGTATGCGTCGAGTGGGCGCGATCGCGCCAAGCCGGGTGGCACCGCAGGAGTTTGAATGGCTCTTGTCCCTGCAAAAAGCAGTCAGGGACGAGGGCCTTTTTGTATGGTCCCGCCCCTGTAAAGCCCTATTTTTCCATCTTTCAGAAAGGAGAACCATACCATGAAAGACCAGGCTATCCCCTACAAGATCTACCTCCAGGAAGAGGAGCTGCCCAAGGCATGGTATAACCTCAGGGCGGATATGAAAAACAAGCCCGCCCCCTTGCTCAATCCCGCCACCCTAAAGCCCATGACCGCCGACGAGCTCAAGCCCGTCTTCTGCGACGAGCTGGTGGCCCAGGAGCTGGACGACACCACCCCCTACATCGAGATCCCCCAGGAGATCCGGGACTTCTATAAAATGTACCGGCCTTCCCCCCTGGTCCGGGCATACTGCCTGGAGGAAAAGCTCCAGACCCCGGCCAAGATCTATTACAAATTCGAGGGCAACAACACCAGCGGCAGCCATAAGCTGAATTCCGCCATCGCCCAGGCCTATTACGCCAAAAAGCAGGGCCTCAAGGGCGTGACCACCGAGACCGGCGCCGGCCAGTGGGGCACCGCCCTGTCCATGGCCTGCTCCTACTTCGGCCTGGACTGCAAGGTGTATATGGTCAAGGTCTCCTATGAGCAGAAGCCCTTCCGCCGGGAAGTCATGCGCACCTATGGCGCCAACGTGACCCCTTCCCCCTCCGATACCACCCAGGTGGGCCGCAAGATCCTGGAGGCCCATCCCGGTACCGGCGGCAGCCTGGGCTGCGCCATCTCCGAGGCCGTGGAAGCCGCCACCACCCAGCCGGGTTACCGGTATGTGCTGGGCAGCGTCCTGTCCCAGGTGGTGCTCCATCAGTCCGTCATCGGCCTGGAAGCCAAAGCCGCCATGGATAAGTACGGCGTCAAGCCGGATATCATCATCGGCTGCGCCGGCGGCGGCTCCAACCTGGGGGGCTTGATCGCCCCCTTCATGGGCCAAAAGCTCCGGGGCGAGGCGGATTACCGCATCATCGCCATCGAGCCCGCCTCCTGCCCCAGCTTCACCCGGGGTAAGTTTGCCTACGATTTCTGCGATACCGGCATGGTCTGCCCCCTGGCCAAAATGTATACCCTGGGCTCCGGCTTCATCCCCGCCCCCAACCACGCGGGCGGCCTTCGCTACCACGGCATGAGCTCCATCCTGTCCCAGCTTTACGATGACGGTCTCATGGAAGCCCAGTCCGTCACCCAGACCCAGGTATTCCAGGCGGCGGTGGACTTCGCCCGGGTGGAGGGCATCCTCCCCGCCCCGGAAAGCAGCCACGCCATCTATGCCGCCGTACAGGAAGCCCTGCGCTGCAAGGAAACCGGCGAGGAAAAAACCATCCTCTTCGGCCTTACCGGCACCGGCTACTTTGACCTGGTGGCCTATCAGCGGTTCAACGACGGCCAGATGAGCGACTATATCCCCACCGATGAAGACCTCAAGCCGGGCTTTGCCGGCATCCCCCAATTCCCGGGGAACGAGATCTAACCCGCCCGCTCGGCGTAACCCGCTTGCCCGGCAGGCGGCTGTAAA
>UQOG01000017.1 GCA_900542615.1 uncultured Eubacteriales bacterium | reverse complement strand
TCGAAAAAGTGGCGCAAGCCACTTTTTCGACAGCCTGAAGCCGCCCGGGGAAGCATCCCCGGGCGGCTTTTTGCCCGCGCCTATGGGCTTATAGGTCCTGGTACATCAGGGCGATCACCTGCTCCAGCCGTTCGCTCATGGATTCCTCCTCCCCCGCCGCGCCGATGGCGTAGAGGATCAGCCAGTCGTTGATGTTCCGGGGGTCCAGCAGGGCCATGCCGCAATCCGCCAGCATGGCGTTTATGGTCCACCAATGCTCCTCGATCCGCTCCTGCATGGTAAGCTCTGCATCCGTGGTTTCCAGCTGCCTCCCCGAAACCACGGTGGTATCCTCCGTGATCACATACAAAAGCAGGAGCAGCTTGCGGGGCACGTCCTCCTTGTGGCTGCGGATGTTTTTCAGGGAGGTGGCGTTGGGCCAATTTTGCTTGATCAGCCGCTGAACCAGGGAATAGTTTTCCCGGTTTTTCCCCGAGGGCATGTGCATGGATAAATAGGTGCGCATCACCGTCTCCAGGGAGTAATAGGGCTCCGGGATATCCAGCCAGGCCGGCACCGGATGGATGAGCAGGGAGAGGAATTTGTCGAAATAATAGTAGGCCCGAAGGTGCAGGGAGCCGAAACAATGCAGGTTTTTCAGGTAGCAGCGCCGCAAGTCCTCGGGGGTTTGGACCAGGAGGAATTCGTTTTGGATCTCCCGGGTCAGGTGGGATTGCTGGGCCTGGCTCCAGCTGTTGAGCCCGGGGGCCGGAGGCAGCTGCTGGAAAAACCGGTCCGCCTCCTGGTAGCCGTAGCCATTGCGCAAAAACCAGGCGAACACCACATCGTGGCCGTCCCGGTACTGGATGCCATAGTCGGTACACATGCTCAGCAGATAGTCCAGCTGGCCTTCGCTGAACCCCATGGCAAAGGCAATGCGAAACAGGTCCTGCCGGTTGGCGGGCTGATTTTTATCCGAAAGCCAGTTCTTGATCTTCTTGACGATGGACTGGGGGTTTGCCTCCGGCATCGTCGAAACAAAAAAATCCACCAGACGCATTTGCAGGTCTTTGCCTGGATACATCTGCCGGAGTACACCGCTGAAGGTACGGACGGGGAGCCGGTTTTCCAACAGGTAGGAAACCGCCATTTTGGGCGTCATTTGCCCATACAGGATACGATCATATTCAGCGGCAGAGGTGACCGTGAGCTGTTTGAGCATAGACGTCCATCCTTATCCATAACTTACAATTATACAATACCATGTGCGCTAAAAAATGTCAACCAACCGCTATTTTTGTTGAAGGCCAAAGAATCATGCCGGAGGCTTGGGGATTTTCGGCCGCTTTTCTTTTCCCTTTGCCCAGGCGTATGGCGCAGGGGATGCCGTCTTTTACCATATAATATGCCGGGAGCCTGTTCATTAGACTCCCGGCATACCGATTATCTCCAGCGCTGGGGCGCGGCGATCCCCCCGTTTCCGCCTTGCCGCGGGGGCGCGGATGAGCGGCCCCGGGTTACTTGCGGGCGGGCATTACATGGATGGCATGGCCAAAGGCCGCCTCCACCGCCTCGGTGACCCCTTCCATAAAGGTGGGATGGGGCCGCAGGCTGGCCAGCAGCTGTTCCGCCGTCAGGCCGTTCACCACCCCGCAGGTGAGTTCCCCGATCATATCCGTGGCCCGTGGGCACATGAGCTGGGCGCCTAAGAGCACATGGCTCTCCCCATGGAACACCAGCTTGATAAAGCTGCGCTCCGCCTGCTCCATCCGGGTCTTGGCGTTGCCGCTCATCACGTATTTCCCCGTGCTGGCCGGGATGCCCTGGGCCTTGGCCTCGTCGGCGGTGATGCCCACGCAGGCGATCTCCGGGTCCGTATACACGCAGGAGGGCACCACATTGGGGTTGATGGCCGGCGCTTTGCCGGCGATCCCCTCCACGCAGGCCAGGGCCTGGGCCTCAGCGGCATGGGCCAGCTGCAGCTTGCCGTTGCAGTCTCCCACCCCGTAGATGCCCGGGATGCTGCTCTGATACCCGGCGTCCACCTGGATAAAGCCCCGCTCCATGGCAGGGGCGCAGCCTTCGGCAAACAGGCCGTTGGTATTGGGCCTGCGGCCCACGCTGATCAGCACCCCGTCGCCAAGGGCCGTTTCCTGGCCCTTTTTGGTGGTAAAGCTGCAGCATAGGCCCCCTTCCCCCCGGACGATGCCCGTGACCGTGGCCCCGGTGTGGACCTGGACGCCCCGCTTTTTCAGGATCATGGAAAGGTTCTGGCTGATCTCCCGGTCCATCATGGGCAAGAGCCGGTCCAGGGCCTCGATGACGGTGACCTGGCAGCCCAGCCCTGCATAAACGCTGGCCATCTCCACCCCGATCACCCCGCCGCCGATGATGGTCAGCCGCTGGTAAAACCGGGCCGGCTCCTCCAGCAGGGCGTCGCTGGTGCACACGTCCCCATCCTCCCGGGCCCCCGGGATGGGAGGGATGCTGGGATAGGAGCCCGTGGCCACGATGATGTGCTTGGCTTCCAGGGTCTCCTCCCCGGCCTGTACCTTGCCCGGGGCCAATACCTGGGCCCGGGCCGGGATCACCTGCACCTTGTTGGCCTGGAGCAGCTGCTGGATCCCCGTCCTGAGCGCATCCACGGTGGCCTGCTTATAGGCGTGGATCTTGGCATAATCGAAGGACGCCTGGCCCGGGCATACCCCCATGCTGGCCATGGCCGACAGGCTCCGGTAGGCGTCCGAAGCGTGCATCAGGGCCTTGGTGGGCACGCAGCCCCGGTTCAGGCAGGTGCCGCCCAGGTCCCGCTCCTCGCACAGGGCCACCGTAAAGCCCAGCTGGGCTGCCCGGATGGCCCCAACATAGCCTGCGGGGCCGCCGCCGATGATACAAATATCGTACATATTGCCGTTCTCCTTATGTAAATGAAATTCCGGGGCAGGCCGCCGGCCCGGCCCCGGATGCCATGGCGTAAGGTTGGATGGAATTTACCCGGGCTCAGAACCCGTAGCGCAGCACCGGCTCCCGGGACGCCTTCACCTCGTCCGGCCGGCCGATCTGGGCGGCGTGGGGGGCTTCATGCATGTATTCCGGGTTTTCCTTCCCCAGCTGGTACAGCTGGCGGAATATCCCCGCCGCCCAGTCCAGGGTCTCCTTGCTCTCGGTCTCGGTGGGCTCCAGCATCAGGGCCTCGTGGACGATCAGGGGGAAGTACATGGTGGGAGGATGCATTCCATAATCGATGAGGGACTTGGCCACATCCAGGGCGGAAACCCCCGTCTGCTTTTTATATTCGCTCAGATCCAGCACAAACTCATGCATACAGATCCGGTCGAAGGCCACGTCAAAGGTGCCCTTGATGCCCGCCATCAGGTAATTGGCGTTGAGCACCGCGTTTTTCGCCGCCTCGGGGATGCCCTCCCGGCCCAGGGTCATGATGTAGGTGAGGGCCTTTACCACCACCAGGAAGTTGCCGGCAAAGCTGCGCACCTGCAGATCCGCTTCCCCGTCCATAGCGGCGGACTTGGGCAGGTACGCCTGCAAATGGGCCTTGCAGCCCACCGCCCCCGCGCCCGGGCCGCCGCCGCCGTGGGGGGTGGCGAAGGTTTTGTGCAGGTTCATGTGGATGCAGTCAAAGCCCATGTCACCGGGCCGCACCACCCCCATGACGGCGTTCAGGTTGGCCCCGTCATAGTAGCACAGGCCGCCGGCCCCATGGACCAGCTTGGTGATCTCCAGGATGTTCTCATCGAAGATGCCCACGGTATTGGGGTTGGTGAGCATCAGGCCCGCGGTATCCTCCCCCAGCACCCCTTTGAGGGCCTCCAGGTCCACGCAGCCGTTGGGGGCGGAGGGGATGTTCACCACCGTGTACCCGCACATGTTGGCGGTGGCCGGGTTGGTGCCGTGGGCGGAATCCGGCACAATGATCTTGGTGCGCTTCCCGTCTCCCCGGGCGTCGTGATAGGCCTTGATCAGCATTACGCCGGTAAATTCCCCGTGGGCGCCGGCGGCGGGCTGGAAGGTCATATCGTCCATGCCGGTGATCTCGCACAGGTATTGCTTGGCCGTATCCAGCACCGCCCGGCAGCCCTTTGTGGTATGGGCGGGGGCCAGGGGATGGATCTGGGTAAACCCGGGCAGGGCGGCCATTTCCTCGTCGATGCGGGGGTTGTATTTCATGGTGCAGGAGCCCAGGGGATAGAAGCCGCAATTGACCCCGTGTACCCGCTGGTTCAGCTCCGTATAGTGCCTGGAAATGTCGGTCTCGCTCAGCTCCGGCAGCCGGGGCGGGGTTTCCCGCTCCATGCCCTCCGGCAGGGCGACGGGGGCCACGTCGCAGGGGGGCAGCAGGCTGCATTTGCGGCCCGGCACGCTCTTTTCAAAGATCAGCTTCATTGCCCGCACACCTCCTTTGCAATGGCCACGGTTTGATCCAGCTTGGCCTTTTCCACGGTTTCCGTGGCGCACCACAGCACGCCCCCGTCCACCGGCAGGCCGCCCAGGATATCCGCTTCCTCCAGGGCGGCAAGCAAGGCGTCCGCCTGGGGCATATCCAGCAGGAATTCATGGAAGAACGCGCCCGGATACCGCAGGGATACCCCGGGGAGCTTGCACAGTTCCGCCGCCAGATAATGAGCCTTGGCCATGCTCTGCCGGGCGGCCTCCGCCATGCCTTCTGGACCCATGGCGGCCATATACGCCCCGGCGGTCAGGGCGCACAGGGCCTGGTTGGAGCAGATGTTGCTGCTGGCCTTTTCCCGGCGGATGTGCTGTTCCCGGGCCTGGAGGGTCAATACAAAGGCCCGCTCCCCCCGGTTGTCCACCGTCTCCCCAACGATGCGGCCGGGGAGTTTGCGCATGTGCTTCTTGGTGGTGGCCATATACCCCAAGTAGGGGCCGCCATAGGAAAGGGGCATACCCAAGGGCTGGCCTTCCCCCACGGCCACGTCCGCCCCACAGGCCGCCGGGGTCTTGGCGATGGCCAGGGCGATGGGGTTGCAGCCCATCACGTACATGGCCCCGGCCTCGTGCACCGCCTGGCCCAGGGCCTGGGCGTCCTCAAAGAGGCCGTAGAAGTTGGGCTGCTGCACATAGAAGCTGGCCACATCGGCTGCCAGCATGTCCTTGAGGGCTGCCAGGTCGGTCTTGCCCTCCCGCAGGGGGACCAGCCGCATCTCACACCCCGCCCCGTAGCAATAGGTACGGATGGTGTTGATGGTATCCGGATGGGCTGCGGCGGACACCAGCGTCACGGTGCGCTTCCGGTCCCGGCACATGGCCGCCGCCTCGGCGGCTGCCGTGGCCCCGTCGTATACCGAGGCGTTGGACACGTCCATGCCGGTCAGCTCGCAGATCATGGTCTGGTATTCAAAGATGGATTGCAGGATCCCCTGGCTCATTTCCGCCTGGTAAGGGGTATAGGCGGTGAGGAATTCCTCCTTGGCGGGGATGTACTTGACAATGCTGGGGATATAATGGTCGTAGGCGCCGGCGCCCCGCAGCACGGTGGAAAACACCCGGTTTTCCCCTGCCATGGCGGAGACCGCCCGGCGCACCTCCAGCTCGCTCATGCCGGCAGGGATATTGAGCCCCTGCTCCAGATACATGCTGGCGGGTACGTCCTGATACAGCCCCTTGAAATCCTGTAGCCCAAGCTGGGATAGCATTTCCTGCTGCTGGGCCTTGGTGGAGGGGATGTAGCTGCCCATATTAGCCCTCCGTGGCGCAGAAGGCCTCGTAGGCGGCCGCATCCAGCAGTTCCTCGGTCTCGGATACGTTTTCCACCTTGATGATCCAGGCGCCGTAGGGGTCGGAATTGAGGGATTCCGGGCTATCCGCCAGGTCCTCGTTCACCGCGCAGATCACCCCGCTCACCGGGCTGAGGATCTCGGAGACCGCCTTTACGGACTCCACATCGCCAAAGGATTCCCCGGCGGCCACCTCGTCCCCCTCCTGGGGCAGGTTGATGAACACCACGTCCCCCAGGGCGTCCTGGGCGAAATCCGTGATGCCGATCACCATCACGCCGTCCTCCTCCTTCACCCACTCGTGGGACTTGGAATACTGCAACTCAACGGGATACTTCATGATCAATACCTCCAAATTTTTATTCACAGGTTTTATCCCAGGGCCGGCGCCGGCCCTAGGGCGGGTACGGTAAAAGGGTTACAGGCCAATCTTTTCCGAAAAGCCCTCCAGGGCCTCCAGCATCTGCTGCTGGTCGAAGCAGTAGTGCATCTGGGTATACTGGCTGCGGAAGGCCTCCACCTCTGGGGTCACATCCTTGCACCGTAGGATGCAGTCCGCCATGATGCCGGCCAGCCGGTCGAATTCCGCCGGGCCAAAGCCGAAGCGGGTCATTTCGCTCACACCCATGCGCAAGGCGCCGGAGGCCGTGAAGCCCTCCTCCTCGGGGGTGGCCTGGTAGTTGACGATGATGTTGTTCTGCTCCAGCCGTTCCGCCACCTCGGGGCCTTCCCCGTAGCCCACGGACACGATCACCTGGTGGGTCTCGGTGTAGTCGTTGGCCGGATCCCCCGCCACCTCCAGGCCATGGGCCTTGAGGCTCTTGGCGAAGCTCTTGGCGTTGTTCACGATGTGCTTCTGGTATTCGTCCTTGAACTGGTTCATCTCATAGGCAGCCATCAGCAGGCCCAGCTGGGTGCCCAGGTGATGGTTGGATACGCTGCCCGGGAAGGCCCGGCGCTCAATGGTCTCCCAGAGGCCGTATTTCAGATCCTCCTTCTGGTAGTTCACCGCAATGACGCCACGCTGGGGCCCAAAGAAAGTCTTATGGGTGGACCCGGTGACGATCTCCGCGCCCTCCTGGAAGGGCTGCTGGAAGTAGGGGCCCACCAGGCCCAGCACATGGGCCATATCGTACATGATGGTGGTGGGGATTCCCTGCTGGTCCACAAACTGGCGGATGGCGGCCACCGGCTCCCGGTGCAGCACCATGCTCTTGCCGAAGATGATCAGCTCGGGCTTATACTGGTCGATGAGCTTTTTGGTCTCCTCCACGTCGATCTTGTAGATGTTATCCTTGCACACCGGGAAATTCACGATGGCATGGCGTTCGGTCACCGGGTCGATGGCGATATAGTCCCGCAGGGCGCCCATGGGTTGGGCGGAAAGGTGGCCGCCCTTGATGATGTGGTTGTTCATCACATAGCCCAGGCGCTTGGGGTCATGCTTGCGGTCCAGGCGGTTTTTCCAATCCATCAGGGCGGAGAAGGTGGCCATATTGGACATCTGGCCGCTGATGACCCGGGTCTCCACCTCGGTGCAGCCGAAGTATTCCTTCATCTGCTCCACCAGCAGCTGCTCCACCCGGTCGATGAACTTGGTGCCCTGGTAATAGAAGATGTCCGCGTCGTAGAAGGATTTTACCTTTTTATGCTCCGCATAGCGGAAGGCAGGGTCCGAGGCGCATAGCAGCTGTACGGCCCGGCTGGCGCTATTTTCCGAGGGGATCAGGTTGATGCACCGGTTCTGCCGCCAGTCGTGGTTTTCCGTGGCCTCCCGGATCAGATTGACGGCCTTTTCATACCGGGGCGCGGCGTCCGCCTGGGCGGGGGCCGCCTCCGGCCGGTACAGGATGGGCCGGGCAAAGGGCGGCGCATCCGCCCGCATATGGCAGGCCGGCACCACGGCCTTGAGCCGCTTGCCCCGCACGTCGATTTCTACCATATCGTCCGTGAGCACGTCGCTGGCAATGTAGGCCAGGCCGATGGAACGCTTGGCGGTCTCCTCCAGGATCACCGTGGCCAAGCCCTCGCCCTCCGCCTGGTAATAGGGCACCATGGTGCCGCTGGTGACCCAGCCGATGCACATGTCCCCTCTGTAAACCTCCATGCCGGCCCGCATCACGCCCCGATCCAGCAGGGTGATGGGCTGGATGCGCTTGGGCAGCACGGACAGGTCCCGGAAATCCCGGTTCAAAATGGCCTTGTTGGCCTCCGCCTGCTTTTCCAGGGCCGCCCGGCCCACGTAGTCGCCCTTTTGCGGCGAAAAGCTCACGGCGAACTTGGCCAAAGGCACGGCGAAGATGGGGATCTCGCTGCCATCGGGGGCCTGGCCCATCTCATGGCCGTAAAGGGGCAGCCCCGCCTCCAGCCGTAGGGTATCCCGGGCGCCCAGGCCCGCGGGCTTGGCCCCCAGCTCCAGCAGCCGGTCCCACAGCCATACGGCGTTGGCGCTGTCGATGAACAATTCATAGCCCAGCGGCTCGCCGGTATAGCCGGTCTTGGCCACCCGCACGGTTTTCCCCTCCAGCTCCAGGGTGTTCAGGGCGTTCTTCATGGGCTCGGTAATGGCCTGGCCGCCGGACATCTGTAGCAACAGCTCCTTGCTCTTGGGCCCCTGGATGGCGATGGACGCATAGTCCGCAGAGATGTCCGTGATGGTGCAGTCGAAATCCTTGACCAGCGCCCCCAGATGGGCCAGGTCCTTGTCCTTGTTGGCGGCGTTCACCACCAGCAGGAACCAATCCTCCTCGAATTTATAAAGGTAAGCGTCGTCCACAGCCCCGCCGTTTTCGTTGGGGATGATGCAATACTGGGCCTTGTTCAGGTCCAGGGCCATCACGTTGCTGGTGAGCACATGCTGTAAGAAGGCCACCCGCTCCGGCCCCTGGATCAGCAGCCGGCCCATGTGGGATACGTCGAACAGGCTGCATACGTGCCGGGTATACAGATGCTCCGCCACAATGCCGGTAGGGTATTGGATGGGCATTTCCCAGCCGCCAAAGTCCACCATGCTTGCCCCTGCCGCCACATGGACATCGTAAAGTTGTGTGCGCTTGCATTCCTGCATTGTCTTTTTCGCTCCTCCCGATAGATTCTTGGTGGTGTAAGGATTTGGATGTGCCGTTTTACGGTATGAGAAAAGGCGCAAACTTCCCCTTTGGAAATCTGCGCCTCCGTTTTTGCACCTGAGAGATTCCACACCCCCTGCCGCCTACGGGGCGAGACGGGGCGGTTGCACCTTCGGCGTACGGCGGGGAAAGCCTCCCGCCATACTTTTTCGGAGTGTCGTCCTGGCTCGATCCTTTTGCCTGAGAGTTTCTGCTTGCCCCTTCGGCGCCGGCCTTCCGGTCTCTCCCGAGCCAATCATCCGACCATACATTTTATTGTGTTAAGCATACCATGAAGCCGCGGGCCTGTCAACAGGTTCCTGAATGGTTCTCCGCGCATCCATAAGTTATACTAATGCTTTTTCGGTTCCATTTACACCGGCGGCCAATAGCCCCAGCCGCAGGCCGGTGCGCAGGCCCAGCATTTCATCCATGCCGGAGGAGGAGCCATAGGCGGATAGGGCTTCCGCCGCCGCCAGATAGCCGGGCCGGTCCCCCCCGCACAGGGCGTCCACCAGCTGATCCTCCAGGCGGCCCCAATAGCCCGCCATGGCATAGGACAAAAAGTGCTGGCTCAGCCGGTTGGTTCGGCTCAAATTGGCCTGCACGGCCCTTCTCACGCTTTCCAGCAAAGCCGCCGCGCCAGGGAATTGGCCCAGGCCGGTCAATACGCCGGACAGATAATCATCCCCCGAGGGGGTCAGCCCGGCGCCCAGGCCCAGCAGCCGGGCGGTCTCCCCCGAGGGGGGCGCCGGCGCAGGATCCTTCAGGGCCTCGCGGCCCCATGCTTCCAGGGCCTCTACCCCGGCTTGGAAGGCTTTCCCAAAAGGATCGTCCCGCCGGGCCTGCCGCCCTGCCAGCAGCAGCAGGGAGCTTGGCTGGGGCCAGGGCACCCGCTGCAGCAGTACGACGGCAATGTTGGAAAAATACCCTTCCAGGGTTTCCCCATCCGCCAGGGCGCCGCATACATGGGAGCGTTGCTGCCACTGGGGCAGAACCTCCGGGATGGCGATGCGATATTCCCCCACCTCGATCCGGTCGGGATGGATCCGGATCACATCCCCGGGAGATACCCCGAAAAACGCCCGCCGCAGGTCCGTCACCAGCATGGCCGGGGATGGGGGAACATCCTGCCTGCCCAAGCTGTATAGGTTATCTACCGCCCCTGGCAGGGCCGGCATTTCCACATTGAGTACCCGGCGGAATACGCTATGTACGCGCCCCTCCATGGGGCGCTGTTGCAGCATGGCGGCTGCGGCTGCTCCTGCCATGCAAATACGAGGCATATGCCTGTCCTCCTCTCCCCTGGGCGCTGGCCTGCGCCCTTCGCCCACGGTGGCTTGCATAAGATGCGCCGCTCCAAACCGGCGCGGCGCATCCCCTGTTACATGTACGGAGTCTTGCCGGAGGGGCCCCGGCAAGGTGAAACTTACGCCTTCGCGTCCTCAGGCTCTTCCATGTGGAACTCGTAGTCCTTGCCGGGCAGGATCGCGTTGAGCAGGATGCCCAGGATGGCAGCGGTGGCCAGGCCGGACATATTCACGATGCCGATCTGGATGCCGCCCACGGAGTTGAAGCCCAAGCCGGATACCAGGATAACCGCCGCGATGATCAGGTTGCGGGACTTGGTCAGGTCAACCTGATTTTCTACCACGTTCCGCACGCCGATGGCGGAGATCATGCCGTAGAGCACGAAGGATGCGCCGCCGATGATGGCGGTGGGGATGGTGTTCACCAGGGCGTCAAACCCGGGGCTGAAGCTGAGGATGATGGCCACGCCCGCCGCGATCTGGATGACCTTGGGATCGTATACCTTAGAGAGCATCAGCACGCCGGTGTTCTCGCCGTAGGTGGTGTTGGCGGGGCCGCCCACCAAGCCGGCCAGGGAGGTGGCCAAACCGTCGCCCAGCAGGGTGCGGTGCAGGCCGGGGTTGGCGATGAAGTTCTTACCACAGGTGGCGCTGATGGCGGAGATGTCGCCCACGTGCTCCATCATGGTAGCCAGGGCGATGGGCGCCGTGGTGAGGATGGCACTGCCGCTGAATTTCGCAATGGTGAAGGGCGGGATGCCCACGGCGGCTGCGGTTGCCAAGCCGCTATAGTCTACCCAGCCGGCGATCAGAGCGATGATATATGCGCCTACGATACCGATCAGGATGGGGATGATCTTGATCATGCCCTTGCCCCAGATGTTGCAGCCGATGATCAGCAGCATGGTGATGACCGCCAGCAGCCAGTTGGCCTGGCAGTTGGTGATGGCGCTGGGCGCCAGGATCAAGCCGATCAGGATGATGATAGGACCGGTAACCACCGGCGGGAACAAGCACATGACCCGTTTGATGCCGAATACCTTAATCAGCCCCGCTACCACCACATACAGCAGGCCGGCGATTACGATACCGCCACATGCATAGGGCAGCATTTCCTTGTTGGGCATACCGTCCACCATGGGGGCTACCACCGCAAATCCGCCAAGGAATGCGAAGGAAGATCCCAGGAATGCAGGTACTTTCCCCTTTGCCAGGAAGTGGAAGAGCAATGTGCCCACGCCTGCGCACAGCAGCGTCACGGAGATACTCAAGCCTGTAAGGATGGGGACCAGCACCGTTGCGCCAAACATGGCGAATACATGCTGGATACCCAGAACAACCGTTCTACCCCAACCTAATTGTCCTGGTGCATCATAAATGCCTTAGCCATAATCGATCTTTTCCTTGCTCAAAAGTAGCACCTACTTCCAATTTGTAAGTATGCTTCCCTAAGTGCTTCGGTGACTGCTTTAAATCCTTGGGCCATTGCGGCCGCGGATACGGCGTTATTCAGTCGCCTTTTCTTTTAGAGCCTTCAATACCTCCTCAGCTGTAATTGGCATACGGTTGAATCGCACGCCGATGGCGTCGTAAATGGCGTTTGCAATAGCCGGCGCGCCGGGTACCATAAGCGGCTCGCCCACGCCCCGTGCCCCGTATGGGCCGGTGGGCTCCGCATGCTCTATGTATTTAACGGTCAACTCTGGCATATCGTCCGCCGTGGGGATCTTATAGTCTACAAAGTTCTTGTTGAGGATATGGCCGTTCTTGAGGATCAGCTCCTCGAACAGGGCCGTACCCATGGCCTGCACCATGGCGCCTTCGGACTGGGCGCAGAAGGTTTCCGGGTTGATGACCTTACCTGCGTCGAAGCAGGATACCATCCGAAGCACCTTCACCTCGCCGGTGTCCAGATCCACCTCTACCTCCGCGCCGTTCACGCCGATGGTCCAGAATGCCACAGGATGTTCGCCGATGCCGGTTTCCTTGTCGTAGTTGATGTTGTTCTCCAGGGTGAAGGTACCTACGCCAATGGCGGGGCCGCCTACGCCGGAGCCGTCCGGGAACGCCAGGCCCAATGCGAATTCCGCCAGGGGGACCTTCCGGTCGGTGTAGATCTTGTGCACCACATACCCGTCCTTGAATTCCAGATCCCGCTTATAGGCCCCCAGCTTGATCTGGGCCAGCTCCAGGATCTTCTTCTTCAGGTCCTCGCAGGCCAGCTTCACCGCGTTGCCTGCGCAGTAGGTGGTACGGCTGGCCACGGTCTGCCACTCATAGGGGGTGTGGTCCGTGTCGCCGGTGCGGATGGTGATCAGCTTGGGATCCACGTCCAGGGTCTCGGCGGCGATCTGGGTCAAAGCCGTATCCGAGCCTTGGCCGATCTCCTGGCCGCTGGTCATCAGGAAGAAGGTGCCGTCCTCGTTCATGCGGATGATGGCCGCGGAACCTGCGTTGGTGGGCATGGAAGGGGATTTCCAGCCGGCCGCGATGCCCTTGCCCCGTACCTTCCGGGGGTTGGGGCTCTCGCTCTTCTCCCCGTAGCCGATATCCTTGACCACTTCCTCCAGGCACTCATGGTACCCGGATACCACCATGGTCTCGCCCATGCAGGTCTTATCCCCTACCCGCAGGCCGTTGATCCGGCGCATCTCCACCGGATCCATGCCGATCTCCTTGGCCACGATGTCGATGTTCTGCTCGATGGCGAAGTGGATCTCGCACATGCCGAAGCCCCGGTACGGGCCGCCCACGGGGTGGTTGGTATACACGCAGTAGCTATCCGTCCACACGTTGTCGATGTTGTAGGGGCCTGCGGAGGCGAAGCCGCCCGCCTTCACGATGTTGACGCCGTATTCCGTATAGGCGCCGCCGTCCCAGACGAATTCGTTCTTCACCGCGTGGATGCGGCCGTCCTTCTTGACGCCGGTCTTGATCTTGCAATGGAGGCCCTGGCGTACGTAGGAATTCTGGAATTCGTCCTCCCGGCTGTACTGGAGCTTCACCGGCCGGCCCTTGCAGCGCATGGCCAGGGGGATGATGATGCCTTCGATGGTGGTGCCCGCCTTGGAGCCGAAGCCGCCGCCCACATAGGGGGAGATCACCCGCAGTTTATTGAGGGGGATCTCAAAGGCTACGCTCAGGGCTTGCCGCACCGCGTAGGGGGACTGGGTGCTGGCCCAAACGGTCAGCTTACCGTCGTATTCATATTGCGCAATAGCTACATGGGGTTCCAAGGGGACGTGTTGTACGTGAGGAATATAATACGTGTGCTCTGCTACATAATCGCACTCTTTGAAGGCTTTGTCAACATCTCCTTTGCGCAATTTGTAGTGATGGGAGATATTTGTGTGGGGTTTGGGGAAGAAAATGGGCGCGACTTTGTAGGTGTGCAGGTCGGGATGGATCAGGGGCGCATCGGGCTTCATGCCCTCTATGGCGTTGGTAACCGCCGGCAGCTCCTCATATACCACCTCGATCAAATCACAGGCTTCCTGGGCGATTTCAGCGGTTTCTGCGGCAACTGCGGCCACGGCCTCGCCCTGATATTTTACCGTTTTGTTGGCCAGGAAGTTTTTATCCTCCAGATACAGGCCGCAACGCTTGGTATACCATTCACCGGTGATCACGGCCCGCACGCCGGGAAGCTTCTCGGCTTTGGATACGTCGATGCTGATGATCTTCGCATGGGGGTACGGGCTCCGCTTCACCTGGGCGTACAGCATACGGGGCATGTGGAAGTCGCCCACATACTGCGCCTGCCCGGTTACCTTGCGGATCGCGTCCACACGCTCTATGCTTTGGCCTACATATTTCATACGGGGCGCCTCCTTTCTATTCCTGTGTATCGGCCGCCTGGCCGCGGGCTGCGATCTCCTCAATGGCTTCTACGATCCGCTTATAGCCCGTACAACGGCACAGGTTCCCGCTGATGCTATCGATAATCTCCTCCCGGGTGGGATGGGGGTTTTCATTGAGCAGCGCCGTGGCGGACATGAGGAAGCCAGGCGTGCAGAACCCGCACTGCAGGGCGCCGTGCTTGATGAAGCTCTGCTGCAGCGGCGAAAGCTTCGGCCCGTCGGACAGGCCCTCCACCGTGGTGATATGCACCCCGTCCAGCTCCGGCGCCAGCACCAGGCAGGCGTTGAGGGGCACATCGTCCACGATTACCGTGCACGCGCCGCACTCCCCGGCGCCGCAGCCCTCCTTGGTGCCGGTGAGGCACAGTTCATCCCGCAACACATCCAGCATGGTTTTGTTGGCGGGCACATCCAAATCATAGGCATCGCCATTTACGTAAAAATGAACATGATATTTCATCTCGCGTCCCTCCTCCTTAGCCCAGGCTTTCCAGGCTCCGGCGCAGGGCCATGGCCACCACGTCCAACCTGTACTGCTTGCTTGCCCGCACGTCGTCGATGGGGGATACCTCGCTGAGGGCCAGCTCCACCGCCCGGTCGATCCGCGCTTCATCCAACGGCCCTTCGTTCAGGCAGGCTTCCGTTTGGGGCAGCCGCCGGGGGGTCGGCGCCACAGAGCCAAAGGCCGCCCGGTATTTGCCTTCATGCTTCATCACCGTGCTGCACACGGTGGATAGGTCCACCTTATTGCGCCGGGATACCTTGGTGAAAATACCCTGGACGCCCTCATAATAGGGGACCCGGATCCCCGTGACGATCTCATCCTTTTGCAAGGTGGTCTTGCGGACGAATACGAAAAACTCATTGATGGGGATCTCCCGCTTGCCGTCCGGGCCTTCCACTTCCAACACCGCGTCCAGGCACAGCAGGGGCGTAGAGGTGTCCGCCAAGGGGGAAGCGTTGATCAGGTTGCCGGCGCAGGTCGCCCGGTTGCGCACCTGCTTGGAGCCCACCGATAGGGCGGCTTCCGCCAGGAAGGGGTAATATGTGCGTACGTTCTCATCCCCGCCTAGGCGATTCATATTCACGCATGCACCGATATGCAGGCCCTCTTCCTTGGAAAACCGCAGTTCGTTCAATCCTGGGATGCGTTTGATGTCCACCACGTATGCCGGGTTGATCAGCCGATCCCGCAGCTGGATCACCACATCCGTACCGCCGTTGAGGACCACGGCCTTCCCCTCGTTTTCACGAAGGAATTTTGCCGCCTCCCCTACGGTCCCAGGCGCAAAATACTCAAATGCTCTCATACGTCCTCCTCCTCCTGATTTGTGGCTGGGGCGGCGCCGCCGCGCCCCGCCCGGTCCTGGGTCCTGTCAGGCGCCGCAGGTTATCCCTGCCGGCACGCCGCCTGAAACTTTGTTAGCCCGTTCCGGCTCAGCCGCCGGGCCAACTGCTGGCAAACCTGCTGATGTTTATGCATAAACCCTTCCGCGTCTGCCAGCTCCGCATGCTTCACAATTTGTTCTGGTTCTCGCCCCGCCAAGATAAAATAATGGGCCAAGGCGTAAATTTCATTTAACGGCTGGAAATACATATTCCGATATCGTTCGCTGCTGCCGATAGCGTCAAAACACCGTTCCAATGCCTGCCGCATCCGGCCTAGATGGGCTTGGGCTTTTTGCCCGGCCGCCCGTTCCAGCGCCTGGGCCACCGCCGCGTCCTGCTCTTCCATAGGCAACAAGCGGATCCCGTCTTCCTCCCCAGCCTGGATATATCGTATTCCCGATGGGACAGTACCGCCTACCGTCTCCTGATACAGGGCGAGATAGGCCAGGGCAAACCCGTCGCAGGCTTTTTTATCGGCCGCAATCCCTTTTCATAGATGAGCAGCAACGCTGCGATAATGGCCAGGATAATGACGTAGGATAATGCTTCCACCTGCTCTACCTCTCTCGTTCCCCCGGGCACTACAGCCCGTGATTCTTGTAAAAAAATAACGAGGGGCGGCAGTGCGCCGTCCCTTAGGGATATGGGATCGTATGCTGATAAAAACGCTTGGATCTCATATTGCGCACCTGCCACCTCGTCGTAAATTGGTAAGTCGTGATATTTATTGAGAAATAGCGAGGGACGGCAAACGCCGTCCCATAAAATTACACGTCTTCAAAGCCGTCGAAGGCCACGATTCTGGAGATACAGCTTTCGCCTTCCACCAGCTTCCAGGGGAAGCAGCCGATAACGACCCGCTTATTGGAGAGCTCGTCGATCTGGCCGCCCAAGCACTCGGCATGGATGGCTTCATAGGGCTTGCAGAACAGCTCGATATGCATGGCCTGGTAATGGTCCGGCCAGGGATAGATGTCGTTGAGGCCCTTACCATAGCGCTCTTTGAACACGGCGTCGCACTTTTCGGCCTCCATGGGTTCCCAGTCGCGGATCTTGGTGTTCATGGGGTGGTCTGCGGAGCCGCAGTCCACGCCGATCCAGCGCAGCTTCTTTTCCCGCACCCAGCGGACGAAGTCCAGGCAGGGGCCGGGGTGGCGGAGCATGTAGCGGCGCTCATCCGCCTCGGGGCTATCCCAGCCATACTTATGGTAGCCGGTGTTGATGATCAGGATATCGCCTTCCTTCACCTCTACCCGCTTTTCAATATCTTCCGGGGTATAAATGCCCCAGTCCATAGCCTGGTCGGAAAGGTCTACCACCACGCCGGGGGCGCACAGCTTGGTCAGCTCCAGGGAGGCCATATCCCGGCCTGCGGTGTCAAAATGCAGGGGGCCGTCCAAGTGGGTGCCCACGTGGTTGGAGTGGGTCATCAGCTGGCCGTTGGCCCCGTTGGGCGCCAGCCGCTTGAAGAATTTCATCTGCAAGGGCTCATAGGTGGGCCAGGGGGGCGTATTGATGCCAATGGGGATGGAGAGTTCGTACATTTTAATATCAGACCATTTGCTCATTTGCGAAACCTCCTTACGGTAGTTAGTAGCCGCGGCGAACCTGCGGCAAGGATGATAACGGGGCGAACCGCCCGAAACCCCACCCAGCCTCCTAGGCCGGGTGGGAGAAAAGGAATCGGTTTAAAGGCCGGCTATTCCAGCCAAGCCTTTGCGCAGGCCTCCAGGGCCTGGGTGAAGCAGGCGGCCGGCGGCCGTACCAAGCCGGCGCCGATCTGGCCTACGCCATAGTCCTTGTGGGCAATGCCCGTATTGATAATGGGCCGGATGCCGGTCTCGATCACCTTCAGCAGGTCGATGCCCGTGGCGCTGCCCCGGAAGTCCAGGGCGGGGATCCGGTATGCGGAGCCTTCGCCGGTGGTGATCTCGTACATCTCCAGGGAGTAATTGATGGCGTCCTGGACCTTGCCGCCCACAAACTGGACGATGGCCGGGGCCGCCGCCATGCAGAAGCCGCCGATGCCGGTGGTCTCTGTGATGCAGCTGTCTCCCAGGTCCGGGTTGGCGTCCGCTTCGGTGTAGCCCGGGAAGTAAAGGCCGTCCACCGCCTCTGCCGGGGCAGTGAACCACTGCTTTTCCCCAAGGCCCGCGATCCGGATACCGAAGTCCGTGCCGTTGCGGCACATGGTGGACACCACCGTGGAATAGGGGATCCCCTGGATGGCGTCCATGGTGCACTTACAGGCCGGCATGGAGATGTTCAGGAAGGTGTGGTCGTTGTTGTTGAGGAAGCGCAGGGCCGCCTCCTTCTCCTGGTTGGAGAAGTCCGTCTCCAGCACGCCCAAGGTCAGCTCCCGGAACAGCAGGGAGGTGCCCGCCTTATTCCGGTTGTGGCCCTCGTCGCCCATCTGGAGGATCTGGGCGATCATGGTCTTGATGTCGATCTCCCCGATCTGCTCCATGGCTGCCCGCAGCACCGGATACAGGCCGGAAGCCAGCCAGTTCAGCCGGTCGATGACCTCCTGGTCGCAGGCGCCGAAGCGCAGCACCTTGCCCAAGCCCTCGTTAAAGGTACAATAGGCTTCGTTGCCAAAGGCCTTGTTCTTCATCCGCCATACAGGCATGGAATAGGTCACCACGCCCGCCATGGGGCCTACCGCGTTATGATGGTGGCAGGGGTCGAAGGTGATCTCCCCGGAGGCCGCCAACTCTTCCGCTTCTTTCAGGTCCTTGGCCAATCCCTCGTAGATCAGGCCGCCCATGACGGCGCCCCGCACCGGGCCGCTCATCCTGTCCCAGGTAATGGGCGGGCCCGCATGGAGGATGGTCTTCTTGGTCATGCCGGGCAGCAGCTCCCCTGCGGTGCCCAGGCCGATCAGGGTAGGCTGGGCGTTGAGGATCCGGGTGAGGGCCTCGGCGTTGGCCGCGGCGATCTTTTCACCCAGCTCCCCGCTGTGGAGCTTGCGGAGCATGGCCGCCAGCCGGGGATCGCCTCCCGCGGCGGGCTTCCAGTTGACATGTACCGCCTTTTTGTTCTGGGATAGGAGGTCCTGATAGAAGGCTTCCACGCCAAAGTTTACGACATGGAGCTCTTTTTGGTATAATTCGTTCAATTTCGCCATAATTCCCTCCTACGCAAGATTCCCCAGCAGCAGCTGCACGAAACGGGTTGCCTGGGCATTGGAGGGGAATACCAGCGCGCCGGCTGCCCGCAGCTTTTCCCGGGTGGCTGTGAGCCCCTGGGGATCGCCTTCCGTGCCGCACACGGAGACCACCGCCGTAATGTGCCGTCCCGCCTGCTGGGCGTTGGCCTTTGCCTTGCGGATGGCCTCGGACAGGTCTTCAGCCGGGTCCGGATGGGAGCCATAGCCGATGACGCAATCCGTAAAGATGACGGCCGTCTCGGGATCGTCCCCTTCGGTGATCACCCGCTCAGCCCGCAGGGAGGGGTCGATCATGGGATGGGGCCGGCCCACGGTAAAGGCGTCGTCGCCGAAATCCAGGAAGGTGTTCTCCCGGCTCTTGGCGGTACGGGCCTCCTCGATGAGATCCGCGGGGTCCAAGGGGATGTTGGAATAAATATGGCCCAGGCCTTCCTTCAGGAGCTTCATCGCCTCGTCGCAAAGGGTACCGCCGGTGAACAAGCCCCGCACATACCGCTGGCTGGGGGCCATTTTGCCGGCCTCCTCCTTAGCCAGGGCCTCGGCCTCCGCCTGGCCCATGGTGAAGCCCACGAAGTCCTTGACCTCCTCGCCCTTCAATAGGGCCACCGCCTTATAGGCCGCATCCTCCAGGGACAGGGCCGCATGAAGGCCAAAGGAGCGGATCTCCGCCGGGTCGCCGCCGATGAAGCACACCACCACGGGCTTATCCGTCTTGGTGGCCAGCGTAAGGATCTGGGTGGCGATCTCCTTGGCCGGGGGCTTGGAGATCAACACGATCACCTTGGTGGCCTCGTCGTCGATGAGGGACTCCAGGCCCATGGTCATCATGATGCCGCCGATCTCTTTCTTCAGGTCCCGGCCGCCGGTGCCGATCACCTGGGATACGCCGCCCCCCAGCTGGTCCACCAGGGAGGATACCTCCTGGGTGCCCGTGCCGGAAGCCGCCACGATGCCGATGCCCCCCGGCTTTACCACGTTGGCAAACGCCAAAGGCACGTGGTTGATGATGGCCGTGCCGCAATCCGGGCCCATGACCAGCAAACCACGTTCCGCCGCAAAGGTTTTCAGTTCCCGTTCTTCGTCCACGGTCACGTTGTCGCTAAAGAGCATCACGTGGATGTTCTTATCCAGGCACTCCTGGGCGACCCCCGCCGCAAACTTGCCCGGCACGGAGATGACCGCCATGTTCAGATTGGGGTCCATCTTCAACGCTCCCTCCAGGGTGGGGGGGGTGTAGGCCGCGGCCTCGCTGTCCGCCTTTTTATTGATGAGGGTATCCACGGTTTCTATGGCGTTGGTAAACGCCGCCTCGTCCCCGCAGCGGACGGCCACAAAAAAGTCATTGGGCCCCACCGCCTCGAACCCCGGGGCGTCCAGGCCCAGATTGGCCGCGATTTCCCGATTCAATTCCGTTCCCATGCCCACCAGGGCTTCTTCGATGCCTTCCAGCTTCTTAACGTCCTTGGAGATGAGCATCAGGGTCACGGAATCGTAATACGCATTTTTTCGAACTTCAAGTTTTATCAAACAAATCCCTCCAGTATGGTGGGGCGGCCGGATCGGGCCGCCCGCTTTGGACTGCGGGGGCGGTTTTCAGCCCCGCCCTTGCAGAATCCCCGCCCGGCGCCTGCCAGGCGGGTATCCCTTCCACGCCTTATGGTTTGACGAACACGAAACCGTATTGATCCTGGCCCACGCCCTCTTTGACCACATCCACGGTGGAGACCAGCTCCATGCCGTTTACGATATCGTCAAAGCCGATCTGACCCATGGCGGTCACGCCGTTTTCAAACTGCACGATGCCGAAATTCAGCCAGGGCTTCATATAGCCTTCAGGCAGGTTGTAAACCCGGGTCCAGGTAAGGAGCTTGCACTTGCCCTCCAGCACTTCGGGGGTAAACTCCCTGCTTTCGCACGCCGGATTCTGGCAGACAATGTAATGGGGATGGTGCAGCTTGCCGCACTTATTGCATTTATATGCGTAGAGTTGTTCCATATCCTTGCCTCCTTAGTCCGTCGTCACAATGGTGGCGACCACGTTGTTGCCAAAGCCGCCGAAGTTGACGGCCAGGCCCGTCTTGGCGCCTTCCACCTGGCGGCCGTCCGCCTCGCCCCGCAGCTGCCGGACCAGCTCCACCACCTGGGATACGCCCGTGGCGCCCAGGGGATGGCCCTTGGCCTTCAAGCCGCCGGAGGGGTTGATGGGCATTTTGCCGCCGATACGGGTTTCGCCGTTGCGGGCGGCGATATGGCCTTCGCCCCGCTTGAAGAAGCCCACTTCCTCGCTCTCCACGATCTCCAGGATCAGGAAGGCGTCGTGCAGCTCCGCCACATCGATATCCTCGGGACCCATACCCGCCATCTTGTAAGCCTTCTGGGCAGCGGTGCGCACGGCCAACAGGTCCGTGGGTACCGCGCGGTTGGCCACCACGTGGGTATCGGTTGCGCTGGAAATACCGGCGATCCGGATGAACTTCTTATCGCCAAAGCCCAGTTCTTCCTGCTTATCCTTAGCCACCAGCAGCACAGCGGCGGCGCCGTCGCTCACCGGACACATATCGAACTGGCGAAGGGGATCCGCCACGATGGGGTTGGTGGCGTTGATGTAGGCCGGGTTGGTAATCCGCTCCAGCACAGCCCGGCGATGGATATGAGCGCAGGGATTATGCATTGCGTTTTCATGGTTCTTTACGGAGATGATAGCCAAGTCTCTGCTTTCAACGCCATATTTCTCCATGCAAAGCCGGGTGAACATGCCCGCGAAGGAGGGCAGCGTGGCGCCGTATTTATATTCTGCTTCCGGATGGAGCATGGTGGCTACAAAGTCCGTGGCTTCCCAGCCGCTTACCACCCGCATCTGCTCGCCGCCTACCACCAGCACGCAGTCGCACATGCCGGAGGCGATAGCCATATAGCCCAGCTTGATGCCCGATGCGCCGGACGCAGGACCGTTCTCAATGCACTCGGCCATAGCAGGACGGATGTCCAAGGTATCTACCAGTGCGGAGGCGGAGCCGCTGATCCGGTTGATCATGCCCGCGCCCATGCTGGCTACGAACACCTGATCGATGACGTTATTTTCGCCGGTCTTGGCGCCGGCATCGTCCATGGCCTGCAGGGCGGCTTCGCTGATCATTTCCAAGAAGGTGCCGTTATGCTTGCCAAATTTGGTATGCCCTACGCCAACTATTCCTACCTGACGCATGTTTCCACTTCCTTTCTCCAGCGCTTAGACGCTGATTTTCGCGGGCTTGCGCAGAACCTCGTTTGCCTTGATGACATCTTCGAATGCGGGACGGATGCCCACGTTCTTGTTTGCCTTATGCTTCTCCCACAGGGCCCGGGTGAGTACGTAGGTGGGCACGCCACCCAGCTCATGGGGGCACTCGGGCCGGGATTCCAGCTCGTATTCAATCATCCAGCGTTTGAAGCCGTTGGGGCTTTCCGCCACGATCCAAACCTCGTCCTGATCCATGAAGTCGAAGTGGTATTCCATCTTGGCGGCAAACAGCTGGGCGCCTACCCGAAGGCCCCGGCGCAGGGTCATGGTATGGTAACTCATGCCGATCTTTTTATTGACCAGGCGGCCGTTGACAACACCTGCGATCTCGCCGTCGATGGCGCCTACGAAGAAATATTCATCCTGTACCCGATAGCGGTACATGCCCAGCAGCTCGGCATAGATACGGGCCGCCACAATGTCGTAGAAGTCCTTGGGCTGCTTCATGAGGGGCTCGATGGTTTCCAAAATGAGCGGGACTTCATCCCGGGTGATCTCCCGCACCAACATGTCTTCGCCGGTGATCAGGGGAATTACCTTGGGTTCATAGGGCTTTAGCCCAATGGTCGGCGGCCTGAGTTGTTGTTCCATTTTGTCGATCGTTGCCATTGCGTTCGCCTCCTTGATGCATAATTGAGTTGCACATGTAGAAAGGAAAATTTAGCACACCCACACAGCCTTTGTGTGCCGCTACAAAAAATTGGTTCCTGTCTGGTCTGGATTGGTTCTGGTTGGTCGGTTGTTTGTGTTTGGATGATCAGCGCTGATGTTTTGTCAAGACAATTTTGTTATGTAACTATTATCGGCCATCTTATGCCAGTTGTCTATGTTGACTTTATACAAATCTAATGGTATTCTTTTGTTGAAATACACCAATTTGAAGGAGGGCCTTCGATTTGTTACAGGAATCACGTCCTAATCTCCTTCCTTTAGGCATATCCTTGCAGGATTTATTGCATTTGCCCATTTTGCAAAATTCCAAGGTCCTGGCCGGCAGCCAAGGCCTATCCAACCTGGTCACCGGCGCCACCCTGGCCGGCGCGCCGGATATCGTGGCCCCGGCCCATCCCGGCGAGCTGTTCCTGGTGGACTGGACCTGGATCGAGGCGCCGCCCGCCCTGTCCACGGACTTCGTCCACCGGCTGCGCCAGCTGGGCATCTCCGCCATCTGCCTGCGCCCCGCCGTGAGCCTGCCGGATTTTTCCCCGGATTTCCTTTGGGAGGCCGACCAGCTTCGCCTGCCGGTGATCCAGCTGGCCCGGGGCGTCACCCTGGCCGGCGTGCTCAAAGGGGTCACTGACGCCCTGTTGGAAAAGCAGGCGGCCTATCTGGCCCAGGCCCGGGCCCTGGACGAGGTGGTGCTCTCCCTCCTGGCGGGGGGCGCGGACCTGGTGGGCATTGCCCGGATGCTGTCCCAGCTGGTAAGCAATTCCGTGCTGATCTGCGACACCATCAACGGCCGCAACGCCCGCTTTCTCACCAAGCGGGGCCAATCCATCGCCAGCCTCCGGGGCAAGGAGTCCCTGCCCCAGCCTACCCACCGGCCCATCCATGTGGGGGATGAGGTATATGGCCAGATCTTCGTCTACCCCACGGATACCCCCATCACCCCAGCTCACCTGGAGACCGTGGAGCTAATCGCCCGCTCGGTTTCCCTGGAAATCGCCCAAACCCGCAACAGCCGGGACTCCGCCAAGGCCCTGGACGATTATTTTGCCCGCCTGCTTCGCGCCGCCCCGGCGGAGCCCGCCAAGGAGGCCCACCGCAGCCCGGGGCCCTGCCTGGTCCTGGATCACGTCCACATGGTGATCCGCATCCGCATCGCCGAGGCCGGAGACGTCCACACCAAGGCCCCGGAACGGGCCATGCACTTTGAGGAGGTAGAGGATATGTTCCGGGCCCTGGAGGTCAACTGCCTCCACGTCCAGGATGGGGCGGAACACCTGCTGCTATTGAACGCGCCGAAGGGGAAAAACCGGCTGGGGGAGGTAACCCAGCTGCTGGAGCGGATCATGGCCGGCTTGCAGCGCCACGCCCCGGACCTGCGGTTTCAAGCGGGCTATGGCAACCCCAGGCCCGGCTTTCAGGGCCTGCTGCAAAGCGCCAAGCAGGCCCAGACCGCCCTAAGGCTATGCGCCAGCTCCCAGGATGAAAAAAGCTGTATCCTGGGCTTCCATCAGATCGGCCTGTTCCGGCTGATCTACGCCGACGATCCGGACGCGGAGATCCAAGCCTATATCCAAGAGACCATCGGCCCCCTGCTGGACCCCAAGGAGACCCGGAACGTGGAGTTTATACCGGTGCTGGAAGCCTATTTCCAGTGCGGAGGCAATCTGAAAAAGCTCTCCGAGCTCACCTTCACCCACTACAACACCCTGGTCTACCGGCTCAAGCGGGTCAAGGAGCTCACCGGCCTGGATCCCCGGGTGGCCCAGGAGCGCTTTGCCCTGGAGACCGCCATCCAGCTCTACCGGCTCCATCCCCAGGCCGCCGGCCAGGGGGAGGACCTAGCCCGGTACCCGGGCTAGCCGCCCCCTTTCCCCTCCTCCCTTCCGGGAGGGCCGGGGCCGCGGGGGGGCGGCGGCGGGGCGCTTCGCGCCCGGAAGGCCGGGGCTGGGGGCTTGGCCCCGGCCCCGGCCTTTGGTTTGGCGGCCCTGGGGGCCCGT
>UQOG01000016.1 GCA_900542615.1 uncultured Eubacteriales bacterium | reverse complement strand
CGGGGGCGGGCCCGGCCCGGCAAACGCCGCCGCCCCCCCCCGCGGGCCCTTCGCCTATGTAGCGCCGGCTATTCTATGGGCTTGGCGTTCTCCAGCAAATACCGTTCCGCAGCCCCGCACCAAAGCCCCTGGTGATCCGCCACGATCTGCGCCAGCCGGGCGAAAAGGGGATCGGTACGGCCCTTTTCCGGGAAATCGGCAAGGGCGGTCATGGGCAGGGAGATGTGGGGATACACCAGCTTTTTCCCGCCGGGGATATGGGGCAGGTTCAGGGTGGTTTCCACCACGCTGTCCAGCCCACCCACATGGGTGATCATGGTGGCGGGATTGATCTTGCCCTGGTTCATCATAGCGATGGCCTCCCGCATGTCGTCGGTGTTGCCGTGGGAGGTGGCGGCCACATGGGTGCGGTTGTAGTGCACGTTGTAGAAGTTCACCATGGCGGAAAAGCCGGTGTTTCCCGGGCCGGCGAAAAAGTTCAGGCAGCCATCCGTGGCCAGGATGGCGTCCGCCTGCTCCACCACCGGCCGCACCGGGGCAAAGCAGATCACGTCGTCATAGCCCTGGCCCCCGGACAGGGCCTGTAAGGCCGCCACAGGGTCCGTGGCGTTGCCGGTGTTCACATAGTGCAGCTCCACCCCGCACTCCCGGGCATGTTGGATGGTGTATAGGCTTTGGGCCCGCTGAAGCCGGGCTTCGTCGATATCCGTCACCACCAGTAGGCTGGGCCGCCGGTCGCAATGCAGGGCATAGTCGATGGCCCCCAGGCCCATGGGCCCCACCGCCGCCAACAGGGCCATACGGCCGCCCTCCACGATCCCCATGTCGTGCACATATTCCCCGTCCCGGGTGTGATACATGGCGTGGAAGGTGGCGATGACGCAGCTCATGGGCTCCGCCAGGGAGCCGTAGAAATAGGTGTCGCTGCGATAGGGCAGCAGGCAATCCATATGCAGGATCTCCCAGGGGATGTTCACATAGGTGGCGTCCCCGCCGCATTCCGGGAAGGAATAGCCGGGGGCGGTCAGGGCGCCTTGGTAGGAATGGGCGGGCTGGATGACGAAGCCGTCCCCGGGCTTGAATTTATGGGCCCAGTTTTTGCCCACCTCCACCACCCGGCCGCAGAATTCGTGGCCGATGATGATGGGGGTTTCCGCCACGTTGTCCGGCACCCGCTTATGGGCTGCCCCCTGGGCGGCGGCCTTGTAGCTGGACATGCACAGGCTGTCCGATACCACCTGGCAGCGGACGCCGTCGTCGCCGATGGGGCTTAGTTCAAAGGTTTCCAGGCGCAGGTCGTTTACGCCGTAAAGCCGTACTGCCTTGGTTTGCATAGTTGGTATCCTGCCTTTCTGCGAAGGGGGCCTTCGCCGGATGTAGATGGGATCAAAGGTAGGGGCGCAGGGTGTCCTGGCCCTGCTCATGCTGGATCAGGGCCCAGGTGCTTTGGATCAGGTTGGCGAACTGGGGGTCCTCCATCCTTTGGGTGCGGAAGGATTGCCGGGGGGAATTGATGTCCTCCCCGCTCAGCTGCAGCATATCGTATCGCCGGCACAGGGCCCGAAGCCGCTGGAGCTGCGGGTCCGTATTGCGGGTGGGGGCGTAGGCGATGGCCCGGATTCCCCGGTCCGCCAGGTCCGCAAACAGGTCGTCCAGATAATCGTCCTCGAATTTCTGGGCTTTTTTGTCCCCGGTCACGGATACGGTCACATCCCCCAGGTAGGAATAGGCCAGGATGCAGCCCATCTCCCTGGCGAATTGGATGCACTGGGACAAAAGGGGACATTCCTCCCGGGCGTCGATATAGACCCGGGGGATGCATTCCTGTTTCAGCCGGCCCACCAGATCGAATTCCTCCAGCATGGCCGCATAGGTGCCGGGCTGGGCCTTGGGGCCGCCCTGCAGGCGCAAAAGCTGCCGGGCCAGGGCCAGCATCAGGTGCCGCTCGGTCACCGTGCCCCCGTCGTGGTACATGGATAGGGGCAGCACGTCCCGGGCAAAGTCCAGCGATACCCCCTGGGGCCCATAGAGCCGGTTGATCCTGTCTACCATTTTCTGGTTGCGCAGGTTCCGGGCTTCCCGTAGGGGGGCGAACCAAGCCTGGACCTTGGGGAGGTTTTCGTGGGGGATGCCGTGGATGAGCATATAGCTCAGGCCGTCCTGGTCCGGGTTGTTGGTGCGCCGGTGGAGGAAGGGGGTCTCGTCGAAGCGGACCCGCAGCTCCACCCCCACCGTGGTGGGGATGCCCGCCAGCCTGCCCGCCTCCATAAACTCCCACGCCCCGCCCACGGAATCATGGTCAATGATCCCGGCGGTACACAGGCCGGCTTCCCGGGCCCCATAGATGGCCGCCGCAGGGGAATAGGGGGAGAAGGAATAGGTGGTATGGATGTGGTTGTTGATCATGCGGGGGTCCGGCTGGGGGAAGGCGGCCCCCGCCGCCAGGGCTTGGAGGGCCTGGAGCCGGTCCGCCCGGCTTGGGGCGTTGAGCCGCTGTAGGATGGAATATTCCATAGGCGATCCTCAGTGCAGCATGATCTGGCCCCCGGTCACCGGGATGGCCTGGCCGGTCTCATAGGTCTGGTCCACGGCGTAGAAAACCGCCTTGGCCACGTCCTCCGGGAGGCAGCCCCGCTGGATGAGGGATTTGCTCAGGTAATAGGCCCGCACATCCTCCAAGGTTTTGGCCCCCGGCACCTTGCCTGCCCGCAGGTATTGGACGAACAGGCCCTTTTCCGGGTCGCTCCACAGGGGGCCGTCGTAATAATTCCCCGGGCAGATGGCGTTTACCTTGATGTGATAGGGGGCCAGCTCCATGGCGAAGCTCTGCACCAGCCCCACCCCGCCGAATTTGCCGCCTGCATAGGCGAAGTTTTTATTGCTGCCCGCCAGGCCGGATTTGCTGTTGATCTCGATGATATCCCCCCACCAGCCGGGATCCGCCTGGTGCTGGGCCCGCATGATCCGCTGGGCGTATTTGACGCAGGTGAAGAAGGCGGTATAGTTGATGGCGGTGACGAATTCAAAATCCCGCTTTTCCAGCTCGTCCAGGGAGCCCGCCCGGAGCACTCCCGCGTTGGAAATGAGCAGGTCCAGGCCGCCGAAGCGCTCCACCGTGGCCTGGATCATGGCGGCCACGCTTTCCTCCTCCGCCACGTTTACCTTCACCGCAAAGGCCCGCTCCCCCAGGGACGCGGCCACGGCCTGGGCCAGGGGCTCGTTCAGGTCCGCGATGGCCACGCACGCCCCCTCCCGATATAGGGCCTCCGCAATGCCCTTGCCAAAGCCCTGGGCGCTGCCGGTCACGATGGCCAGCTTGCCCTGGAGCAGGCCCGGGGCCTGGGGCCGGGCATGTACCCGGGCGGCCGCCAGTTCTTCCCAGCGTTTCATATCGATCATGGTGTTTCTGCCTCCTTTTGCATCAGGTCCAGCAGCCGGCCATAGGCGTCCTGCCAGGGGGCTGTCTGGTCGGGTTCATATTGGGTGAGCTCCACGCACCGGGCGGCTACCTCCCGAACCTGGGTTATATCCGCCAAATCCCCCAGGGCCACCGCCTGCAGCAGCAGGTTGCCCATGGCCGCCCCCTCGATGGGGCCGGTGCGCACCAGCCGGCCGGTGGCGTTGGCGGCCATTTGGTTGAGGAGCTTATTCTGGATGCCGCCCCCTACGATGTGCAGGGCGCTAAGGGGCTGGCCCTTCATGGCCTCCAATATTTCCACCCCATAGCGGTATTTGAGGGCCAGGCTTTCATAGATGCACCGGGCAAACTGACCCACGGTTTCGGGCTGGGGCTGGCCGGTCCTTTGGCAATAGGCCCGGATCTTGCCGGGCATATCCCCGGCCCCGTAAAATTCCCCATAATCCACGTCCAGGATGGAGCGGAAGGGTTCCGCCGTTTGGGCCGCCGCCACGATGTCGTCCCAGGAAAGGGCCATGCCCTCCCGGTTCCACTCCCTGCGGCATTCTTGGATCAGCCAAAGGCCCATGATGCTCTTGAGGGGCCGGAAGCCCCCCTGCACGGTGCCCTCGTTGGAGAAGCCCCCCACATAGGCGGCCTCGTCCAGCACCGGGGCGTCGGTCTCCACCCCGAACAGGGACCAGGTGCCGCTGGAGCAGAAGGCGAAATTCCCCTGGCTGGGAATTGCCGCCACCGCCGAGGCGGTATCGTGGCCTCCCACCGCGCACAGCATGGCGGGATTGACGCCGGTTTCCCGGCAGATCTGGGGCAGCAGAGGCCCCCGCTGGGCGCCGCTTTGCTGGATGGGCGTAAACACGTCCGGCAGGCCCAATTGGACCAGGGTCTCCCGGTCCCAATCCCGGCGGCTGCCGTCGTAGAGCATACTGGTGGTGGCGATGGTATATTCCGTGGCCTGTTCCCCACAGAGGAAATAGCCCAGCAGGTCCGGCATAAACAGCAGGGTCTTGGCGGCCGAAAGGGTCCCGTCCCCCTCCCGCTTGCGGCGGTAGAGCTGATAGGCGGTATTGTAGTTCATGGCGTTGATGCCCGTGCGCTGGAACAGGGTCCGCTGGGGGACGATGCGGTGCACCGCCTCCACATCCTGGTCCGTGGCGTCCCGATAGCACCGGGGCAGGCCCAGCAGGTTGCCGTTTTTGTCCAGCAGCCCGTAATCCACCCCCCAGGTGTCGATGCCCAGGCCCTGGAGGGGCCCCTGATCCAGGGCGGCAAACTTGGCCAACGCCCCTTTCATGTGGGTAAAGATCGCCGGCGCGTCCCAATAGAGCACGCCGTTCAGGTCCGTGGAGGGGGTCTCGAAGCGGTGCAGCTCCTCCATCTCCAGCCGTTCCCCGTCAAAGCGGCCCAGGATCGCCCGGCCGTTGCTGGCCCCCAGGTCAAAGGCCAGCAGGTTGCGTTTTGCCATATGCTCCTCCCTTGCTGAATGAAAAAGGGGCGGCACGGCCTATGCCCCGCCGCCCCCGGTGTGGCTGTTTGGAATGCGTTACGCCTTGTACAGGGGCCCCAACGCCGCGCAGGCCCGGTAATCCGCAGCCTCCAGGTCCTCGGTGCCAAAGGCCGCCCAGGTGGAGGGCCGGAAGATCCGCTCCTTGGGCACGTTGTGCATACAGACCGGGATCCGCAGCATGGCCGCCAGGGTGATCAGCTTATCCCCGATGTGGCCGTAGCAGAAGGCCCCGTGGTTGGCGCCCCAGTTGGCCATGACGCTGTATACGTCCGTAAAGGCGCCGCTGCCGGTAAGCCGGGGGGCGAACCAGGTGGTGGGCCAGGTGGGGTCCGTGCGCTTATCCAGGGCCGCGTGGATCTCCGGATCCAGCTCGCAGGTATAGCCCTCCGCCAGCTGCAGCACCGGCCCCAGGCCCTTTACCATGTTCAGGCGGGCCATGGTCACGGGCATACCGCCCCGGGTGCCGGCCTTGAAGTGGCTGGAATAGCCGCCCCCGCGGAAATAGAACTGATCCGCCGGGCACCAATCCGTGGCCGCCAGGCAGGCGTCGGCGTCCGCCTCGTCCATCTCCCAGAAGGGCTTGATCACCGGCTGGCCGTGGCTGTCGCTGACCGCGCCGGTGCCGTCCAGGGAGGCGGCGCCGGAGTTGATCAGGTGGATGATGCCGTTGGCCGCCCGGCCCGTGAGCCGCTTGCCGCCGGTGACCCGCTCCACCGCCTCCGGGCTCCAATAGGTGCGCACGTCCGCGAAGATGCCGGGCCGGTCCGTGAGCAGGTGCTCAAAGAGCATGGTCATGGCGTTGAGGGTATCGTTTTCCGTGCCCAGCACAAAGGCTTCCCGGCAGCCGTTCCAATCGAACTGGCTGTTGAGCATGGCCTCCAGGAAATCGAAGTTGGGCTTGTAGTCCGTCCACTGGCGCTGGCCCTGGATGCCCCCTACGATGGCGTTGTGGCCGCAGCTCTCCTCGATGAAGCCCATTTCCGCCAAGCGGGGATTGCCGATCATAAGGTCCCGCACGATGAGCATGTTCTTGACCACAAATTCCCACTGGGCATCCTTCTCCTCCCGGCTGAACTGCATATCCGCCGGGTTCTTGTCAAAGCCCTCCTGGCAGTGGGCCCGGGTCCAGGCCAGGGCCTTTTCAAACTCCTCGTGGTCGTAGATGCCCTTATCCATCCTGCGGAGGATCTCGGTCTCATCCACGGACTCGCTGCGCATTCCGAAGTATTCCTGGAGCAGGTCCTGGTTCAGGATGCTGCCCGCGATGCCCATGCACATGGAACCGATCTGCAAATAGCTGTTGCCCCGCATACACTTGGCGGCAATGCCCGCCTTGGCAAAGAGCAGGATCTTTTCCCGCACGTCCGCGGGGATCTCCTGGTCCTTGGCGTCCTTCACGTCGTGGCCGTAGATGCCGAAGGCCGGCCAGCCCTTCTGGGCATAGGCCGCCAGCACCGCCGCCAAGAACACCGCCCCCGGCCGCTCCGTGCCGTTGAAGCCCCATACCGCCTTGATGGTGGTGGGGTCCTGGTCCATGACCTCGGTGCTGTAGCACCAGCAGGGGGATACCGTCAGGGTGACCCCGACCCCCTCCCGCTCAAACTTGGCCTGGCACATGGCGGCTTCCGCCACCCCGCCGATGGTGGTATCCGCGATAACCACCTCTACCCGCTCCCCGTTGGGATAGCGGAGGTTCTCTTCGATCAATGCCTTTGCAGCCAGGGCCATGCCCATGGTCTGCGCTTCCAATCCTTCCCGTACGCCGTTGCGTCGGCCGTCGATGCAGGGGCGGATGCCCAGCTTGGGATATGCGGTATGGTACCGGTTCATATGCTTCCTCCTATATATTGAATGGATACGGCGTATTCGCCTAATATTGTAAATAACGGGCCTTTAACCCAGGATCAGCCTGAATCACGCCCTTTTGCAGGATCAGGTTGGCATAGACCGCAGTCTCGCCGGTCTGTACAATGCAAAAGGCTTTTTTTGCCTCCTCGTAGAAGGCGAAGCGTTCATATGCGCCGATGGCCGCCGCCCCCCGGGGGTCGTAATGGGCCACGATGCGCTTGTAGGTCTCCAGCACCGGGATCTCCAGCTCCCGGTCGCAGGGCATTTTCTCCATCATGCGGACCGGCTGGTCCACATAGGTATCCAGGGGCATCAGCTCCAAGATGGCGTCCAGCAGCTCCGGCACGCCGTGGCCGTCCGCCCGCAGCAGCAGCGCCCCCCGGGCCCGGGCGATCATGGCCCCGGGAAAGTTGGCGTCCGCCAATACGATGGTATCGCTATGGCCCATTTCGCACAGGGCCTTCACCAATTCGGGGGTGAGCAAATGGGGAATATGGTTGAGCATGGTTTGGTATCCTCCAGCAGCCGGCCAGCCGCCGGCATGGATCAACAAGAGCCGTCCCTTTGGGGAAAACGCGGCCTGCCCGCAAGGGCAGGCCGCAGGGTCGATATGGGTATGGGATGGATGCCGCCGGCTTACTCGTAGAGCAGGGCCGCGATGGCGGGATCATCCATGTTCTGGTAGGTGTAGTACTGGCAGCCGGTGTCCACGATCTCATCCAGGGTCTCGCCGTTCATGGCCTTGACGGCCAGCTCAACCGCATAGTAGCCGATCATGTAGGGATCCTGGGTCACAGCGCCGTGGAACCACTGGTTCCGCACCGCGTTGAGCAGGGTGGCGCCGGAGTCGAAGCCCACGACCACCATGTCCTTATAGCGGCCGTTTTCACGATCCAGGTCGGAGCCGTCCGCCGTGGCGGCCAACATGCCGTCCACAGAGCCGGAGTTGGTGCAGAACACGCCGATGGGCTCCCGCTGGATCACAGCCTGGGCCGCAGTCTGGCAATCGGAAACGTTGGTGGAGGCGGCGATGGAGACCAGGATCTCCACGGCCACGTCGCCGGAGCTGGAGGGCTTATTCCACACATCGTGGCCGGTCACAGCCACCAGGCCGGGCTGGGCCGCTTCGCACAGCTCGAACATCTTGTTCACAAAGCCGGTGGTACGGCCGGTGATGGAAGCGGAGGTAGCATCCTGGCTGATGACGCTGAGCACCACGGGGGCGTCCTTGGTGGCGGCGGCGATGGCGGCGCTGATGCTCTTAATGCCATACATGGTCTCGGCAGCCAGGGCGCCGGCAGCCTCGTTATCCGTGGAGGCGGTGGACAGGATGGAGCCTTCGGGGGCGTTGGGTACGCCGGAGTCAAAGCCGATGACCGGGATGCCCTTGGCCACGCAGTCGTTGAGCTGCTCGGTGACGGATTCGGTATCCAGAGCGGCCAGGCACAGGGCGGCAGGGTTCTTGGCCAGGGCGGCGTTGAGCATGTTCACCTGCTCGGCGATGTCGGACTCGGAGGGAGGCCCTTCAAAGGTGATCTCCACGCCGTATTCCGCAGCGGCGTCCAGGGAGCCCTGGTACACGGTCTGCCAGAACTTATGCTGGAAGCCCTTGGAGACTACGGCGATATAGGGGGTTCCGTCTGCGGGGGCTTCGGTCGCTTCTTCCGCAGGGACTTCAGCGGGCGCTTCGGAAGCGGGGGCTTCTTCGGCGGGGGTTGCGGTCTGAGCGGCGGGCTGCGCGCAGGCAAATGCTGTGAACATCAACGCCAAGACCAAGAGGAGTGCCATCCATTTTTTCATTGTGTTTGTTTCCTCCTGCTTTATTGGTTTGTTTTATCTAAAGGGGCATAGGCCCCTCAAGAGCGGAATGAATGGGGATCAGACTTTTTTCACCTTGCCGGCCTGCTTGAGACGGTATTGATCCAGCAGCACGGCGCCGATGACCACCAGGCCGGTGAAGAAGGTCTGCCAGTGGCTTTGCAGACCCATGGACATGAGGCCCTGCTTGAGCACGCTCATGACGAACACGCCGATGATGGAGCCGCTCAGGGTGCCCACGCCGCCGCTCATGCTGGTGCCGCCGATGACCACGCCCGCGATGCCCAGCAATTCTTGGCCGTTGCCGGTGCTGGGGATGATGGAGGTATACACCGCCGCGTAGAACACCCCGGCCAGGCCGCAGCAGAACCCGCAGAAGGTGTAGATGCCGGCCAGCCAGCGCTGCACCTTGATGCCCGAGAGCCGGGCCGCCTCCCGGTTGGAGCCGATGGCAAAGGTATAGCGGCCGAAGCGGGTCTTGTTGAGGAGCAGCAGGGCGATCAGGAAGAACCCGGCCAGCCACAGCACCCCCACGGGGAAGCCGTCGGTGGTCTTATAGAATACGTTCTTGAACCAGCCGTCCGCCGTGCCGAAGGTGGGATAGCGCATGGTCTGCACCTTGGTGACGATGGCGCCAAAGCCCATGCCCATCATCTGGGTGCCCAGGGTGGCGATGAAGGGGGGTAGGTTCAGGTAGGCGATGAGCACGCCGTTGATCAGGCCGATCACCGTGGCCACAAACACCACAAACAATAGGCACTGCCACATGGGCCATTGCCAGGTATTGTAGGCGGCGCCTCCCAACAGGGCCGCGCACATCATGGTGGTGCCCAGGGAAAGGTCGATGCCCCCGGTGATGATGACAAAGGTCACGCCGATGGCCATGAAGCCGATATAATAGGAACCGTCCAGGATATTGATGAGATAATCCTTGGAGAAAAAGTTGTTGCCGAAGATGGAGAAAAAGATGTACAGCAGTACCAGTACCAGGGGGGCCAGCAGCTTGCTCCATTCGAATTTCCTGTTTGCCATGATGTTTCCCTCACATATTCATAGTCGCGTAATGCATGATGGCCGTCTGGGTGGCCTCGGAGATATCCAACTCGCCTGCCGCGCGGCCTTCGCTCATCACCAGGATCCGGTCGCTCATGCGCAATAGCTCCGGCAGCTCCGATGAAATCATGATGATGGACTTGCCCTGGGCGGCCAGCTGGTTCATCAGCTTGTAGATCTCGCTCTTGGCTCCCACGTCGATGCCCCGGGTGGGCTCGTCGAAGATGAGCACCTGGCAGTCCCGCACCAGCCATTTGGCGATGACCACCTTTTGCTGGTTGCCGCCGGACAGGTTCTTGATCAGCTGCCGGTTGGACGGGGTCTTGATGCCGATCTGATCCACATATTGGCTGGTGGTCTTATCCACCTGCCGGTCGTTTACAAACAGGCCCCGGGTGAACTTTTCCAAATAGGCCATTACCGTGTTTTCCCGAACCGACAGGCCCGTGGCCAGGCCGAAGGCCTTGCGGTCCTCGCTCAGATACCCGATGCCGTGCTTGACCGCGTCGCTGGGGGAACGGATCTCCACCTTTTTCCCGTGGAGATACACTTCCCCGCTCTCCAGCGGGTCCGCGCCGAACAGGGCCCGCACCGTCTCCGTGCGGCCGGCGCCCATGAGCCCCGCAAAGCCCAGAATCTCCCCCTTATGGAGGGTGAAGGATACGTCCTTCACGTTCTTGGCCACCAGGTGCCGGGCCTCCAGCACCACCGGCGCGTCCGGGGGCACGTTGCTCTTTTGCTTGGGGTCCTCGTAGATGACCCGGCCCACCATCATATTGATGATGTCCTCCTTGGTCACGTCCGCGGTATTCACCGTATCCACATACTGGCCGTCCCGCATGACCGTCACCCGGTCGGAGATCTCCCAAAGCTCCTCCAGCCGGTGGGATATGTAGATGATGCCGTGGCCCTTGGCCTTGAGCTGGCGGATGAACTTGAACAGCTCCACGATCTCGCTCTCGGTAAGGGCGGCGGTGGGCTCATCCATGACCAGCAGCTCGCTGTCGTAGGAAAGGGCCTTGGCGATCTCCACCAGCTGCTGCTTGGCCACGCTCAGGCTGCCCACCAGGGCGGTGGCGTCGATGCGGATGTTCAGGGAGTCCAACAGCTTCTGGGCCTCGGCGTTGGCCTTGACCGCGTCGATGAACAGGCCCAGGCGCATGGGCTCTTTGCCGATGAAGATGTTCTGGGCCACGGTCAGGTGGGGCATGAGGTTCAGCTCCTGGTGGATCATGCCGATGCCCAGGGCTTGGGCCGACTCCGGCCCGTCCAGCTCCACCTCTTTCTCTTTATAGAGGATGCGGCCGCCGTCTTTTTTGTAGATGCCGTTGAGCACCTTCATCAGGGTGGATTTCCCCGCGCCGTTTTCCCCGATCAGCGCGTGAACCTCCCCCGCGTTTACGGAAAGGTGTACGTCGTTGAGGGCGTGGACGCCGGGAAAGTATTTGTGGATATGCTCCATTTGGATCAGGTTTTCAGCCATGGGACCACCTCTAGTCGATACGGAATAAAGGACGCAAGCCTTCGAAGGTCTTTCGAAAACGCTTGGGTTGGAACGATGGAATTTTCTGGATTTTGTCAGGGTAGAACGTATTGCTATAATTTTTTTAAGTTCTAAAATATACAGCGCGTATCGTTTAGCTTAAGGGGATTGTAGCATACCCCTTTTGCCTTGTCAATAGCCCGTTTTCCCACAATATTCCTTTCCCCGCTGCAAGCTATTGGTTTATTTTATGGATAACCCCCCGGATGATCGATTTTCCTCAATCTTTTTTACTCCTGCTTGACATGGCGCTTTCGCTGGTGATACACTAAATTGAGCAAAAGGTTTCGCTTTATCCTGCCGGGCACCGTGCCCCCCACCGGGCGAAATTCCGCCTTTCTGTTTCGGAGGCAAGCATGTCTACCATTAAAGACGTGGCAAAATATACCGGCCTTTCCATTGCCACCATATCCAAGTACCTCAACGGCGGCAATGTGCTGGAGGAAAACCGCACCCGCATCGCCGAAGCCATCCAGGTTCTGGATTATAAGGTAAACCGGGCTGCCCGCAGCCTAAAGACCAACCGTTCCATGACTGTGGGGGTATTGCTCCCCACCATTGACAGCCCGTTTTTTTCCCGCATCGTCTCCCGGATGGACACCCTTCTTCAGCAGGCCGACTACCATACCGTTATTTGCAGCTATAATTTCGACCGGGAGCTGGAGCTCAAAAAGCTACGCTTCCTCCTGGACGCAGGCATCGACGGGCTGGTGTTGGTGCCCGAAGCCCTTTATGAGGAGGATTTTCACCAATTTCGGGAGCTGATGGACCGGACCCTGCCCCTGGTGCTGGTAGACCGGACGGTGGCCGGCCTTCCCTGCGACAAGGTGCTGGCCAACAACACCAACGTATCCTACGACGCGGTGGAGCATCTGATCCTTCACGACCACCGGCGCATCGGCATCATCACCGGGCCCCTCACCATTTCCACTGCCGAAGAGCGGCTCACCGGCTACCGCAGGGCCCTGGAGGCCTATTCCCTGCCGGAGGACCCCGCCATCATCAAAACCGGCGCCTACGACAGCGAAAGCGGCTACCGGCTCTTCAAAGAACTTATGGCCATGGACAATCCGCCCGGCGCCCTGTTCCTTACCAACTACGATATGATGCTGGGCGCCCTCACCGCCCTATATGAGCGCCAGGACCGCCAGGCCCCCGTCCCGGAAATGGTTGGCTATGACAACCTGGACGTTTCCCGCATCCTCCGCCCTCCCATCAGCATGGTGGTGCAGCCCATGGATGAGCTGGGCGAGGAAACCGCACGCCTGCTTTTGCGCCGCATGGCCGGCGACTGGGACAATTATCCCACCGTTCGCCGTCTCCGTTCCCAGCTGCTCATCCCTTAAATCCTTGCGTTTCCCCTTCCCCGGGTTTGTAGTTTTTGTGCCCTCCTTTTCACGTCTGCAAATCCGGGGAAGTTTTTTTAACCTTTAGCGCGAATCGTTTAGCTCTTGTCTCCCCATTACCCTGATCCGCATAAGGAGGTCCCCATGCAAACCCAAATCCCCTTTGCCTTGGCCCCGGATGGCATCGATCCGGACAAGGTGCCCTGTAAGCTGCTCAACACCGGGGCCCATATGCCCGCCATCGGCCTGGGTACCTTTGGCAGCGACCATGTTCCCCCCCAGCAGGTGGCGGACGCCGTTGAAGAAGCCATTGCCCTGGGCTATCGCCACATTGACTGCGCCTCGGTCTACGGCAATGAAAAGGAGATCGGCCGGGCGCTGCGCCGGGTACTCTCCTCGGGCCTGGTGCGCCGGGACGAGTTGTTTATCACCAGCAAGCTGTGGAACGACATGCACAAGCCCGGCGACGTGCTCCGCAGCCTGTCCGCTACCCTCCAGGACCTTTGCCTGGATTATGTGGACCTCTATCTCGTGCACTGGCCCTTCCCCAACTACCATGCCCCCTTCTGCTCGGTGGACGCCCGCAACCCGGATTCCCGGCCCTTTTTCATCGAGGAATTCATGGGGGTCTGGCGGCAGATGGAGGCGGCCTATAAGCTGGGTCTGGCCCGGGCCATCGGTACCTCCAACGTGACCGTTCCCAAGCTGAAGCAGATCCTGCAAGCCTGCAGCGTAAAGCCCGCCTGCAACGAGATGGAGCTGCATCCCCATTTTCAGCAGCGGGACCTATTCAATTTTGTAATGGCCCAGGGCATCCAGCCCATCGGCTATTCCCCCATCGGCAGCCCGGCCCGGCCGGCCCGGGACACCACCCCCGAGGATACCTGCGACCTGGAGGATCCGGAGATTCGGGCCATCGCCGCGGCCCACGGGGTACATCCGGCGGTGATCTGCGTAAAATGGGCCCTGCAAAACGGCCAGGTTCCCATCCCCTTTTCCACCACCCGCAAAAACTTCCGCGCAAACCTTTTGGCAGCCGTCCAGGATCCCCTTAGCCCCCAGGAAATGGAACGGATCGAAGCCATTGACAAAAACTGCCGCCTGATCAAGGGCCAGGTATTCCTGTGGGAGGGGGCCTCCGGCTGGGAAAACCTTTGGGACCAAGCAGGCGAGATCGACCGTACAGGATGGAAAGGAGTATAAATCCATGGAACAAAACAAAATGTTGGGCGCGATCCTGCCGGGCAACAGCACGGTAGAGCTAAAAGCCTTCGACATCCCGACGCCGGGCCATGGGCAGGTGTTAATCCAGACCAAGGCCACCACCATCTGCGGCAGCGACATCCGGTGCATCTACCGGGCCCATGTGGGCAAGGGCGCGGAGGGGTATATCCCCGGCACCATCGCCGGCCACGAGCCCTGCGGCATCATCGTGGAGGAGGGCCCGGGCCTGAAGCGGTTCAAGAAAGTCGACCGGGTGATCGTATACCATATCTCCGGCTGCGGCGTGTGCAACGACTGCCGCCGGGGCTATTACATCTCCTGCAAAAGCCCTTTCCGGGCCGCCTACGGCTGGCAGCGGAACGGCGGCATGGCCCCCTATATCCTGGCGGATGAAAAAGACCTGGTGGCCCTGCCGGAGCCGCTTACCTACAAGGACGGCGCCCAGGTGGCCTGTGGCTTCGGCACGGTTTATGAGGCCATCGAGAAGATCGGCGTCAGCGGCAACGATGCGGTGTTGGTGACCGGCCTGGGACCTGTGGGCCTGGCGGCGCTGATGCTATGTAAGGCCATGGGGGCCAACCTGCTCATCGGCGTGGAAATGAACGATTACCGGATCAACCTGGCCAAGGAGCTGGGCCTGGTGGATCACGTATACAAGCCCGACGAGGCCTATGACCAGGTGATGGCCCTCACCGGCGGCAAGGGCGTGGAGCGGGCCATCGACGCCAGCGCCAATGATTCGGCCAGACGGCTGGCCATCCGCTGCACCCGGGAATGGGGCAAGATCGCCTTTGTGGGCGAGGGCGGCACCTGCACCTTTGCGCCCAGCCCGGACATCATCCATGGGCAAAAGACCATTTACGGCTCCTGGGTCACCTCCCTGTGGCGCATGGAGGAGCTGGTGGAACGGCTGGTGCGCTGGAACATCCATCCGGATCGCCTCATCACCCATGAATATCCCCTGGAGCAGGCCGGCGAAGCCTATGCCCGCATGGCCCAGGGCGAGTGCGGCAAGGTTGCCGTGACCTTCTAGCTCGGCCGAAACGCCCCTATGGCCGATGGAAGTAGCCCCTTTTCCCGGGGCTTGGGGTCCCAAACTCCCAAGAATTTTCCGACAAGCTGAGCAGGCTCTTTCCGGGGCTGCTTTTGTATACCGGAACGCCGCTGCTTTGCCCGCCCAGGCCAGGGGTGCTGCGCAAGCCCTCGGGCAGCGCAGGCCGCCGCCCCCCCGCCGGACCGCAGCGGAGCCCGCCGGTGCCGGGGGCATCCTGCCGCCCCAGGGCAACGGTTAGCTGGGCCGGGCTGCGCGGCCCGATAGGACGGTGCTTCCCCCGGGGGGCGCCCGCTTTCGTTGGGTCCCCACTTCCCGCCGGACCGCAGCGGAGCCCGCAAGCGCCGGGGGCTTCGCTAGCTGAAGGCGAACTTAAAGGGTGGAGAAATCAGCCGTCCATCTGAAAGAAAATAACTTTCACATAAATTCCGCTTTGAAATTTCCATTTGTAATGCGATATAATGTATTTACAACGTGTGGCTTTGATCGGCGTAAATCCGGTTGGGCCTGCGTTTTTTATTTTTTTGCATTATGCTATAAGGAGGAGAGACTATGAAACGCATCAAAGCCGCCTGCATCTGCCAAACCTTGCACTTTCAGATTAAGGAGGATGCCGGCCGGGACTATGCCATCAAGGCGGTCCGGGATGAAGTAGCCCATTACAAGGCTTCCCTGGAGGCAAACCGCACCAAGTACCGGATCCTGGAGGAAACCCAGCAGCCCGACGGCTCCATCCTGCTGAAGCTCATCAAGCAGTATAATCAATGTCCCATCGGAGATTACCTGAACGAAGGGCCGGGAACGGCCGGCGTTTGATTGCGCTGCATAAAAAAGGCCGCTGGAATGGTTCCAGCGGTCTTTTTTATTTTTGCGGGTTGCGCGGTGTGTCAACGCAACGGCCATAGGGCCGTTTATGTGTCTATTCCCGGCAATGGCGAAGGATATTGTTTAGGACAACGCCTCCGCTTGACAGCCCAGCTGCATGGCGGCGTACAGGATGCCGCCTGCCACTGGGGAAAAACGGGGGCTGACAAGCTCTATCTTCCAGGCTGCCAGAGTTTGCTGCAAGGGGGTTGTCAAAAGAGCGCCCACATGGAACATACCCCCGGCAAAGGCCGCCTTCGCCAGCGCATCTTTCGGCAGCTTCAACCGCCTGTAGACGGCCAGGACCAGCTGGGCTAATTCCTGGGCGGCTGCTTCATATAGCCTTTGGGCCTCCCGGTCCCCCGCCTGGGCGGCTTGCAGCAGCAGCCGCTGTAAGGCGGCGGTCTCCTTCCGGCTGGCAGCCAGCTTTTCAAAGACGGCCACCATCGCCATGGGTTCCGCCGCTCCAAAGCGATCCAGTACCAGGGAATAAAGCGGCCCTTTTTCCGCCATGCCGTCCGCCTCCTTGGCAAACAAGGCCATGGCCTGTAGCCCCAGCCAATAGCCGGAGCCTTGGTCGCTAAAAATATGGCTCCATCCCCCGGCCCGTACAATGGCGCCTTGCTCGTCCATGCCCATGGCCATGCTGCCGGTGCCGCACAGCAGGCAGATTCCGGGCCGGCCGCCCAGGGCTCCATACATGGCGCACACCACGTCGTTTACCGGGAATACCCGAGCCGTGGCGGGGAATACCTCCCGTACCGCCTGCTCCAGATCCCGGCTTTCCGCTGGGATCTCCCCCAGCCGGGGCAGGCCTACCGTGATGCCGGCCAGAGCCTTTTCCTCCTTGCCCGACCGCCGCAAAACCGCGTTTAGGCCGGCTTTGAGCCGGGCGGCCACCTGGGGAATGCCGATTTGGCCGTAATCTATGGTATCGATGGTTTCCTCCGCCAAAACCCGCCCCTGAAGATCGCATAGCTGCACTGCGGTCTTGGATCCGCCGCCGTCAAAGCTCAATAACATCTTTGGGCCTCCTCATCCTTGTTTACGCATAGTATACCCTCTGCCCGGCAGCCGGGCAAAGAGGGGGAAGATAAAAAGGAACCCGCTGCAATACGCAGCAGCGGGTTTTCATAATTCAGGCGTCGGACCGGAGCTAATCGCCGCAATACCGCCGGATGAACTCCGCCAATTCCACCACGGCCTGGCGGATCTGGGCCACCTCCACCCGTTCGTTGATCTCATGGGCGTTTTCCAATAGGCCCGGGCCGTACATGATGGCCGGGGTATTCCCCCACAGGGTCAGGGTCATGGCGTCGCAGGCGCTTTCAAAGCCCCGGGTGTTGGCCCGCTGGCCCCGCAGCTGCGTCAGGCTCTGCTGCATGAGCTGCACCAGAGGGTCCTCCAGGGACACCGCGGTGGGATAGATGGGCCGAAAGTCCGGGGAATGGAACACCGGCGGGTGATCCTTCAGATAGGGATGGGCCGCGCACCAGTTCTCCATAAAGCGTTCAAATTGCCGCTTTACCTGTTCCCGGTTTTCCCCGGGCAGCATCTCCACCATGAACATGAGCTTCGCCTGATCCGGCACCGCGAAGAAGTGGGCTTCCCCCGCCTTCAGATACCAGATATCGTCCACCAGGGCGGGGGTGGGGAAATAGTCCGCGTCGTGGTAAAGGGGATGATGCCGAAGCTGGGCGGTACGCAGGTCCTCAAAGCGTTTCATGCCCTCCTTGAAGTAGATGGCATGATCAAAGGCGCTGTTCCCCCGCCACCACAGGCAATTGTGGGTGGCTTTGCCCGGGATCTCCACCTCGTATACGTGGTTGCCCTTTAGGCCGGTACAAATATCCAGGTTGGTAGGCTCCAATACCACCGCCCCGTCCGCCTGGTAGCCCTTTAGGCAGCAGGCCAGGGTGCCGTTGTATACCCCGGTCTCCTCGCAGACCACGCTTTCCAGAATCACGTCCCCCGCCAGCTGCACGCCCGCCTGCCGCAGAGCTTCCATGGCCATGCACATGACCGCGATGCCGCTTTTCATGTCGCAGGCGCCCCGGCCGTATAGATACCCGTCCCGCCGGATGGGATCAAAGGGGTCGTGGGCCCATTGCGCCCGGTCCCCCGCCGGCACCACATCCATGTGCCCGTTCAGGATCAGGTTGCGGCCGCCGCCCTTGCCCTTGCGCACGGCCACCACGTTGGGCCGGTCCGTATAGGTTTGGTTGGGCCACCAGGCCTCGTGCGCCTGGGCGCCGGGCACAGCGTCCGGGGTGAACACATCGATGGTGTCATAGCCTTTGTCCTTTAAAAAGTCCGCCAGAAAATGCTGGGCAGGGCCTTCGTTTCCCCCATTGGGCACAATCTCGCTGGGATGGGCGATTAGGGCTTCCGCCAGCTTGATGGCTTCGTCCCCCAGCCGTTGGGCGGTTTCCCGCAAGCTTGCAGCGGGTTGCGATTGGGTCGTCATGGCGCGCCTCTCAGTCCCGCTTGGCCAGCACGGCCGCCACGATGATCGCGCCTTTGATCATCATCTGGGGATAGGTGGCAACCCCCATCAGGTTCATGATGTTGCCGATGATCCCCAGGATCAGCACGCCCAGCACGGTGTTCATCACCGTGCCCCGGCCGCCGGTAAAGGCCGCGCCGCCGATGACCACCGAGGCGATGGCATCCAGCTCCAGGCCGTCGCCCACCAGGGCGGTGCCCACCCGCAACCGGGCTGCCATGATGATGCCCGCGATGCCCGCCAGGATGGCGGAGAGCACATAGATGCTGATCAGCATCTTATTCACGGAAACGCCCACCAGCTTGGCAGCCTCCTTGCTGCCGCCAATGGCGTAGGTCTTTCTGCCAAAGGTGGTGTTTTTCAGCAGGATGTGCATGATGACGCCGATGATCGCCGCATAGATGATGGCGATGGGGATGGGGCCCAGATTGCCGGCAAAGTTGGTTAGGAAGGTTTGGTTGTTGATCACCGCCACAGAGCCCACCTGGTAGATGTAGGCGATGCCCCGCACTACCTGTTGCATGGCCAAGGTGGCGATGAAGGGCTCGATTTTGCCAAAGGCGATCAGGCCGCCGGCAATGGCGCCGCCCGCCGCCATAACCAGCACCACAAAGAGGCAAACCGCCGCGATAGGCCAATTCTGATTCAGCAGGCCGGCGGTGAGGCACACGGACAGGGCCAGGAAGGAGCCTACGGAAAGGTCGATGCCCCCGGTGACGATGACGAACAGCATACCGTAGGACAGGATGGCGGTGGTGGCGTTCTGGGTCAGGATATTGAGCAGGTTCAGGGGGGTCAAAAACTTCGGGGATAATAAGCAGGATACCACGAACATCAAAAGGAACGTGATCACCAGATAGTACTTTTGAAAAAAGCTCTTTGCGCCGTTTGCCCCTTGCAGGGAGCGGCCGTTTTGTAAGGCATTCATTCTACTTCCTCCAATACCCTGTGGTATTCAATCATCTTGTTCATCAGCTTGGCTTCGTCGGCTTCCTCCCGGGAGAATTCGCCGGTCTTATGGCCTTCCGCAAGGACGATGATCCGGTCGGATAGGGCCAGGAGCTCGGGCATTTCCGACGAAATGATGATGGCGGCTCCGCCGGCCTTGGCAAAGTCGTCGATCAGCTTATAGATCTCCTCCTTGGAGCCCACGTCGATACCCCGGGTGGGTTCGTCAAACAGCAGGATATCGCAGTTAGCGGCCAGCCATCTGGCCAGCACGATCTTCTGCTGGTTGCCGCCGGACAGGGTGGAAACGATGCTGCGGATGCTGGGGGCTTTCACGTTGACCCGCTCAAACTCCTTTTGGGCGATGGCGTCCTCCTTTTTCCCCTGCATCAGGGAAAAACGGGAAAATTCCCCCAGGTCGGAAATGGAGATGTTTTCCCGGATGGGCAGCTGCATAAACAGGCCCTGCAGCCGCCGGTCCTCAGGCAGGAAGCCCATTTTCAGGCCGATGGCCTCGGAAGGATTCCGTAAGGATGCCTGTTTACCGTTTATCAGAATGGTACCGCCGCTGCGTTTGGCCGCGCCGAAAATGCTCTTTACCAGGGTGCTGCGGCCGCTGCCCATGAGCCCGGCGATGCCCAGGATCTCCCCCTTTTTCAGGGCGAAGGACACATCCTTTACCTTGTGGCCCACGGAAAGGTGATCCACCTGGATGACCACCTGCTCCACGGCATGGCCCCCGATGCCATAGGAGCGGATGTTCCGGCCGATCATATAGCTGACGATGGTTTCCTTATTGAAGTCTTTTCTATCTAATTCTCCGCTTACGACGCCGTCCTTCAATACGGCGATCCGGTCGGAGATATCCATCACGTCCTCCAGCCGGTGGGATACATAGATGATGCTGGTACCCTCGGCCTTAAGCTTCTTGATGATCTCGTGAAGGTAATCCGCGTCGTCCTGGCTCAAGGAGGAGGTGGGTTCGTCCAGGATCAGCAGCTTGGGCTGCATTTGCAGCGCCCGGCCGATCTCCACCATCTGCCTGGAGGCGATGCTCAAATCCTTGACCGGGATGGCGGGGTTAACGTCCAATTCCAGCCTTTTGAGGATCTTGGCCGCTTGGGTTTCCATTTGCCGGAAATCCACGAAGCCGGTGTGTTGGGGCCACGCCCCAAGAAAAATATTTTCCGCCACGCTGAGCTCCGGCACCAGGCTGAGCTCCTGATAAACCGTGATCATGCCTGCCCGGCGGGCGTCCATGGTATTCCAGGAAACGATCTCTTTCCCATCGAAAACAAAGCTGCCGCTATCGAGATTGACCGCGCCGGCCAGTATTTTGATCAGCGTGCTTTTGCCGGCGCCGTTTTCCCCTACCAGCCCCAGGATCTCCCCCTTATGGACGACCAGGTTGGTATCCGTCAAAACCCGGGTGCCCGGATAGCTCTTGGACACGTTTTGCACGCGCAATAGTACGTTTTCCTGCATAGTTTACCTCTCTAAACAGGGCTCCCGCCCGAAAGCCGTTTTCCGGCAGGAGCCCTTTGGTCAGGGATCAATAAGCGGAGTCGGGATCGTAGAGCTCCGCCGCGTTATTGACATTGATGCCCACGGAGTCGATGTACATGGTGCCGGGTACGTTGGCGCCGCTGGCGGCATAGGCGGCCATCAGCACGGCCCACTTGCCTTCCTGGCGGGGGTCGCAGGTGGCGCTGGCCACGATGGTGCCCTCCTGGATGGCGGCCAGCTCTTCCTTACGGCCGCCGGCGCAGCACACCATCACCTGGCCTTCCAGGCCCGCGGACTGGATGGAGGAGGTGGATGCAACGCCCATGCTGCCGTCCAGCACGAAGAGGATGTCCAGATCCCCGTTGGCGGCCAGGATGTCGTCGGTCTCCTTCAGGGCGGTATCCGCGCTCCACTCGCCGTAGCGGCAAGCCACGATGTTCAGGTTGCACTTGTTGTACTTATCCAGATAGTAGGCGGTAAAGCCGGCGATCATGCCGTTGGATTCCTGAATGGAATACAGCTCCTTGGGGAAGCCCATGATCATAGCGGCCTTGATCTCCTCCGGGCAGCCGTTTTTGGCGTCGAAGGCCTCGGCCAGGGCGGTGCCGGCGGAATAGCCGAAGCTATAGGTGTCGTGGCCCACGAAGCAGGTGGGGGCGGCGCTGGATTCCATCTGGCTGTTCACGTTGATCAGGGGGATGCCCGCCTGATGCACCATATCCGTGGCGGCGATGATGCCGGAGGGATCCACCGGGTTCACGATGATGGCGTCGCAGCCCTGGGCGATCAGGTCCTCGATGTCGGAGATCTGGGTGGCCAGGTCGCCGTCGGCGTCGGTGACGATCAGGTTCACGCCCAGGTGCTCCGCCTCCGCCTGGGCGATGCGGATCAGGTTCTCATACCAGGAACTGCCCGCTACGGAACGCTGGGAGAAGCCGATGGTGATGCCTTCAAAGGAATTGGCGTCGCCGATGACCTCTTCGGGGTCGGTGTAGTAGTAGGCGGAGGGCGCTTCGCCGGCCTCGGTATTGGAGGCAGCGGATTCCTGGGTTTGGGACGGGGTGGTGGGCGCAGTGCAAGCGGCCATGCCGATGCACATGAGCGCCACCAGAAGCAGAGAGATGATACGAATGGCTTTGTTTTTCATGGTTTCCTCCTGTTGGTTTTAATTATGAAACAGCCTTGCAATCAGCCGATTTCCTCTTTTATCAGCCGCCGGACATGGGCTACGGAATCCGCCACGGGATACCCTTTCTCGTCCAGCAGGTTGTTGGCCCGGTCAAACAGGCCCACCAGGCGGGGATCGCCGGAAACCTGGCGGATCACGGCCACGTTGGTGCGCATGGTAAAGGCCTGGGCCCGGAAGCCGAATACGGCGGTTTCCCCGGACGCCACGTTCTTTTCCGGCATAAACAGGGCGCCGTAATAATCCGTTGCGTTAAGGGTGCGGCCAAAGAAGGAACCCACGTCCGCCTGGAGCTTTTTATCAAAGATGGTTGCGGGGTCGGACCCCACAAAGGCATGGGGATCCCAGCCGCGGGACAGCCGGTAAGGATGGTCGTCCCCCCGGTTGGCCGGGGTGTCGCAGGCATAGAAGCCGCCGCCAAAGCAATAGGCCTTGTTTTCAAAGGTATGGGAGATCTCGTTGACGTAAACCATGGCGGGGCGCTCAGGCAGGTCTGCCAGCAGGTGCCAGGGGGTGGTGCCGAAAATGCCGTGGCCAGGCTCCGCATGGGTGCCGCCTGCGGCTTTCACCACCGGCAGCATGGCTGCGGAGGAAGCGCCGGGCAGGTTGATCTGGCGGATGGGGAAGCCCATTTCCCGCAGGGTGTTGGCGGCCCGCACCGCGGTGCCGGCGTTGACGGTGGCCTGGCCGCCCTTGGTCTCGGATACCAGGGTGCCGGGAAAGGTCACCGTACCCACGATCCGCACCCCGGGGTAGGTGGAAATGGTCTTGGCCGTCTCCACCAGGTCGCTTTCCCAGATGCCGCCCTCCTCGTTGGGGTAGATGATATCCTCCGGCGCCCGGACCCGGAGCAGGATGTCCTGCACCATGCCCATGGCTTGCGCCGCATCGGAAAGCAGCTTGGCGTTTTCCAGGCTGAAGATGGTCCATACCTCGGGATGCATCTCCAGCACATGGGGGATCTCCTGCTTGGGGATCTGGACCAGGTGGCCCACATGCTGCACCGGGTTGCCATAGCGCCACTGGGCTTTGGCGCACTGCACATCCACCGCCACAATGCCGGGGAACCCCGCCTGTACGATGGCCGCGCTGACGATGGGATTGCGGTTGAAGTGTTTGCTCATGAAGTAGGTCTGCACGCCGGTCTCCTTGGACGCGGCGGTGATGGCCCGGGCGTTCTCCATAACGGTGTCCAGGTCGATCACATAGGTGTTCGCAGGGATAACGCCCCGCTGATGGAGCGTTACGGCGGCCCGGATCAGGTCCGGGTTACGCCTTTGCACTAGGTCTAAAAACATGGGTCTGCCTCCTTTTTCAAGCTTGCATTACAGGTTCCTTCAGGGAGATGTAGGCGTCCAGTCCAGCGGGCACATCCGGGTTGATGCCGGAATTAAGGGCCTTTTTCAAGGCGATCAGCTGGGCCAGGTTAATAAAGTCGATCCCGTTGGCCGCATGATTTTGTACCGGCGGAAGCACGACTTGGTATACGTCGGGATACTGAGCGGGGTCCTGGGCGGCCACGCACAGGATGCAGCCCCGGGCCTTTAGATCGCGGACCATTTCCCTTTGGTAGAAGTTTTCCCCACTGCGAAGCAAAGCAAGCACCAATGTTTTATCGGTGCAAAGCACGATGGGGCCGTGGCGGAAGTCCAGCACGTTGAACTGCTTGCCGCTGATCTTGCTGATCTCCGTAAAGGCCAGGGCGGCTTCCTCCGCAATGCCGGCCACCGGGCCGTCCGCCAGCACCACCACGTCGGAAAAATCCAGGCCGGCCAGGGTGTCGGTCACCGGGCCAATGCCTTGGCGGAAGGCTTTGTTCGCATCGATGACGCCGCACAGGTCCGCCCATAGGGAATCCTTATCGAAGCGGACGGCGGCCAAAAACAGGATGGCGGCATATAGGTTGGTCACGGTACGGGTCTGGCATACGGACTGGTCGTAGGCCCAGGGCAAGCAGATGCCATAATCTGCAAGGCCGTTAAGATCCGCCCCTTCCTTGGCGGTAACAGCCAACACCTTGGCGGAAAAATGCTTTTTAATATGCTCCACGGACCGGACCATTTCCGTGGTAAGGCCGGAGCGGGACAGGGCGATCACAATGGCGCCGGTGCAAAGGTCTTTGTATTTTTCCGGATCCAGCATGAAATCCCCGCCGGATACCGCATAGCCGACGCTGCCGTTTTGCAGGGAAAAGGCCGCGGCGGCGGATTTGGCCAGCATGTAGCCCGAGCCGCTGCCCAGCATCACAAACCGCTGGGCGGGATTGGCGGCGAAAAAGGCGGCTAAGGATGAACGGTTTTGTGCAAACCAGGCTTTCGTTTGCTGCAATGCCACATGCTGCTCATGGATTTCCTGTTCTGTTTTGTACATATTTCTCATTCCTCCGGCGAATATTAAAATTCTTCAAAAAAATGCTATGTCAAATATTGAAAACATTATGATCATATGCTATATTTGTTATATCCTATTTCTCATAAGATCCTGTTAAACGAGGTGCGCCCATGAGTGCCATTAAGCCTTCCCCCTTGTACATGCAGCTCAAAGAAAAAATCGTAGAAAAGATCCATACAGGCCAGTGGGTGGCAGGCAGCAAGATCCCCACGGAGCATCAGCTTTGCCAGGAGTATCAGCTCAGCCGGATCACGGTACGCCAGGCGCTGGAGTCCCTGGCCAACGACGGCTACATTGTGCGGCAGCAGGGGCGGGGTACCTTTGTATCCTCCCCTAAGATCGACACCAAGCTTTCCACCTTCTATTCCTTCTCCCAGGAGCTGCAAAGGCACGGGTTCAAGCAGCACGATATCATCCTGGATTTCCGCAAGCTGGAGGCGGACGACAACACGGCGTCCCACCTGGGGGTATTGTCCTTTTGCCCGGTCTTTGCGGTGGAGCGGCTGCGGCTTATCGACGACACGCCCTATGTGTATGAAACCTCCTACATCCCCGTGCATCTTTGCCCCCGGCTCTGCCCCGAGGATATCCAGGCGGTTGGCCTGTACAATTCCCTGGAAAAGGCCGGGAATATCGCCCCCACCAGCGCAGAGGAAAGCTTTGAGGCCGTGGTGCTACCAAACGACGTGCGGCTCCACCTCAAACTGAACAAGAACTCCCCCGCCTTGAAGATCGAGCGCACCTCCCGGCAGGAGGAGGTGGTATTTGAGTACTGCATCAGCTATCTGCGGGGCGACCGGTACAAATATACCATTTATTTGAAAAAATAATTTTCCTGTTGTTTCCAAGCTGCAATGCCCGCCGTTTGGCGTAATAGCCCCCAGCCTGTGGCGCCCTTTGTGAAAGGCTCCATAGGTTGGTTTTTCATATGGCGGTACCGCTATAGCATGTCCAGTCGCTTTGAATAATTTTCTCCCAACAACCAAGGCGCGGCGTGGGCAAAGGGATAGCCAAACAGGGTTAACGAGCGCGAGTAATATGGCCCAGATCCCCAGAGAAGCGAATTCCTCATAACATTAAATATTTGTTATATCAACTATAATGATTATATGTTATGACATTTGTTTTGTCAACGATGATTTTAGCTATATAATAATATATTAAATTATGGTTAAATATTTTCTTTCGATTCGCCTATTTACATTAGCCTGCAAGGATGCATTACCCCGCAACGATGCCATACTTATTTTAGAAGCATAAAAATGTTCCCCCTGTAAAGCGGAGGTTTTTGCTTGCTCTCTTTTGTTTTTCGAATATAGAAGAGAAAGGGGTGTGAGATTTTGTAGCGAAATTTGAAAGGGTATGGCGGAAGGCGCAAAGCCTCCGATGGATTGACAGCAGCAATGTGACCAGTAACTCGAAGCCGACAGACCGGATGGAGGGATTCTTTGGGCCGAAGGAAAAAGCTAATCAAGAACACCACCATACCACAACATCAGATCGCGGCCATTGCCCGCTGCATCCTGCCGGACATTTTGGCCTTCTATGAGAGGGAGGAAAGGCAGCGGGAGTTTTCTGAACGGAAGAAGCAGAGAGAAATGGAGAAGCGAGAGGCAAAAACAAAATAATGGCATAGCAAAGGCGAGGTGTCATCTAAAATGGTGACACCCCGCCTTTGGCTGTCGAAAAAGTGGCTTGCGCCACTTTTTCGAGGTTTTCATAGCTCCCT
>UQOG01000015.1 GCA_900542615.1 uncultured Eubacteriales bacterium | reverse complement strand
CTCCGCTACGCGCCGGGGGGCGGCGGCGTTTTGGGGCCGGGCAAAGCCCGGCCCCAAAACCAAAGGCGCGGCCGGGGGCCAAGGCCCCTGGCTGCGCCTTTGTGGGCGCTTTGCGCCCCCGCCGCCCCCCCCGGGACGCTGCGGTCTCCTGCGCCCTCCCGGCCCATCCTTTCCCGCAGCTCCCCTGGTACCACTTCGATTTCCTATACCCCTTACGCGTTCCCCCACCCTTTCCCCTCCATAACCCACCATACCCCAAAAGCCTTTTGGAAACCGCCGAAGGCGGTTTCCAAGGCCGAGCCATTCGCAGCCCTTGGAGAAGCACCCCTTACACCCTTCGCATCCCGGGAGAGGCCCACAGCCCTTCCGCTTTCCACTTCCGCTCCGCAACTTCTCAGGGGTCTGGGGGCGGAGCCGCCCCCAGCCGGGGTCCAGGGGCGCGGCCGCCCCTGGCCGTGGCGGAGCCAATTTCCATAAGCGCTTCGGCGCCCGCCTTTCTATCGGACCTTGCACAAACCCTCCTGCTTAGACACGAAAAAGGCCCGGCAGGTGCCGAGCCTTTTGATTTATTTTTTATTTTGTTTACTCGATGATGCTGGACACAACGCCGGAAGCAACCGTACGGCCACCTTCACGGATCGCGAACCGCAGGCCCTCGTCCATGGCGATGGGGGTGATCAGGGTGATCTCCATCCGGATGTTGTCCCCAGGCATAACCATCTCTACGCCCTCAGGCAGCTTGATGGTGCCCGTCACGTCCGTGGTCCGGAAGTAGAACTGGGGACGGTACCCGCTGAAGAACGGGGTATGCCGGCCGCCTTCTTCCTTGGTCAGCACGTACACTTCGCTGTTGAAGTGGGTGTGGGGATGGATGCTGCCGGGCTTGGCCAGCACCTGGCCGCGCTCGATCTCCGTACGCTGGATACCCCGGAGCAGCACGCCGATGTTGTCGCCCGCGATGGCCTGATCCAGCAGCTTCCGGAACATTTCTACGCCCGTTACCACCGTGGTCCGCGTCTCCTCGGTCAGACCCACGATCTCTACCGTATCCTGCACCTTCACGGTACCACGCTCTACACGGCCGGTGGCCACGGTGCCGCGGCCCGTGATGGAGAACACGTCCTCCACAGGCATCAGGAAGGGCTTATCGGATGCGCGCTGGGGTTCGGGAATGTAGCTGTCCACCGCGTCCATCAGCTCGAAAATGCACTGGCAGTTGGGGTCTTCCTTGGCAATCTTGCCAGCCTGCAGATCCTCCAGCGCCAGCAGCGCCGATCCCTTGATGATGGGAATCTCGTCTCCGGGAAAATCATAGCTGGACAACAGCTCCCGAATCTCCATCTCCACCAGCTCCAGCAGCTCAGGATCGTCCACTTGATCCGTCTTGTTCATGAACACCACGATGTAGGGCACGCCTACCTGACGGGCAAGCAGGATGTGCTCGCGGGTCTGGGGCATGGGGCCGTCCGCCGCGCTTACCACCAGGATCGCGCCGTCCATCTGGGCTGCGCCGGTGATCATGTTCTTTACGTAGTCCGCGTGGCCCGGGCAGTCCACGTGGGCATAGTGACGGTGATCCGTCTCATATTCTACGTGGGCCGTGTTGATGGTGATACCACGGGCCTTCTCTTCCGGGGCCTTATCGATTTCGTCATACCGCATGGCCGCTGCCTGGCCCTGCTGGCTCAGCGCCATGGTGATGGCCGCTGTCAGGGTGGTCTTGCCATGGTCCACGTGGCCGATGGTGCCGATGTTTACATGGGGCTTCGTGCGTTCAAATTTTGCCTTTGCCATTGAAACTTCTTCCTCCAAAAGTTCATACTTTTTCGTTTTTAATCAACGGAGCGGCCCCGCCGCTCCGGAAAACCTTCCGTCAATGCCCGCCTTGCGCGGGCCCGAATCAACGCAGGCCCAGGATCTTCTTGGCCACGCCCTCGCTCACCCGCTCGTAATGGTCGAACTGCATGGTGAAGGTGCCCCGGCCCTGGGTAGAGGAGCGCAGGTCTGTGGCATAGCCGAACATCTCGGACAGGGGGCAAATGGCGTCGATCACCTGGGCGTTGCCCCGGGTATCGGTGCCGGAGATACGGCCTCTTCTGGCGGTAATATTGCCCAATACGTCGCCCATGTATTCCTCGGGCATGACCACTTCCACCTTCATCATGGGCTCCAGCAGCACCGGCGCGCCCTTTTCCATGGCTTCCTTCATGGCCATGGAACCTGCGATCTTAAAGGCCATCTCCGAGGAGTCCACCTCGTGGTAGCTGCCGTCCAGCAGCACGGCCTTGAAGTCCACCAGCTCGTATCCGCCCAGGGCGCCGCTGGCAGAAGCTTCTTTGATGCCCTTTTCGATGGCGGGAATGAATTCCTTGGGGATCACGCCGCCCACGGTCTTATCCTCAAACACAAAGCCTTCGCCAGGCTCCAGGGGACTGAATTCCACCACGCAGTGGCCGTATTGGCCATGGCCGCCGGTCTGGCGGACATAGCGTCCCTCCGCCTTGACGGTGCGGGTAAGGGCCTCCCGGTAAGCCACCTGGGGATTGCCTACCTTGCACTCCACCCGGAATTCCCGGATGAGCCGGTCCACAATGATCTCCAGATGCAGCTCGCCCATGCCGGCGATGATGGTCTGGCCGGTCTCCTGGTCCGTATAGGTCTTAAAGGTAGGATCCTCCTCCGCCAGCTTGATCAACGCGGCGGTCATCTTTTCCTGGCCGGCCTTGGTTTTGGGCTCGATGGCCACCCGGATCACCGGATCCGGGAAGTCCATGGACTCCAGCAGCAGCTGCTTGCCTTCCGTGCACAGGGTATCCCCGGTGCCGGTCTCCTTCAGGCCCACGATGGCGCAAATATCCCCGGCGTAAGCTTCGGAAACCTCCGTACGGCTGGCGGCGTGGATCAGCATGATCTTGCCGATGCGCTCCCGCTTGCCCTTGCTGGAATTGTACACGTAGGTGCCGGACTTAAGGGTCCCGCTATAGATGCGGGTAAAGGCCAGCTTGCCCACGAAGGGATCCGCCACGATCTTAAAGGCCAGGGCGGCAAAGGGCGCGTCGTCGGCGCACACGGTCTCGATGCGCTTCTCCCCGGATTTATCCGTGCCCACAGGGGCGGGCACGTCCAGAGGCGAAGGCATGAAGTCCACGATGGCGTTGAGCAGGGGCTGCACCCCCTTGTTCCGGTAGGAGGTGCCGCAGCACACCGGCACGATCCGGTTGGCAATGGTTCCCTTGCGAAGGCAGCGAATGATATCCTCCCGGGAGATCTCCTCCCCGTTGAGATACCGCTCCAGGATTTCATCGTCCTCTTCCGCCACCGCGTCCAGCAGGGCGGCCCGGTATTCCTCGGCCTGTTCCCGCATATCCGCCGGGATCTCTTCCTCCCGCACGTCAATGCCGTCGTTATCGTAATAGACCTCCGCCTTCATGGCGATCAGGTCCACCATGCCGACGAAATCCCCTTCCTTGCCGATGGGGAGCTGGATGGGTACGGCGTTGGCTCCCAGCCGTTCCTTCATCATGCGCACCACGTTATAGAAGTCCGCGCCGGTGATGTCCATCTTGTTTACATAGGCGATACGGGGCACGCCGTATTTGCTGGCCTGCCGCCAAACCGTCTCGCTCTGGGGCTCCACGCCGCCCTTGGCGCAAAATACCGCCACGGCGCCGTCCAGCACCCGGAGGGAACGCTCCACCTCCACGGTAAAGTCCACGTGGCCCGGGGTGTCGATGATGTTGATGCGGTGGCCCCGCCAATAGGCGGTGGTAGCGGCGGAAGCGATGGTAATGCCCCGCTCCTGCTCCTGCACCATGAAGTCCATGGTGGCTGCGCCCTCATGCACCTCGCCTACTTTATGGATCTTGCCTGTATAAAACAGGATCCGTTCTGTCGTCGTTGTTTTTCCGGCATCGATATGCGCCATGATGCCGATGTTCCTGGTGTGTTCCAAAGAGGTCTCTCTTGGCATATCCACGCCTCCTTTCCTTCCAGTTTGCATTGTAGGAGCGGCGCGAAAATACACGCCGCTCCGAAAATCACGATTTGGTTCAGCCGGTTACCACCGGTAGTGGGCAAAGGCACGGTTGGCCTCGGCCATCTTGTGGGTATCTTCCTTCTTCTTAAAGGCGGAACCGGTGGAGTTGGCGGCATCCATGATCTCGCCCGCAAGGCGCTCCATCATGGTGCGCTCGCCGCGGCTGCGGCTATAGTTCACCAGCCAGCGGAGGCCCAGGGTCTGCCGCCGCTCGGGACGGATCTCGATGGGCACCTGGTAGGTGGCGCCGCCCACCCGGCGGGCCTTAACCTCCACCACGGGCATGATGTTGTTCATGGCCTGCTCGAATACCTCGATGGGCTCCCGGCCGGTCTTTTCACGGATGATCTCAAACGCGCCGTAGCAGGCTTTCTGGGCGGTACCCCGCTTGCCATCCAGCATTACCTGGTTGATCAGCTTGGTAACCACCTTGCCGCCGTACATCGGGTCGTCCAGAACCTCACGCTTGGGCACAAATCCACGTCTAGGCATAGCGCATATCCTCCTTTACTTGGTCTTGGGCCGCTTGGCGCCATAGAGGGAACGGGCCTGGTGCCGGTTGGCAACGCCAGCGGTATCCAGGGCGCCGCGAATGATGTGGTAACGCACACCGGGCAGGTCCTTTACACGGCCGCCGCGGATCAGCACCACGGAGTGCTCCTGGAGGTTGTGGCCGATGCCAGGGATATAAGCGGTACCCTCAAGGCCGTCGGAAAGACGGACACGGGCAATTTTACGCAAAGCGGAATTCGGCTTTTTGGGGGTCATGGTACGCACAGCGGTGCAAACGCCGCGGCGCTGGGGGCATTGCTTGAGGATAGGCGCATTGGACTTATACTCCACCTGCTCCCGGCCCTTACGGACCAGTTGGTTAATCGTCGGCATAAGGTACTCCTTTTCTAGCAAAATCGTATCGTAGTATCTATATCAAGAAAATCCCCTGCAACCCCTTGAAGGGGATATTTTCCGCGATAGATGGGCGTTTTCCCGGCCTCGCAGCCGAAGAAAACGCGTACTGCCTCATTTAAGCACAGCACGCGTATTGTAGCATTTTTCAGGGGCGCTGTCAAATGTTTTTGGCTAATTCGCCCTATTTTTCTTAATTCGGGCGGCTATTTGGTATACATGCCCTGCTTGAGCCGCTCCTTGGCGAAAATCAGGTGGGACATCTTCTTTTCCCGCTGCAGTTCAAACCAGCCAAACCGCTGCAGATCCGCCAAAAAAGGCTGCTCCATGATATTCATGTACGTATCCTTTTCAAAGCGGCGCAGCATACTAGCCTGCCACAGCCGGCCCAACAGGGCGGCCAGGCCCACCACCGCCACAAACAGCAGCAGGGGCACCACCGCGTGAAGGCCGGCCAAGGCCGTACGCACCGGGGTGATCCCCAGGGCCACCAGGCTCAAAACGCCTGCGGCCACCGGGGTGAGCACGGGCACATAGGAGGCCAGCTGGAATTTGCGCCGGCAGGCGGCGCAGCAGCTAAGCTGGATGGGCAGCAGGGAACCGATCCGCAGCTTGGTCTTCATGCCGATGAAGTTGCGGCCTTCCCGCTTGGGCTCCGGATTGCCCAGGTCCGTCATCCCGTAGCAGACGCGCTTGCCCGGCTCGCCCTTGCACAGCACGCACTGCTCCGTATGGAACAGCGGCGCCAGATCCTCCATGGGCATCAGCTGGGCCACCGCGTCCAGGTCGGCCTGGATGGATTGCACGTTGTTGGGGTTCTTTGCCGGGCATACGTCGCAGCTGCGCATGTTCAGCCGCTGGCAATACACGGTCTCGTACAGGGGGCAATTGGTGTTGGTATACTGCCTATCCTCCATGGCTCCTCCTTATGCTTGTACGGGGCTGAGGACTCCCTCCAGGGGCTCCACCTCCACGTTTCGATAGCGCTTGAGCCCGATGCCCGCAGGGATCAGCTTGCCGATGATCACGTTTTCCTTCAAGCCTACCAAGGGGTCTACCTTGCCCTTGATGGCGGCTTCGGTCAGCACCCTGGTGGTCTCCTGGAAGGAGGCGGCGGACAGGAAGGAATCCGTGGCCAGGGCCGCCTTGGTGATACCCAGCAGCTTCCGCTTGGCGATGGCGGGCTGCAGCCCGGCCATCACGGCCTTCTCGTTCTCGTTTTCAAAGTGGAAAATATCCACCAGCTCGCCGGGCAGCATATCCGTATCCCCCGCGTCCTCCACCTGGACCTTGCGGAGCATCTGGCGGATGATCACCTCAATGTGCTTATCCGCGATTTCCACGCCCTGGAGCCGGTATACGCTCTGGACCTCCTTGAGCATATAGGCCTGCACCCCCTTGACGCCCTTGATCTTCAGGATATCGTTGGGGTTGATGGAGCCGTCGGTGAGCTCGTCGCCCGCCTCGATCACGTCCCCATCCCGGACCCGCAGCTTGGAGCCGAAGGGGATCAGGTACTTGGCGGTCTCCCCTTCCTCGTTGGTGATGGTGGCTTCCCGCTTTTTCCCCTCGGTGAGGGACACGGTGCCGTTGATCTCGGAGATCACCGCCAAGCCCTTGGGCTTACGGGCCTCGAAGATTTCCACCACACGGGGAAGACCCTGGGTGATATCGTCCGCGCTGGCCACGCCGCCGGTGTGGAAGGTACGCATGGTGAGCTGGGTGCCCGGCTCGCCGATGGCTTGGGCCGCGATGATGCCCACCGCCTCGCCGATGTCCACCGGGCCGCCGGTGGCCAGGTTGGCGCCATAGCACTTGGCGCAAACGCCGCACTCGCTGCGGCAGGTAAATACGCTGCGGCACTGGACGGTCTTGATCCCTGCGGCGATGATCTGATCCCGTATATTATAGGTAATCAGCTGGTTGCAGCCAATGATCAGCTCCCCGGTATTGGGATCGTACACATCCTCTGCGGTATACCGGCCCAACAGCCGGTCGCCCAGGGGTTCCACCACGTTGTTGCCGTCCAGGATGGCGGAGATGGGCATACCCTTGGGGCTTTCGCCCCGGCTCTGGCAGCAATCCTCCTCCCGGATGATCACGTCCTGGGATACGTCCACCAGCCGGCGGGTCAGATAGCCCGAGTCCGCCGTGCGCAGGGCCGTATCCGCCAGGCCCTTCCGGGCGCCGTGGGAGGAGATGAAGAACTCCAGCACCGTCAAGCCTTCCCGGAAGTTGGCCCGGATGGGCACCTCGATGATCTGGCCGGACGGGTCGGCCATCAGGCCGCGCATGCCCGCCAGCTGGCGGATCTGGTTGGTGCTGCCGCGGGCGCCGGAATTGGCCATCATGTAGATGGGATTGTACTGATCCAGGGTCTTCATCAGGGCGTCGGTCACGTCGTCCGTGGCCTTTTCCCATACCGCGATCACGTCCCGGCGGCGCTCTGCGCCGGTGAGCATACCGTTGCGGAACAGGTTATCGATCTGCTCCACCTCCCGCTCCGCGTCGGCCAGGATCTCCTTTTTCTTCTCCGGCACGGTGATGTCCTGGAAGCCGACGGTGATGCCGCCCTTGGTGGAATATTTGTAGCCCAGGGCCTTGATATCGTCCAGCACCTCGCTGGTGCGGGTGGCCCCATAGCGGCGGTAGCAGCGGTCCACGATGTTGCCCAGGTCCTTCTTCACCACCAGCTTATCCACTTCCAGCTTGAACATGTCGTCCAAGGTCTCCCGGGGCACATAGCCCAGGTCCTGGGGGATGGCGTTGTTGAAGATCAGCCGGCCCAGGCTGGTGTCAATGACCCGGCGGTAGGTTTTGCCCTGCCACGCCCGCTCAATGCGGACCTTGATCTTGCTTTGCAGGGCGATGACCCCGGTCTGATAGGCCATGGAAGCCTCGTCCTCGCTGCAAAATACCTTGCCCTCGCCCTTGAGGCCGTCCCGCTGGAGGGTCAGGTAATAGCAGCCCATGACCATATCCTGGGTGGGGCAGGCCACCGGCTTGCCGTCCTGGGGCTTAAGGATGTTGTTGGAGGCCAGCATCAGGAAGCGGGCTTCCGCCTGGGCTTCCACGCTCAGGGGCACATGTACGGCCATCTGGTCGCCGTCGAAGTCCGCGTTGAAGGCGGTACATACCAGGGGATGGAGCTTGATGGCCCGGCCCTCCACCAGCACCGGCTCAAAGGCCTGGATGCCCAGGCGGTGCAGGGTAGGCGCACGGTTCAGCAGCACCGGGTGTTCCTTGATGACGTTTTCCAACACGTCCCACACCTCGGGTTTGACCCGCTCCACCATCCGCTTGGCGCTCTTGATGTTATGGGCGTAGGCGTCCTCCACCAGCTTCTTCATGACGAAGGGCTTAAACAGCTCCAGCGCCATTTCCTTGGGCAGGCCGCACTGATACATCTTCAGTTCCGGCCCTACCACGATAACCGAACGGCCGGAATAGTCCACCCGCTTGCCCAGCAGGTTCTGGCGGAAGCGGCCCTGCTTGCCCCGGAGCATATCCGAAAGGGACTTGAGGGGCCGGTTGCCCGGGCCCGTAACAGGGCGGCCCCGGCGGCCGTTATCGATGAGGGCGTCCACGGCCTCCTGAAGCATCCGCTTTTCGTTGCGCACGATGATGTCCGGCGCCCGCAGCTCCAGGAGCCGCTTGAGCCGGTTGTTCCGGTTGATGACCCGGCGGTACAGGTCGTTTAGGTCCGAGGTGGCGAACCGGCCGCCGTCCAGCTGCACCATAGGCCGCAGCTCCGGCGGGATCACCGGGATCACGTCCATGATGATCCACTCGGGCTTATTGCCGCTCTTGAGGAAGGCCTCCACCACCTCCAGCCGCTTGATGGCGTTGGAGCGCTTCTGGCCGGAGGAGTTGGCGATCTCCGCCCGCAGCTCCCCTTCCAGCTTTTCCAGGTCCAGCTGCAACAGCAGCTCCTTGATGGCCTCCGCCCCCATGCCGGCCTTGAAGGCCTTGGGGCCGTATTCCGCCTGGGCCTCTCGGTATTCCTTATCCGAGAGCACCTGCTTATACAATAGGGGGGTATCCCCGGGGTCCGTCACCACAAAGGCGGCGAAATACAGCACCTTTTCCAGGTTCCGGGGGGACATATCCAGCAGCATCTTCATCCGGCAGGGGATCCCCTTGAAATACCAGATGTGGGATACCGGCGCGGCCAGCTCAATGTGGCCCATGCGCTCCCGGCGCACCTTGGCCCGGGTCACCTCCACGCCGCACTTATCGCATACCACGCCCTTATACCGCACCCGCTTATAGCGGCCGCAGTGGCATTCCCAGTCCTTGGTGGGCCCGAAGATCCGCTCGCAGAACAGGCCGTCCCGCTCAGGCTTGAGGGTGCGGTAATTGATGGTCTCCGGCTTTTTTACCTCGCCATGGGACCATTCCCGGATCTTTTCCGGGGAAGCCAGGCCGATCTGTATCGCATCGAAATTGGTCAATTCGAACAATTGCTTTCCTCTCCCTTCAGCCCTGTGGTATTAAACCTGCTCATCCTCCGCGTCCAGCACGGAAAAGCCCGCGCCAAAGTCCGCGTCCAAGTCGTCCTTCCCGTCGTCGTCATCGTCATCGCCCAGGTCATCGTCATCCCCGAAGTCGAAGTCGTCGAATTCGGTGAATTCCGCGCCGCCGGGCATCATGCCGGGATCGTCCTCGGTGCCGGCGATGTTCACATCCAGGGGCGCGCCGTCGTCGTCGTCCACCATCTCGCCGATCTTGATCTCCTCCTTGGTATCGGACAAGACCTTGATATCCAAGCCCAGGCTCTGGAGCTCCTTGATGAGCACCTTAAAGGATTCCGGCACGCCGGGCTCCGGCACGTTTTCGCCCTTCACGATGGCCTCGTAGGTCTTTACGCGGCCCACCACATCGTCGCTCTTGACGGTGAGGATCTCCTGCAGGGTGTTGGCCGCGCCATAGGCCTCCAAGGCCCACACTTCCATTTCGCCGAACCGCTGGCCGCCGAACTGGGCCTTGCCCCCCAGGGGCTGCTGGGTCACCAGGCTATAGGGGCCGGTGGAGCGGGCGTGGATCTTATCGTCCACCAGGTGGTGGAGCTTGAGGTAATACATATAGCCCACGGATACCCGGTTCTCAAAGGGCTCGCCGGTGCGGCCGTCGTACAGGACGGTCTTACCGTCCCAATCCCGGCCCGCCTGCTGGAGCAGGGACTTGATATCCTCCTCCGTGGCCCCGTCGAATACCGGGGTGGCGATGTTCCAGCCCAGGGTCTTGGCGGCCATGCCCAGATGCAGCTCCAGGATCTGGCCGATGTTCATACGGCTGGGCACGCCCAGGGGGTTCAGCACGATCTGCAGGGGGGTGCCGTCCGGCAGGAAGGGCATATCCTCCTCCGGCAGGATCCGGGAAACCACGCCCTTGTTGCCGTGGCGGCCCGCCATCTTATCCCCGACGGAGAGCTTGCGCTTCTGGGCGATGTACACCCGCACCAGCTCGTTGACCCCCGGGGGCAGCTCGTCTTTGTTCTCTCGGGTGAATACCTTCACGTCCACGATCACGCCGCCTTCCCCGTGGGGCACCCGCAGGGAGGTATCCCGCACCTCCCGGGCCTTTTCCCCGAAGATGGCCCGGAGCAGCCGCTCCTCGGCGGTGAGCTCGGTCTCTCCCTTGGGGGTCACCTTGCCCACCAGGATGTCGCCGCTGCGCACCTCCGCGCCGATGCGGATGATGCCCCGCTCATCCAGGTCCGCCAAAGCGTCCTCGCCCACGTTGGGGATATCCCGGGTGATCTCCTCCTCGCCCAGCTTGGTATCCCGGGCTTCGGTCTCATGCTCCTCGATGTGGATGGAGGTATAAATATCTTCCTTCACCAGCTTTTCGCTGATGAGGACCGCGTCCTCGTAATTGTAGCCCTCCCAGGTCATGAACCCGATGAGGATGTTCCGGCCCAGGGCGATCTCGCCCTTATCGGTGCTGGCGCCGTCGGCGATCACCTGGCCGGGCACCACCCGCTCGCCCTTGTATACGATGGGCCGCTGGTTGATGCAGGTGCCTTGGTTGGAACGCTTGAACTTGAGGATCCGGTAGGTATGGTTGATCCCATCGTCCCCCCGGATAACGATCTTATCCGCGTCCACCCGGGCCACCACGCCGGCTTCCCGGGCCAGGATCACCACGCCGGAGTCATGGGCCGCCTTATACTCCATGCCCGTGCCCACGATGGGGGCCTCCGGCATCAGCAGGGGCACCGCCTGGCGCTGCATGTTGGAGCCCATCAGGGCGCGGTTGGCGTCGTCGTTTTCCAGGAAGGGGATCATGGCCGTGGCCACGGATACCAGCTGCTTGGGGGAAACGTCCATGTAGTCCACCTCCGTGGACTTCACCTCGATGATCTCATCCAGCCGCCGGGCCACCACACGGTCCCGCTTGAACCACACCTTGCCGTCCTTTTCCACGGTGGGCTCGTTGGCCTGGGCCACGATGAAGTCGTCCTCCTCGTCGGCGGTCAGGTATACGATCTCCCCCAGGATGTTCTTATTGGCCGCGTCCACCTTCCGGTAGGGGGCCTCGATAAACCCGTATTTATTGATGCGGGCATAGGTGGACAGGGAGTTGATCAGGCCGATGTTGGGGCCTTCAGGGGTCTCGATGGGGCACATACGGCCATAGTGGGAAAAGTGCACGTCCCGCACGTCGAAGGTAGCCCGCTCCCGGTTCAGGCCGCCGGGGCCCAGGGCGGAAAGCCGGCGCTTGTGGGTCAGCTCCGCCAGGGGGTTGGTCTGGTCCATGAACTGGGAAAGCTGGGAGGAGCCGAAGAACTCCTTGATGGCCGCGGTAACCGGCCGGATGTTGATCAGGCTGGAGGGCATGGCCGTCTCCATATCCTGCAGGCTCATCCGCTCCCGCACCACACGCTCCAGGCGGGTCATACCCACCCGGATCTGGTTTTGCAGCAGCTCGCCTACGCTGCGGATCCGGCGGTTGCCCAGGTGGTCGATATCGTCGGTGCGGCCGATGCCGTAATTCATGCCGATCAGGTAGCTGATGGAGGCGATGATGTCATCCGGCACGATATGCCGGGGGATCAGGTCGTGGACATGGCTGCGCAGCAGGGCCTTGAGCCCGGCCTCATCCAGATCCTTGCCCTCTTCCAGCAGGGCCACCAGGGCGGGATGATAGACCTTTTCATTCAGCCCCGCTTCCTCCGGATCAAAGGACAGATAGCCGCTGGCGTCCACAAAACGGTTCCCCAGCACCTTGATCTTCTTATCCTCGATCTGCAAATAGACCGCGTGTACCCCCGCGTTTTCCACCAGGCGGGCCTGTTCCCGGCTGATGTGGCTGCCGGCGCTCAGAAGCACCTCGCCGGTGGCGGGGTCGATCACGTCCTCGGCGGCAATGAACCCGCTGATCCGGGCCGCCAGGGACAGCTTTTTGTTGAACTTATACCGGCCGACCCGGGCCAGGTCGTACCGCTTATCGAAAAAGAGGGCGTTGAGCAGGTTTCGGGCGCTCTCCTCGGTGGGAGGCTCGCCGGGCCGCTGCCGCTTATAGATCTCGATCAGGCCATCCTCCACGCTGTGGGTGGTATCCTTTTCCAAAGTGGTCAGCAGCCGCTCTTCCTCCCCCAAAAGATCCACGATTTCCGCGTTGGTGCCATAGCCCAGGGCGCGCAAAAGCGCCGTGATGAACACCTTGCGCTGCCGGTCGATCTTCACGTACAGGATCTCGTTGGAGTCGGTTTCATATTCCAGCCAGGCGCCCCGGTTGGGAATGACCTGGGCGGAAAACAGGTGCTTGCCCACCTTGTCGATGGCCTCGGAAAAATATACGCCGGGGGAACGGACCAGCTGGCTGACGATGACCCGCTCCGCACCGTTGATGATGAAGGTACCTTGCTCGGTCATCAGGGGGAAGTCCCCCATGAATACCGGCTGCTCCTTCACCTCTCCCGTTTCTTTATTTATAAGGCGCACGGTGACTCGCAGTGGCGCGGAATAGTTTACATCCCGTTCCTTGCACTCTTCCACAGGGTATTTGGGATGCTCGAAGTCGATCTTATAGTCCACGAATTCGAGGATGAGCTTTTCGGAATAGTCCGTGATCGGCGAAACGTCGGCGAGCACCTCCTTAAGATCCTCCTCCACAAAACGCCGGTAGGAATTTTTCTGTACTTCGATCAGGTCCGGCATGTCGAGGACTTCGTTGATCCGGGAAAAGCTCATGCGCGTCTTTTTGCCCATCTGCACCTCATGCACCATCGCGTTCACTCCCTCACTTGATTTGGCCGTATAAATACGGCTTATAATAGATTGCGTCACCCTTGCTGATCTTTTCCATTTGCTGGAACAAATATACCTGTTTTGTGGCATTTGTTTCCAGCAAACACAGCCAATACCCGCAGATTACCATGTTGACGCAGTATATTAGTGTACCACTGCTTGTCAACAATGTCAACGGATATTGGCTCTTTTCTAAAGTTTTTTTATATGATATTGGCGGTTGATGGGTTCTCCTTTTTTTACTTGACTTTTGCAAAGATCATCCGGCCTGCGGAGGTCTGCAATACGCTGGTCACCAGCACGGGAATGGTCTCGCCCAGGTAGCGTTTCCCGGCCTCCACCACGATCATGGTGCCGTCGTCCAAATAGGCCACCCCCTGGCCGGCTTCCTTTCCTTCCTTCACGATGGCGACCTCCATCTCCTCCCCGGGCAGGGCCAGGGGCTTGATGGCATTGGCCAGCTCGTTGATGTTGAGCACCGGCACGTTTTGCACCCCGGCCACCTTGTTCAGGTTGTAGTCGTTGGTCACCACCACGCCGCCCATCTCGTAGGCCAGGCGGATCAGCTTGGCGTCCACCTCGGTGGCGTCCGCATAGTCCTTATCCTGGATCACCATGGGCACAAAGCCGCTCTCCTGGATATACTTGAGGATGTCCAGGCCCCGGCGGCCCCGGTTGCGCTTGAGGGTATCCGGGCTATCGGCGATATGCTGCAACTCCGCGAGCACGAACTTTGGCACCACCAAGGTGCCTTCGATGATGCCCGTGGCGCAGATGTCCGCGATCCGCCCGTCGATGATCACCGAGGTATCCAGCAGCTTAGGCCGGGCGCTCCCCTCCTTGGCCTTGCCGCCCCGGCTCCGGGCCAGCCAGCCCGGCGGCGTCAGCTCCCCCCGGCGCTTGTGCATGACCGCCCAGCCCAGGTAGGCCAGGCTCACATACAGGAGCACGTCCACGGCAAAGCGCAGCCATCCGGCCTGGATGCCCGCCGTTAAGGTGCTGACCAGGAACGCCACGATCAAACCTACGATCAAGCCCATGACGCAATAGAAGATATCCTCTATGGCCATCTGGCCCAGGTAGGCTTCCGCCGCGCTTATGCATTTGGTGAACAAGGCGATGGGGTACGGGGATAATAAATAGAAAATGATTGCGATAAAAATGCCCGCCGCCACATACACCAGCGCCACGCCCCAGGTATACATGGTGTCGTATAGACTCCTGTAGCCCAGCGCCACGATCGTGTTGTTCACCACTGCCACAAGCGCAACACCTACCGCGGCCCCGCATAGGGCCAGGATCAGTCTTGCAACTTTTTTGGCCAAACAATTGCCCCCTTTGTCGCTTAAATTTTTGTATCCCGGGCCCTTTCGGGCCCGTAAAACGCGGCGTTTGCCTGAATTTGAAACGCCGCACCGAATTTTCGTATGGGGTCTAAAGGCCGGAAGCCGCCCGAGGGATCAGTCCATCATATCCCGCAGGGAGGCGGAATCCTGGCCGCTGGCCGCGGAAAGCTCCGCGATGAGCACCTGCCGGGCGGTCATGAGCATCTTGCGCTCCCCGGCGGAAAGGCCCCGGTCCGTATCCCGTTTTTTCAGGCACTTGACCACGTCCGCCACGTCGTAGATATCCCCCTGCTTCAGCTTGGCGAAGTTATCCCGGTAGCGCTGGTTCCAGTTATCGCTCTCCTTGCAGGGCTCGCTCTGGAGGTATTCCAGCACCCCTTTGCACTCTTCCTCCCCAATGACGGGACGCAGGCCCACGTTTTTCGCAGTGGCTACCGGCACCAGCGCCGTCATCTTATTGGATATGAAGCGGAGCACGTAATACTGGGCGGTTTCACCCAAAACCGTGCGCTCTTCGATTTTTTCCACCACGCCCACGCCGTGCATAGGATAGCAGACCTGGTCGCCCACCGAAAACATGCGTACGTCCCCCTTTCCGCAGGCCAAGGGCCTGTCCAGCTTACATGACAAAGTATCCCTACTTTTAACTATACTCCAAAAACCCCTGTCTGTCAAATGTTCCCAGGCTTTCCCTTGGCCGCGCCGGGGGCCCGGACGGGGTCCGGGCCCTTCGGCTCAGCCCTGGCCCGCCACCATCAGGCCATCGATCAGCAGGCTGGGGCTGCCGAAGCAAGACCCGGAGGGCAGGGAAAACCGCAGGTCCGTGCCGATCCCTTCCACCCCCTGGAGCAGGCCCAAAAAGCTGCCCCCCAGGGTGATGTAGGCCACCGGCCTGACCGGCCGGCCCGCCTTTAGCAGCTGGCCCTTGCACAGCAGGGAAAACTCCCCGCTGATGCTGTTGACCCCGGCGTGGAGGCCGGATAGCTCCGTGATGAGCAGCCCGTCCCCCAGGGCCTGGTACAGGGCCGCCGGTTCCAGCGCCCCTTTTTGGATGTAAAAATTGCTGGGCTGCACCCCCACCGGGCTGCCCGCCCCGCCCCGGCCCCCGTTGCCGGTGGTGGATACCCCGGCCTTGCGGGCGGTCTTTAGGTTATGCAAAAGGGTCTGTAGCCGGCCCGCCTGGATGACGGCTTTATATTGGGTAGGGCTGCCTTCATCGTCAAAGGCCAGGGGATTGTCCCGGTAAAAGGGGTCGTCCACCAGGTTTACCCGGGGCGCCGCCACCTGCTCCCCTTCCCGGCCCGCCAGAAGGGACAGGCCCTTTTGGGCCGCGTCCGCGGAGAACATGCCGGAAAAGGCGGAAAGCAGGCTATAGGCCGCATCGTTGCGCAGGAGTACCCGGTATTTCCCCGGGGCCACCGGCTTGCCCCCGAACTGGGCCGCCGCCTCCGCCACCGCTTCCCGGGCGCAGCCCGCCAGATCCAGGGCTTCCCCCCGGGCCCGGAAGGCGCCCCCGTCGTGGACCTCCGCCCCGTCCTCCAAAATGGCGTTCACCAGGATGCAGGAAAGGGCGTCCTCCCGCTGGGCGTTTAGGCCCAGGGTGTTGTAGATGGCCCCATAGCCTTTGACCGTGATCACCTTACAGCTGGCCACCCGCTTCACCCGGGGATCCTGGGCCAAAGTCATGGCCTCCAGCTCCCGGCACAGCCGGATCTTCTCCCGGTTCCCCATGCCCGCCAAGGCGTCGGGGGGCGGGGTTATGGCCGGATAGGCCGCCGGCTCCGCCATGGGATGCGCGTCCTCGGTTTCCACCGCCGCCGCGTTGTCCATGGCCGCCGCCACCAGGGCTGCCGGGTCCTCCGGCGCCTCGGTGCTGGCGTAGCCGTTCTTTCCCTTATATTGTACCCTTAGGCCAAAGGCCTGGGTCCGGCTCACGGTATAGGTGTCCATCCGGCCCTCCCGGACCCCCGCGCCAAACTCCTCCCCGCCGGTAACCACCAATTCCGCCCCGCTGCACCCTGCTTGCAGGGCCTTGGCAAAGGCCGCCTCCCGAAACCCCTTGCAATCCATTACAGCTTCCCTCCTTTGCCGCCGATGGTCATACCCGTCACCCGGATCCGGGGCTGGCCCACATTGGTGGGCACGCTGCCCGACCGGGACCCGCACATGCCGTAGCCCATCCACATATGCCGGCCGATCCGGTCGATGGCCATGAGCACCTGGGCCCCCCGGCCAATTAAGGACGCCCCCCGCACCGGGCACAGGATCTTCCCATCCCGCACCCAGTAGCCCTCCAGCACCGAGAAGTTGAATTCCCCGGTGAGGGGGTTCACGGACCCGCCGCCCATGCGCCGGGCGAACAGCCCCTCCCCCATGGTGGCCAGCATCTCCTCCTCATCGTCCGTGCCCGGGGCGAAGAAGGTGTTGGTCATCCGGCTGGTGGGGGCGTATTCATAGCTTTCCCGCCGGGCGCTGCCGGTGGGGGGCAGCCCCATGATCCGGCTGCCCAGGATGTCGATCAGATAGCTTTTGAGGACGCCCTTTTCGATCAGCACGTTCCGCTGGGAGGGGGCCCCTTCATCGTCCACCCGAATGCTGCCCCATTCCCCCGGCAGGGTGCCGTCGTCGATGGCGGTCACCAGGGGGCTGGCGATCTGCTGGCCCAGCTTGCCGCAAAATTCCGAATTGCCCTTGGCCACCGACGTGGCCTCCAGGGAGTGGACGCAGGCCTCGTGCAGGATCACCCCGCCGAACCCGCCGTCGATCACCACCGGCAAAAATCCCGCCGGGCACTGGGGGGCGTGGAGCATGGTCACCGCGGTCTTGGCGGCCTGCCGGCCGGCCTCCTCCGGGTCGATGCCGGCATAGGCCTCAAAGCCCTGCCCCGCCGCCGGCCGCTCCGCGCCGGTCTGGTATTCCCCGCCGGCCTCCGCCACCGCGTCAATGGACAGCCGGGTGCGGGGCCGCCGGTCCTCCGCCCACACCCCCTGGCTGTTGCAGACCAGGATCCGCTGATCCACGTCCCCATAGCCCGCCACCACCCGAGCGATCTCCCCGGATTGGGCCTGAGCCGCTGCGGTCCCCTGCCGGAGCAGCTGGATCCGCCGCTGGTTGTCCACCGTGTCAAAGGGGATCTTGGGGGCATAGGCTGCCGGCCGCTTGGCAGTGGCCACCACTGCCCCTTGGGCCCTTTCCCCCTCCAGGGCCGCCGCCGCCCCCCGGGCCGCCTCCAGCAGGGCTGCCTCCGAGGTGTCCGCCGTATAGGCATAGGCGCTTTGCTCCCCCTTGAGCACCCGTACCCCCGCGCCCATCCGGCGGCGGTAGGCGGCGTTTTCCACCGTGCCGTTGAGCATGGAGATGCTGTGGGATTCGGTATCCTCCATAAACAATTCCGAAAAATCGCCCCCGGTCTCCAGGGCCGCTTCCAGCACCCGCTGGGCTATCGCTTCTTGGATCATTCCTTTATCTTCCCTTGCTTGATATGATTTTGCCGTATCTTTCCTTCACTCCCCAGCTCCCCGGGGATATAGTACCGTTTCCCCTTCACGCTGGGGGGCATGTATTCCTGCTCCACCACGTGGCCGGGGAAGTTATGGGGATATTTGTACCCTTTGCCATGGCCCAGCTTGTCCGCCCCCCGGAAGGAGGTGTCCCGAAGATGGATGGGCACCGGCTGGTCCGGGATGGTCTCCGCATCCCGAAAGGCCGCGTCCAGGGCCATGACCACCGCGTTGGACTTGGGGCTTTCGCACAAAAAGATGATGGCCTGGATGATGGACAGCCGGGCTTCCGGCAGGCCGATCAGCTCCAAGGCCTGGGCCGCCGCCACCGCCTGGACCATGGCCTGGGGATTGGCCAGGCCGATATCCTCGGAGGCATGGGCGATGAGCCGCCTACAGATGATCCGGGGGTCCACGCCCCCGTAGATCAGCCGGGCAAACCAGGCGATGGCCGCGTCGCTGTCCCCGCCCCGCAGGCTTTTGCAGAAGGCGGAGAGCATATCGTAATACTGCTGCTCGTCGCACTTCATCACCTTTTTCTGGATGCTCTCCGCAGCCACCTCCGCCGTGATGTGGATGACCCCATCCACGGGTTTGGTGGTGCGCACCGCCAGCTCGATGGCGTTGAGGGCCGCCCGGGCGTCCCCATTGGCGATGCGGGCGATATGGTCCAGGGCCTCCGGGTCCACTTGGGCATGGTAATCCCCCAGGCCCCGCTCCCGGTCCGTCAGGGCCGCCAGCAGGCTTTTCTTCACATCTTCCACGCTGAGGGGATAAAACTGAAAAAGCCTGCACCGGCTCACAATGGCCCCGGTCATGGCGATCATGGGGTTTTCCGTGGTGGAGCCGATGAAGCGCACCACCCCCGCCTCCAGGGCCGGGAGCAGGGCGTCGCTTTGGGCCTTGCTCCAGCGGTGGCACTCGTCCAGCAGCAGGTAGGTGGGGCGGCCGTACAGCTTCAGCTGGGATTCCGCCTCCGCCAGCACCTCCCGCAGCTCCTTCACCCCGGCGGTAACCGCGTTCATCTTCACAAAGGCCGAATGGGTGCTGTTGGCCACGATGGCGGCCAGGGTGGTTTTGCCGCAGCCCGGCGGCCCAAAGAAGATGGAGGATTGCAAGCTATCCGTCTCGATGGCCCGGCGCAGCAGCCGCCCCGGGCCGACGATATGGTCTTGTCCGATAAATTCATCCAGGTTTCTAGGCCGCATCCGGTCCGCCAGGGGGGCGTTGCGTTGGGCCTGGCGGGTAAACAGGTCGTCCATGGTGGTTCCGTCCTTTTTCCATTGTGATATATTCGATTATACCACATTCCGTACGGGATCGGATACGTCCTTGGGGCGGCCCGAAAGAAAGCAAGGGGGCGGCGGCTTGCGCCCCTTCCCCCTTGCCATGGTGCCGGCCTTAGCCGCTCACATCCCCCAGCGCCGCCTCCCCGGCGGCCACCGAGCGGGAAAGATCCCGCACGTAACCGGAAAGGGACCCCATCCCCGCGATGCCGCTGGTGGATAAAAATTCCCGGTTGGCCCCCAGCAGCTGCCGGTACATGCCCAATAGGGCGTGGAACCGCTCCCGCTGGGCCTCCAGCTCCGCGTTCTGCCGCTCCAGCCGTTCCCGCAGGGTGGCGTTATAGGCCTTGAGGGCGGAGGTCTCCTGGCTGGCGTGCTTCTGCTCCCGGGCCCGTAGGGCCAGGGCGTGGAGCTCCTCCAGCAGCGCGCTGCCGTCCACCCCCTCCACCTGCTTGAGGAGCCTGCCCAGCTCCCCCGCCTCCACCCGGCTTTCCTTGCGGGGCCGGCCCACCTTGCCTTGCCGGGCGGTTGCGTAGGGGTCGAAATGCACCCCCTCCGCCGCCAGCTCCGCCGCCACCTGCCGCACCAGCTCCGGCCGGGTCTTAAGCAGGGACCGGTATTTGTTTTGATAGCGGAGCATGGCTTTGTTGTCTCCGTCTCCCATCTCCAGGGTGCAGGCCCGCACGGAAATGCCGTTTGCTTGGGCGCTGAGCACCCGGCGCAGCAGCTGCCGGATCTCATCCTGGCCAAAGGGCACGAAGGCCCCCACATGCAGGGCCTGGGTCTGTAGATCCTGCTCCTTGACCCGGGCGTAATAATAGTTGCGCACGCTGTTGGGCTTGCGGCCCGTGGCGGCCGCCACCTGGGCAAATATGGCCTTAAGGGGCTGGTTTTCCCTGCGCCCCGCCTCAATCTGGGCAAACAGGAGGCGTTCTTCCTCCATACGCCAGCCGCTGTGGCTTTCCTGTGATCGCATTTGGTTTCTATCCCCCTTATTCTGGTTTTGCCCCTATTATTTCCCATATGGGTCGGATGCATACCTATCCTGCTTTGGCGGAAAATACCTATCCTTTTATATGCTTAATTTTTGCGCCTTATGCCGGAAGCACACGATTTGGCGGCTGTAAAGGGCCTATGTTGCGCCTATACACCCCTTTCCCCGCTGATTCCACATAATCCACCGCCCCGGGCAAAGCAAAGGGAGGCCGGCCCCTTTGGGCCGCCTCCCGCGCTTTTGTTTTATGGCTGCCCCGGCGAGGGGCTGCCGCCGCTATCCCAGCTTGGTCAAAAAATCCGCCGTGATGTCCTGGGCGCCGGCCTGGATCCGGGCCGCGCATTCCATGGCCTTTGCCGGATCCGCTTCCTCCACCTGGACCTGGCCCTGCTGCCCCAGCTGCAAGGCAAAGACCCCGTTCGCCACCGGGGTGTTGATGAACCGGATGGCCGGACCCGCCGCCCCTGCCTGGATGGTCTCCACGCCGGTGGCCTCGTCATAGCGATAGTCCCCGCAGATCAGGACGCTTTGGCCGGCCTGGTCGTACAGGGCCATAAAGACCCCTTTCGTAGCCGTGCTGTCAAAGGCCAGATACACCACGGCCCCATCCTCCATGGTCCCCGTGTAGCAGGCCCAATCGGTAAGGTCCGGAATGGCTGAGGGCTCGGTGCCCTCCCCCGCTTGGACCTCCGCCGCCCCGGGGGTGGCTTCCGCCTGGGGGGCCTGGGACGGGTCGGGCTGGGCCGTTGCTTCCGCCTCCTGCGTGGGGGCCGGGTCGATGGCCGCATATTCCTCCTGGGCTTTGCTGCACCCGGCAGCCATCAGGGCCAGGGCCAGCAGCAGGAAAATCATTCGTTTACGCATGGCTTATCTCCTCTTCGGTTATTTGGTCCGGCCCAGGGGATGGCGGGTCCGCCCGCTTTCCCTCCGGGCCCGGGGGATATCCCCCCGCTGCGCCGGCCCGGGCGCGGCCGGCTCCTGCCTCCCCCCGGGAAGGGGTGGGCTTATTTCTATTATATTGGTTTACGGCCCGTTTGGCTATAGGCAGCTGGAAAACCGCCCGGATCGGATAACGGGATCCCCTGGAATCAAATTCTTTTTCCCCATTGCTCCAAAAAATTGACACGAAAGTACCCTTGTCTTATACTGTAACGGAAGGAGGGCGCAGCTTGCTTTGCGCCATCCCGCCTTCCCCGCGGCCGCCATCCAGCCATTGCCGGCCGCATTTTCAATCGGCCGCCGGCTGCGGCTTTGCCAGCCCCCGGCCTTGTTCGTTCCCCACATAAAAGAGGCAACCATGAACAAAACCATCCTGCGTATCGGCAAATTTCTGGCCATCCTGCCTCCGCTTTTGATCGTGCTGCTATTCGGCGGCGTACTGTTTTTTATCCAGCCCCAGGATATCCCCCTCTCCATTACCGCCCTGAAGGATATGTCCCTGACGGCAGCGGATGGCGCCCGCTCCGCCCTTTCCTTGCCCTGCCAGATCGCCTATGACGATTCCCTGGCCACCTTCACCCTTTCCGCCTATATTTCCCCTCATCCGGAAGATTCCATCTTCATAAAAACCGCCTATGCCCCGGTGCGGGTATATTTCGACGGGAAGTTGCTATATGAATATGGCCAACCGGGCAGCTACCCGGCCTTTTTGCTGGACCCGCCCACGGACGTGGAGCTGGTGCCCCTGCCCGAGGCCCCCCAGGGGGGCCTGTTGGAGATCCAGTATACTTTCCCCACCCAGCGGGCTGTGCTTTCCCTCTATCCCATCCAGCTGGGCAGCCCCTATCATTTGGTGTTGCAGCAGGTTTGGGAGGGCGGCCCTTCCTTCTTCTTTTCCCTGATCCTGATCGGACTGGGGCTGCTGCTATTTTTGATGGCCCTGGTGGTCACCCGATTTGAAAAAAAGGGCACGGCCTTTTTGTGGCTGGGCCTGTTCGCCATGGCGGCGGGCCTATGGTTCTTCGGCGAATGCAACGTGACGGGGCTGCTGATCCCCAATCCGCCGGTGCTGTATGTTTGCGCCTTCCTGGGCCTGTTTACCATGGCCATCCCCCTTTTGCGCTTTGGGGTCACCATTTTGGCCCTGCACACCCAGCGGCTTTTACAGATCGCCTGCCTGGTGCTGGAGGTGGCGGTGGCGGCGGCCATCCTGCTGCAACTATTCGGGGTCTGCGCCCTGAGCCGCAGCATGTACGCCTTCCATGTGCTCTCCCCCGCCGCCCTGCTGCTCTTTAGCGGCTGTATCCTCTGGGACGCCTTCGTCTGGAAAAACGCCATGGCCAAAAGGTTCATCTTTCCCATTTGTCAGCTGGCCCTATTTACCCTGGCGGAGCTGGCAAACTACTATTTCCTTCGGCTGGACGTGCAGTTTTCCTCCTTTTTCCAGGTGGGCGTGCTGATCTTCATCCTGATCGTATCCCTGCTGTGCGGGAAGTTCATCCGCAGCACCCTGGAGCTTCGGAGCAAAAACCGCCAGCTGGCCCATGAGCTTTCCCTGTCGGACAAGCAGATGGAGGCGCAAAAATCCCGCTACGCCCTGCTTTCGGAAATGGCGTCCGCCCTGCGCAAGCAGCGCCACGACCTGCGGCACCAGCTGGCGGTGATCCAGAGCTTCAACAACAACGGGGAGCGGGATAAGCTAAACGCCTACCTCCAGGAGCTGCTGGCCAACGTGCCCAGCAGCGAGGTGCAGCAGCTATGCGACAACCAGGCGGTCAACGCCATCGCCTATTACTATTATGACCTGGCCAAAAAACAGGGCATCCAGGACATCTCCATTCAGCTGAGCATCCCGGTGGACACGGGCCAGATCCTGGCCAGCGACCTGTGCGTGGTGGTGGGCAACCTGCTGGAAAACGCCATCGCCGCCTGCGCGGCCCTGCCGGCGGACCAGGCTTTCATCCAGATGCGCAGCCGCCAGCGCTTCGACATCCTGGCCCTGACGATGGACAATCCCTTCTCATCCGTGGACCCCGCCGGGGACGGCCTGTTCCGCTCCACCAAGCCAGGAGGCGGCACAGGGCTCACCTCCATCCGCTCCATCGCGGAAAAATACCAGGGCGGCGCCCAATTCGAAGTGAAGGACGGCCTGTTCTGCTCCTCCATCTACATGCGCCTGCGTTAACCGCCCACGAAAAAAGGCCCGTAGCCTTCCCCTCTGGGATGCTGCGGGCCTTTTATATATGCGGTAAATTACATTTCCATGCTGCCGGCGGTGCGGGGGAAGGGCAGCACGTCCCGGATGTTGGCCATGCCGGTCACGTACATCACCATCCGCTCAAAGCCCAGGCCGTAGCCCGCGTGCTTCACCCCGCCGTATTTGCGCAGATCCAGATACCATTCGTAATCCTCCAGCTTCATGCCCATCTCTTCAATGCGCCGTTGCAGCACCTCCAGCCGCTCCTCGCGCTGGCTGCCGCCGATGATCTCCCCTACCCCGGGCACCAGCAGGTCCGCTGCGGCCACGGTCTTGCCGTCGTCGTTGAGGCGCATGTAGAAGGCCTTGATATCTTTGGGATAATCGGTGACGAACACGGGCTTTTGGAACACCTGCTCCGTCAGATACCGCTCGTGCTCGGTCTGCAAATCGCAGCCCCATTCCACCGAGTATTTGAATTCCGCCCCGCTCTTTTGCAGGATATCCACCGCTTCGGTATAGGTGACCCGCTGGAAGTCGTTGTTCACCACGTTTTCCAGCCGCTCCAACAGCCCCTTATCCACAAACTGGTTGAAGAAGGCCAACTCCTCGGGGCAGCGCTCCATCACCGTGCGGATGATGTACTTGACCATCCCCTCGGCGATCTCCAGATCCCCCGCCAAATCGCAGAAGGCCATCTCGGGCTCGATCATCCAGAACTCCGCCGCATGGCGGGCGGTATAGCTGTTTTCCGCCCGGAAGGTGGGGCCAAAGGTATATACGTCCCGGAAGGCCAGGGCAAAGGCCTCCGCGTACAGCTGGCCGGACACGGTCAAGTTGGCGCTGCGGCCAAAGAAATCCTGGCTGTAATCCACCTGGCCGTCATCCCGGCGGGGCGCATCCCCCACATCCAAGGTGGTCACCTGGAACATCTCCCCCGCGCCCTCGCAGTCGCTGCCGGTGAGGATGGGGGTATGGACGTATACGAAGCCCTTTTCATCGAAATACCGATGGATGGCCTGGGCCACCACGGAGCGCACCCGGAAGGTGGCCTGGAAGATATTGGCCCGGGGCCGGATGTGCTGGATGGAGCGCATATACTCCAGGGTATGCCGCTTCTTTTGCAGGGGGTAATCGCTTTGGCAGGCGCCTTCAATGGCGATGGCCTGGGCTTGGATCTCAAAGGGCTGCTTGGCCTCGGGGGTCAGCTCCAGCGTCCCCGCGACGGAGATGGCGCAGCCGGTGCACAGCTGCTTTTTCACCTGGGGGTCGATGGCGTTCTGCGCATAGACCACCTGCACGTTTTTGAAGCTGCTGCCATCCGCCAGCTCGATAAAGCCGACGGCCTTGCTATCCCGCACGGTACGCACCCAGCCCGACACCTGGATGGGGCCGGCGTACGTTACCGGGTCCTTAAAAATCTCACACAGCCTGACCATGGAAATATTCCTCCCTTTTCATTGGCCGGCCCAGGCCGGCGCCAAATATTGTCAGAATCAAACGATAGCCTTATTATACCCAACCCCCGCGCCTAATGCAAATACTTTGGCTTTATCCCGCATATATATGGAAAAGTCCAGAACAAAGGAGGGACTTGCCATGTATTATTCCCCGGTTCCCCTCATCATCATCCGGGCGGACTGTCCGGCCCTCATCGAGGTAAACGGACAGCTCCTGGGCGAGTGCGGGGAAGGCGCCCACGTGGCCATGCCGGCCAGCGACACGGGGGATTATTATATCTGCGCCATCCCCCTTCAGGACGACCCGCCCCGCTGGCCCGTCACCCGCAAGCTGCGGCTGGAAGGGGGCGTATTGGCCAACCGGCCGGCGGCGGACGTATCGGTCTGCACCTGGCCCGGCGGGGTATACGAGCTATGCCTGCATACGGGCCGGGCCTGCGGCCAGCTGGGGGCCCAATTTCCCCACACCCTGGACCAGCTCAGCTATTCCATCGGCAACCGCCGCCGCACCTTGACCCTATACCAAGAAGGGGGCCTGAAGCTGTGCATCGAGGACGGGGGGCAGCCCCGCACCGGCCTTGCCCTGGGGGATGGGGACCGGGGCTCCCTGGCGGTATATGGGGCCAGCGGCAGGCAATTTGCCGCGGTGCGCACCGGGGGCGGCGGGACGGAACGGCTGCTGATGCTGGACCATGACCTGAACGCCGCCCTGGAGCTTTGCGCAGATCACATCCTGCTGGAAGAAAACGGGGTGGCCACCATCGATGGCCTGGGCACCTATGTGGGCCATGAGCGGCGGGTGTTCTATACCTATTCCGCTGGTAGCTTCCATGGAAGCGATCCGGTCATTGGCTTTTTCACCCACGCCTATGCCCGGCCCGGCCCGGGTACCGGCCTGGCCACCGCCTTTTGCGAGGCGGTGCGGGAAGGGTTCCAGGAGGAAGCCTTCAGCTACCTTACCCCGGAGTTGGCCAGGGAGGTGGATTTTGCCGGGTTGCAGGATTTCCTGGGAAATTTCCAACATTGCCGCCCGCCCCTTTCCAACGACGGGGAAACCCTCCTGGGCCTGATCGCCCAGGAGGGGGACCAGCTGCAAAGCGCACGGCTCTACGCCTTTACCTTTGAAGGGGACGCCATCGCGGACATTGGGGAAATATGAACGCCCCTGCAGGGGGAAGCAGCCCCGGGGGGGCGGCGGCGTTTGGGGGCCTTTGGCCCCCAAACTGGGGC
>UQOG01000014.1 GCA_900542615.1 uncultured Eubacteriales bacterium | reverse complement strand
GCGGCGTACTCCAGCCTGGACATCAACGGCGACGGTGTGTATTGGCTGGCGGAGATCGGCATCAGCTCCCACGTGTACCGTATGCTGCCGTACCTGATCACGCTGGTGGTGCTGGCCTTCACCTCCAAGAAATCCCGCGCACCCAAGGCGGAGGGTATCCCCTACGACAAGGGCCAGCGGTAAAAGAAGCATAAAAAAGAAGCACCCGCGCGGGTGCTTCTTTTTTGCGCTGTTTTACATGGATTTTACAAAAGATGGCCTGCGAACTTGACATTTATACCGTACAATGTAGATGGACAATAAGGTGACATCTGAGAAAATGTAAAGTTGAGGGAAAGAAAATGGATATTTTTCATGCGCTGACCATGCTGGGCGGGCTGTGCCTGTTTCTGTTCGGCATGAATTTCATGGGCCAGGCGCTGGAGCGCCGGGCCGGCGGCAAGCTGCGGACGCTGCTGGATAAAATGACCAGCAACGTATTCGCCGGTTTCCTGACCGGACTGGGCATCACCGCCATCATTCAGAGCTCATCGGCCACCACCGTCATGGTGGTGGGCTTCGTGAACTCCGGGCTGATGACCCTGCGGCAGGCTATCAATGTTATCATGGGCGCCAACGTGGGCACCACGGTGACGGCCTGGCTGCTGAGCCTGGCGGGGATCGACGGCGGCAGCGTGTGGCTGCAGCTGCTGAAGCCCACCGCCTTTACGCCGGTGCTGGCGCTGATCGGCATCATTTTCTATATGTTCTGCAAGGACAGCCGGAAAAAGGAGACCGGCTCCATTCTGCTTGGCTTTGCCACGCTGATGTTCGGCATGGACACCATGAGCGCCGCTGTGGCGGGGCTGAAGGACGTGCCGGGGTTTGCAGAGCTGTTTTTGGCCTTTACAAACCCGCTGCTGGGCGTGCTGGTGGGCGCGGTGCTGACGGCGATCATCCAGTCGTCCTCCGCCTCGGTGGGTATTTTGCAGGCGCTGGCCTCTACCGGCCAGGTCAGCTACGCCGCCGCGGTGCCCATTATCATGGGCCAGAACATCGGTACCTGCGTCACGGCGCTGATCTCCTGCGTCGGCACCAACAAAAACGCCAAGCGGGCGGCCGTGGTGCATCTGATGTTCAATGTGATCGGCGTGGCGGTGCTGCTGACGGTGTTCTGCATCGTCAAGGCCATCTTTGCCCCGGTACTGCTGAACAAGGCGGCGTCTATGGCGGGTATCGCTGTGGCCCACTCGGTGTTCAATATCCTGTGTACGGCCATACTGCTGCCCTGCGGCGACCTGCTGGAGAAGTTGGCTATCCGCCTGGTGCCGGATAAGGCCCACGCGGCCGATAAAACGGTGGAGCTGGACCAGCGCCTGCTGACCACACCGGCCGTGGCGCTGGAGCGCTGCCGGGTCGTCACCTGCGAGATGGCGGAGGTTGCCGTGCGGGCGCTGCAAAACGCCCTGCGGAGCTTTGACCACTACACCGAAGCGCTGGCCTCCTCCATCCGGGAGGATGAGAGCCGCTGCGACCACTACGAGGACGTGCTGGGCACCTATCTGGTAAAGCTCAGCGCCCAGAAGCTGGGTGAGCAGGAGAGTGAGGAGTCCGCGGAGCTGCTGAAGGCCATCGGCGATTTTGAGCGTATCTCCGACCATGCGGTGAACGTGCTGGAGTCGGCGGAGGAGCTGCGGGAGAAGGGGCTGGCCTTCAGCGACGAGGCGAAGCGGGAGCTGAGCGTGCTGTCCGCCGCGGTCAACGATATCCTCATGCGGGCGCTGGACGCCTTCCGACAGCAGGATATGACCGCCGCCCGGCAGGTGGAGCCGCTGGAGCAGGTCATCGACGATCTGAAGGAGCAGCTGCGTACCCGGCATATCCTGCGGATGCAGCAAGGCCAGTGCAGCATCGAGGCAGGCTTTGTCTGGTCCGACCTGCTGACGGATCTGGAGCGTACCTCGGACCACTGCTCCAATATCGCCGGGTGCGTGATCGACGCCGCCCACCACGACCTGAATATGCACGCCACACTGGATGCGGCACGGCATCAGGACCCGGACTTCCGGGAGCAATACCGGCACTGCGCGGCGAAATATCAGGTGTAAATAAACGAAGTCCCTCCCGCCGGGAGGGACTTCTTCTTATGCGCTTACAGCCTGCGGGAGGCGCGCTCCCGCGCCTCGGCCTCCGCCCGCTGGCGGCAGACCTCCACCCAGTCGGGCAGCTTGTCCAGCTCGGCGGCAAAGGCGGCCAGCTGGCCGGGGATGTCGATCTTCTGGGGACAGACAGCGGCGCAGGCACCGCAGCCCAGACAGGCGTGGGGCCACTTGTCCTTGGGCAGCGCGTCCAGCTGCATTTTGATGGTGCCGCCGCTGCCGGTGCGGAGCTGGTTGTACTTGTGCAGCAGGTCCGGGATATCCAGCTGCTGGGGACAGCCGTCACAGCAGTAGCGGCAGGCAGTGCAGGGGATGGAATTCTTCATCTTATCCGCCGCAGCAAAGAGGATCGCCTCCTCAGCGGGGGAGAGGGGGTCAAGATGCTCAAAGGTGGCCACGTTATCCGCCATCTGCGCCATGTCGGACATACCGGAGAGGACCATGTGGACGTTATCCAGTCCCTGGAGCCAGCGGAAGCCGAAGGAGGCGATGCTGGCGTTGGGGCGAAGGGCGTGGAGCTGCTGTTCACTGTCGGCATCCAGGGCGGCCAGCTTGCCGCCGCGGACCGGCTCCATGACCCAGACGGGGATATGGTGCTTTTCCAGCAACTCGTATTTCTCCCTGGCCCGCTGGATGGTCCAGTCCAGATAGTTCAGCTGGATCTGACAGAACTCCATCTCCTTGCCATAGCGCTCCAGAAAAGCGGTGAGGCAGGGAAGGTCCGCGTGGGTGGAAAAGCCCAGGTGCTTGATACGGCCCAGACGCTTCTGTTCCACAAAGTAGTCGATGATGCCCCACTGGGGGTCGGTGTAGATATCCACGTCGTTTTCATAGACATTGTGCAGCAGGTAGAAATCGAAGTAGTCCACCTGACATTTCTCCAGCTGCTGGGCAAAAGTGCCCGCCGGGTCCGGGTCGCAGGTGAGCATATGGCCGGGGTATTTGGTGGCCAGGTAGAAGCTGTCGCGGGGATGCTTTTTCAGGCAGCGGCCCACCACCGTCTCGGACAGATTTTGCATATAGGGCCAGGCGGTGTCGAAATAATTGACGCCGTGGGCCAGCGCATAGTCCACCATCGCCTGGGTGGTGTCCTCGTCGATGGCGCCGTCCACCGTGGTGGGCAGGCGCATGGTGCCGAAGCCCAGCAGGGACAGATGCAGGTCCTGAAAATCACGATAGATCATGGCATTGCCCTCCTTTTTTGTGGTGCTATTTTACCGTGAAAAATGGCAGAGCGCAAGAGTGGAATTGGCCGTGCGGTACGCCTGCGCCGCCGCTACACCCGGGAGAGGGCCTACGGCGTGATGGAGACGGTCCTGGGCGACAGGCTGCATCAGCTGAAATGCGGGCTGGAGATGACCTTCTGAAAAACAGACCACCCCCGGCTCCTCGCCGGGGGTGGTTTTGCTTGCTCAGGGCAGCAGTGTTTTCTCCAGGAAGTCGTAAACGGCCTCGGCGGTCTGGTGGACGGAGTCCATCAGGACGTATTCGTCGCTGCTGTGATAGTTCTCGCCGTCGGCGCCGAAGATGATGGCCGGCGCGCCCAGCCGTGTGCCCAGGTAGTTGAAGTCGCCGATGCTGGCGAAGTAGGAGATGGTGGGTTCCTTGCCGGTGACCTTGCGGATGGACTCCAGCAGGGAGACGGTCATGGGTTCGTCCTGGGGGACGGTGTAGGGCATGAAGCCCCGGGAGCCCTCAGACGGTGCTTCGCGGAAGCAGATCTCATACCGGCCGGTGATACCGGCGCGCTGCACGGCCTTTTCGATCTCGCGGACGATGGTGTCCGGGCTTTCGCCCACCACGATGTGCCAGAACAGGCGGAGCACGGCGAAGTCCGGCACGCTGCACGCGCCGCCGTCGGCGTTGATGCCCACCACACAGCAGGTGCCCTTGCCCAGGTGCGGGTCCTCAACATAGTCCACCTGCTCCAGGGCCTGCGCCACCTTGGCCGCGTCCAGCAGGGCGCTGTGGCCCTTTTCCGGGTTGGCTGCGTGGGCGGACTTTCCGTAGAAGCGGATCTCCAGACCATAGCCGCCCCGGGCGCCCAGGCAGACATCGGGGAAGGGCTTGCCGTCAAAGCCGGCGCTGGGCTCGGTGATGATGGAGAAGTCCACGTCAGAGAGATAGCCGTCCTCAATGAGGGCATTGGTGCCCAGGCCGTAGGGGCCCTCCTCGTCAGAGACCAGCGCCAGCTTGATCTTCCCGGCGAAGGTCTTGTGGGCGGCGGCGAAGCGGGCAGCCGTGACCATCAGCGCGGCGCAGCCGGATTTCATGTCCAGCGCGCCCACACCATAGAGCCTGTTGCCGTCCAGCTCGCCGTAGGGATCGCGGGTCCAACCGCCGCACAGCTGCACGGTGTCCAGATGGCCGTTCAGGCAGATGACCGGTCCGGGTCTGCCGCCGTCGATAACGGCGATGACATTTTTTCCATGGAAATCTGTGACCTTGGCATCGTGGTATTCGTGCAGCTGTGCGGGCAGTCCCTGCCGGCACAGCCAGTCTCTGGCAAAGGCCATGATCTCGTCCTCGTGGAAATACGCACTCTTAATGGCGGTGAGCTGCTGCAAAAGTGCTGTGACCTCAGCTTTTTCTATCATTAGTATGATCGCTCCTCTCTGCTGTGGGGCCGGAAATATGCGCTTTCTCTGTACAGTATAGCGGGCAGGCGTTTAACACCTGTTGGTCCGGGCGTTTTTCACTTATTGCTCCGCGCGCCACAGTGCGCCGAAGTACCACGCACCCATGCCGTCGGACACCACGCCGGTCACATCGCCGCGCAGGGCGTAGGCCTGCTCCTTCTCATACAGCGGTATCACGTTGGCCGTGTCCAGCAGCAGCCACTCCGCATCCTTCAAATAGGCGTCCCGCGCCTCGGCGGAGGTGCTGGCCGCCGCCACCCGCATCAGAATGTTATAGGCGTTCATGTAGATCAGTGCGTAGTTCCGCGTGTCGCCGCTGCGCCACAGGTCCAGATAGGCTGATGCATCGTTGTACAGCGCGTCCAGCTCCGTCAGGGCCAGGGTGAACGCGCCGCTGCTGAGCAGCTGCTGATACGTCTCCGCATCCTCACCCTGTAGGGTCACGCTCAGTCCCAGTTTTTCCTGCCACACCTTCTGCAGCCGCTGGGCCAGCGCCGTCTGCGCCGGCGTATTCCGGTACAGCAGCGTCACCGTCCCCAGGCTTATCAGCGCCTCCGGCCGCCGCAGGCCCGCCTGCGTCATCAGCTCCAGCGCCTGACTGCACCGGTCCGTGTAGGTATCCGCCTCGCAGTCGATCACCGCGCCGTTGACCGCCCGGAACTCCTCGCCCCCGGCGGTGCGTATGCCGTGGGGCACCAACCCCTCCGCGGCGGCATAGTCCGCGCCCAGAGCGCCGGCCGCCGCATCCCGGTCGATGACCAGACTCATGGCCTGCCGCAGCTCCGTCCGGTCCATGTTGGTGGCCATCTGGTTGATGAGCAGCACGCCCACGGTGCTGCTGCCGCCGTAGGTGCCGTCCTCTCCTGCTGCGCCGATGACCGCGTCTGCGGTGCCCGCGTCCTTGGCGGCCTCCGCCGCGCTTTTGAACCGGATCTCGATCCGGTCCGCGCGCACCTGCCGCGCGTTATAGTGGTCCTCCTGCTTCACCAGCGTGGCGAAGAGACTGTCGCTCCAGTCGCCGGTGCGGCGGTACGGCCCGTTGCCCACGAACCACGTCCGGCTGGCGCTCCAGCCCTCGCCGCCTTCCACAGCCTTCTGCTGCACCGGCATGGTGGCCGCCGCTGTGCACACCGCGTCCACAAAGTACGGGCACATCGTGCTCAGCGTCACCACGAAGGTGTGCTCGTCCTCGGCGTATACGCCCAGCGCCTCCGGGTCGCCCGCGTGGGCGTCCTCATAGCCCGCCACCATGGACAGGATCTCCGCCTCCTGGCTGTCCGTCTCCGGCGATACCAGCCGCCGCCAGGCGTACACGAAATCCGCCGCCGTCACGTCGCTGCCGTCGGACCACTTGCCGTCGCGCCGCAGGTGGAACGTGTACGTCTGTGTGCCGTCCTCATTGTCCGTGCAGTCGTAGGCGTGGGCCGCTGCGGGCACCGCGCCCTCCGCCGTCCAGCGGTACAGGTTGTCGAACAGGTGCAGCACCAGGGTGCGCTCCGCCGGTGTGGCGGCATAGGCCGGGTCCACCGTGGACACGCTGCCGGTCATCACCACCGACGCAGTGCTCTCGCCGCTGCGGCCGCGGCCGCAGCCGGCCAACAGCGCCGTCATCATACACAGGCACAGCAGCATGGCCGCGCCCCGCTTCCATCGTTTCATAGGACTTCCTCCGGGAATAGACTTTTCCCCATTATATATGGTTTTGCGCCAAAAGTAAAGCCGCCCTCCGGGCGGCCTCACTTTGTTTACAATTACTCCGCGATCAGCAGCTGGGCGATCTGCACGGCGTTGGTGGCCGCGCCTTTGCGTACCTGGTCGCCGCAGCACCAGATGTTCAGCCCGTTGTCGCTGGTCAGGTCGTCCCGGATACGGCCCACGAACACCAGGTCCTGGTCGCTGGTCTCCAGCGGCATAGGATAGCGCTTGTTGGCCAGGTCGTCCACCAGCCGGCAGCCGGGGGCGGCGGCGATGGCAGCCCTGGCCTCCTCCACGGAGATGGGCCGCTCGGTCACCAGGGTGACGGATACGGAATGGCTGCGCACCACCGGTACCCGCACGCAGGTGCAGTTTACCAGCAGCTCCGGCAAATGGAGGATCTTGCGGCCCTCGTTTTGCATCTTCATCTCTTCGCTGCTATAGCCGTTTTCGCCAAATCCGCCGATCTGGGGAATAACGTTATAGGCGATCTGATATTGGAATACCTTTGGCACCGGCTTTTCGCCCCGGGAAATGGCTTCCACCTGCTCCATCAGCTCCAGGGGGCCCCCTGCGCCTGCGCCGGATACGGCCTGGTAGGAGGAGGCGATCATGGTCTTAATGGGGGAGAGCTTTGCCAGGGCGTTGACGGCCACCAGGGTCACGATGGTGGTGCAGTTGGGATTGGAGATGATGCCCTTGTGCCACTTCACATCCTCGGGGTTGATCTCTGGGATCACCAGGGGTACGTCGGAATCCAGGCGGAAGGCGCTGGAATTATCCACAAATACCGCCCCCGCCGCCTTGATGGCCGGGGCAAACCGCTTGGCGATGTCGTTTTCCGCTGCGCCCAGCACGATGTCCATGCCGGCAAAGGCGTCCTCTCGGGCTTCCTGCACAACCACGTCCTTGCCCTTGAAGGGGATAACGCTGCCTGCGCTGCGGCTGCTGGCCAGGGGCCGCAGTTCGCCCACGGGGAAATCATGCTCCTCCAGAATCTTCAGCATTTCCCGGCCTACTGCGCCCGTGGCGCCCAAAACGGCTACATGATACAGTTTCATTCCTCATTGCCTCCTATAATAAAGCTATCGTACAAGACCCGTATCGTCTTTTCGAAATCCTGGTTTTCTACCCCTACGATGATGTTGATCTCATCGGGGCCCTGGGCGATCATGCGGATGTTGATATCGTTGGCCCCCAGGGCGCCGAACACCTTGCCGCTCACGCCGGGGATAAAGGCCATCTTCCGGCCTACGGTGGCGATCAGGGCGATGTTGTCCGTTACGGTGATGGAGTCCGGCTGGAACAGGTCCTTGATCTCCCCTATTATATCATATATGCAGGATTTAATCTTTTCCGTGGACACCACCAGGGAAAAGCTATCGATGCCGCTGGGGAAGTGCTCGATGGGCACGTTATATTTTTCAAAGACGGCCAGCACGCCCCGAATGGTGCCGGTATCCGCCGCCAAATGGCCCTTGCGAAGGGTGACGATGGAAAAGTCCTTGCGGCCGGAGATCCCCGTGATGAATCGCTTGCGTTCCTCCCGGGTCTCCTTGGAAAAGCTCTCCTGGATCAGGGTGCCGGGAGCGTCCGGGGCGTTGGTGTTGCGGATGTTGATGGGGATATCCTTAATGCGCACCGGGAAGATGGTCTCCTCATGGAGCACGTTGGCCCCCATATAGGATAGCTCCCGCAGCTCGCTATAGGTGATATGGGCAATCGGCCGTGGATTGTCTACGATGCGGGGGTCCGCCATCAGGATGCCGGAAACGTCCGTCCAGTTTTCATAGACCCCTGCGTCGATGGCGGCGGCGGCCAGGGCGCCGGTGATGTCGCTGCCGCCCCGGCTCATAACCCGCACCTTACCATCCGGCAGCGCCCCGTAAAAGCCGGGCAGCACCACCCGGGACTTTTCCCCAAACATGGCCGCCAGGTTGGCCTGGCTCTTCTCCATATCCAGCTTGCCGTCATAGCCAAAGACGACCCATTCCGTGGCGTCCACAAAATCATAGCCCAAATAGGCGGCCATCAGCTTGCCAGACAGGTATTCCCCCCGGGAGACCAGGTAGTCGATGGACATGTTTTTATGCATACTGGCCCGGATCTTGGCAAATTCCCCCTTTAGATCCACATCCAGCCCCAATTCATTTTGGATCTCCAGGAACCGGTCCTCGATCATGGAAAAGATGCCGTCATAGGAGACCCCGTACTTCAGGTGGGCATGGCACAGATACAGCAGGTCCGTGATCTTATTATCCTCCGGGAAGCGCTTGCCGGGGGCGGAGACCACCACCACCACTCGCCTTCCGTCTGCCTCTACGATATCCTTTACCTTCTTAAACTGACGGGCGTCCGCCAGGGAGCTGCCGCCAAACTTGGTTACCTTTAACATCCTCTACCTCCTATGCCTCCTGGGCAAGCCCCGCGAAAAAGACCGGGATGCCTGCCGCTTCCTTTTCCTTTGCCAGCCGGTGCATCTGCTGCACGGGGATGGGCCCGATCACCGCCCAGCCATCCCCCTGCTCCTGCACCTGGGGCAGCGGCCCCGGGCAGCGCACATAGTAGGTATGGCTTTCCTCCTGGTTGAAGATCCTGGCCGGCTGGGTATATACATGGAGCTTGCCTACGCCCGCCATCACGTCCATTACATCCTGCATCATGTTCATGCCCGTGGGCAGGGTGCCCGCCCCGGCCCCAAAGAAGGTGAGCCGGCCCACGTATTTCCCATAGAGGCTGACGATGCTGGAACGCACAGGCAGGTTGGCCTCCGGCAGGGTATTGGGCAAAAAGGTGGGCTCCACATAGGCGCTGATCCCATCCGGGACCCGTTTGCAATGCATCATCTGCTTGCAGATCATCCCATGGGCCTCCGCCCACTCGATGTCCTCTTTTGTAATATGCCGGATGCCTGCGGTCAATACATCCTGCTCCTCCACCACCATGGAAAACGCCAGGGAGGCGGAAATGGCGCATTTGCGCTGCAGGTCCAGCCCGTCGATATCCGCAGAGGGGTCCGCCTCCGCATAGCCCAGCTTCTGGGCCTCCTCCAGCACCCGCTCAAAGGACGCCCGGTATTTATGCATGTTCCCCAGGATGAAGTTGGAGGTGCCGTTGATGCAGCCGAAAATCTCCTGGATCTCGTCCAGCCGCTTCGCCCGCAATAGGTTGAACAGCCAGGGGATGCCGCCCCCCGCGCTGGCGGTATAGCGGAACTGTACCCCGTTTTCGGCCGCCGCCTGGTTCAGCTCCCGGAACCGCTGGCATACCAACAGCTTATTGGCGGTCACCACATGCTTGCCGGCCCGCAACGCCGCCAGCACATAGCTGTATGCTGGCTCCAGGCCGCCCATGGCCTCCGCCACCAATTCGATCTGCGGATCGTTGAGGATATCCGCCATGTCCATTGTGAACAGGCCTTCCTCCGGGCCGGGCCGCATAGTCTGGACCAGCGCCCGCTTCACCGTGATGCCGCATTCCGGCTGGCTGGCGATGATTTGATATGCGCCGCTCCCTACAACTCCAAAGCCCAGCAGTGCGATCTTCATAGCGATTATACTTCCTCCTGTCTTTTCTCAAAAAACACTTGTTTTTCGCCGAGAAACAATGTATCATATTCACAACGGAAATGCAAGGGGCAATTTGCAAGAATTTGATGGCCCTGCCCGCTTCCGGCAAAACCAGATCGGAGGAACCAACCTATGCAATACCAAAGCACCCGGGATAGCCGACATACCGCATCAGCCGCCCAGGCGATCCTGCAGGGCATCGCTCCCGACGGGGGCCTGTATATGCTGCCAGACCCCGGTGCCCTCGCCTTCCCCATGGAAAAGCTCAGCCGCATGTCCGCCATGGAGATCTCGGAAACGGTGCTGGGGCTGCTGCTGCCGGATTTTACCCCGGCGGAGCTCCACGCCATCGTGGCCGCGGCCTATACCCATAAATTCGAGACGGAGGACCTGGTGCCCCTGACGCCGGTCGGCGGCCGGTATATCCTGGAGCTGTTCCGGGGCCCCACCAGCGCCTTCAAGGATGTGGCCCTCTCCGTGCTCCCCCACCTGATCTGCGCAGCCAAGGCCAAGCTGGGGGTCAAGGAGGATATCCTCATCCTCACCGCCACCAGCGGGGATACGGGCAAGGCCGCATTGGAGGGCTTTCACGACGTGCCCGGTACCCGCATCGTGGTATTTTATCCCTATGGAGGCGTGAGCCGCATCCAGCAAGCCCAGATGGTCACCCAGGTGGGCGGCAACGTGCGGGTCTGCGCCATCGAGGGGAATTTTGACGACGCCCAATCCGGGGTAAAGGCCATCTTCACCTCCGCCCGGGCCGCCAACGCCCTATCCGGGAAGGCCATGCTTTCCAGCGCCAATTCCATCAACATCGGCCGCCTGGCGCCCCAGGTGATGTATTACTTCAAAGCCTATGGGGATCTGCTGCGGGCCGGCGAGATCCACCTGGGGGACCCGGTGGATTTCGTGGTGCCCACCGGCAATTTCGGCAACATCCTGGCCGGGTATCTGGCGAAAAAGCTGGGGCTGCCCGCGGGCAAGTTCCTTTGCGCCTCCAATTCCAACAAGGTGCTGACGGATTTCCTCATCACCGGCACTTACGACCGGAACCGGCCCTTCCATAAAACCATTTCCCCCAGCATGGATATCCTCATTTCCAGCAACCTGGAGCGGCTGGTCTACCTGGCCTGCGATGGGGATTGCCATCAGGTGGCGGGCTACATGGCCCAGCTGGCCAGCTCCGGCCGGTATACCCTTTCGGACCGGGCGCGCAACGCCATCCAAACGGATTTCCTGGCCGGCTGCGCGGACGACCGGCAAACCAAGGCCGCCATCCGCCGGGTATATGAACGATACGGCTATTTAATGGATACCCATACCGCCGTGGCCTGGGACGTTGCCGACCAGGTGCCCCTGTCCAACAAAACCGTGATCTTGTCCACCGCCTCCCCCTACAAATTCTGCGGGGCGGTGTTGGAAGCCTTGGGCGAGGCGTTGCCGGAGGACGATTTTGCGCAGATGGAGCAGCTGCGCCTGCGCACCGGGACGCCGGTCCCGGCGAACCTGGCGGGCCTGCGCCAGCTGCCTGTGTTGCATCGGGATGTAATTTCCCGGGATAAAATGGAAGACTATGTACTGGGGCTTTCCCAGCAGGAAAAGGAGGGTGAGCCATGAGCCAAAATAAGCCGAACAACTACCTGATCGTGGACAAACGCATCCTGCCGGACTACTATGAAAAGGTCCTGGCAGCCCAGGAGATGCTCCGTACCGGCGCCGTCAAGGAGGTCAGCGAGGCGGCCCGCCAGGCCGGCATATCCAGAAGCACCTATTATAAATACAAGGACTATCTCTATGCCCCCAACGAGGCCACCGAATGCCGCAAGGCGGTCTTTTCCCTGATCCTCACCCATGAACCCGGGGTGCTCAGCCAGCTGATCAACACCATCGCCGAGCTGGGGGGCAATATCCTCACCATCACCCAGAGCCTGCCCATCAGCGGCAATGCCAGCGTGCTGCTGACCCTGGATACCTCCAGCATGTCGTTGACCCCGCATGACCTGGCCCAGCGGTTCTCCGAGCTCAAGGGCACCAGCAGCGTGAAGCTATTGGCCATCGAATAGGCGCCGCCCCGCCTTCGGACAACGGCAAAAAAGCCCTTGGTATCCAAGGGCTTTCTTTGGTGTGCAAACGGGCGGCGCCGCCTTTCCGAGGGGTTAAGGCTCGGATCCGGCGCATCCCCTCCCCTTGGGGGCTTTCCCACGCCCCTTTGGGGCAACTCGCCTTGCGCCGCCAAAGCCCATGCAAGCCGGCCGGGACTGCCGCCCCTGCGCACGCAGGCGGTTTTTCGGCAACGTGAAAAAGCCCTTGGCATAGGGGCGGTGGCATAGGAAACCATCGCCCCTTTCAAGGGCTTCTTTTTTCTTCCCGGCTGCCGGAAGGGGAAGCGGCCGCTCCCGCTGCAAAAGCCGCCTCCATGGGCCCATCGCCTGGAGCGTCCCTTCCGGCGGCTGGGAACGGGTCCTATATGAACCCGGCCGCTTGCCGCGCCCAAAGGCGCCGCCGCTTTTCATTGCTCCATGCCCATCTCCAGCCTTTGGATCTTCCGGGTGCATTTATATACGATCCGGGCAAAGGCGGCCACAATGGCCAGCAGCAACCCTGAAAACGCCCAGAATGCCGGCTCCCCGGTCTCCAGCGCAGAGGCTACCTCCAGCCCAAAACACAGCAGTTCCAACAGCAACCCGGCCAGGAACAGCCCCCGGATCCTGCGGTATTGCCCCGCTTTGGACGCCGGGTCCGAATACAGGGTAAACGGTCCTTTGGCGGTCTCCCGCCGCAAATAGATCCAAAAGAACCACCGTTCCACCACCTCCATGCCGCTCTCCTGCAGCAGGGCCTCGTAATCGGCCTGGGCCTGCGCATCCTTGCGGCTGAGCTCCAGCCAATAGGTGTATTTCCCTTTTTCGCAGGGAACAAAGGTATATACCCCAAGGCAAAAGGATTGCAGCGCCCAGCCCGCCGCGTCCATCTCCTGCAGCCAGGCTTCCTCCAGGTCTTTATCATAATATAACCGAAACCGTTTCATCGTTCTTCCTCCCCATTGCGATCTAATACCCGTTTCCCATCCGCCACCATGGCCTCCAGCCTGGCCATTTCTTCTAGCAAAGCCTGGCTGCCCGCCTCTGTGCGAATGTATTCCTTCTTCTTCCGGGCCGTCGTATCCGCCCGCACCAGCTTGATCCATCCCTTATCCAGCAGGGTGTTCAGGGCCCCATATAAGGTCCCCGGCCCCAGGAGCACCCGCTCCCCGGTGATGGCGGACACGGTCTGGATGATCCCATACCCGTGCAAGGGTTCCCCTAACACCAGCAGGATATAATACAAGGCCTCGGTAAGGGGCATGGACCGATCCATTGAATCACCTCCCTCTATCATTCAGGTAACGATATATCGTGCTACGATATATAATATATCAGGTGGCGATATATTTGTCAAGGGAGGGGTGGATGAAAACCCGTCGAAGGAATTGTTTTCCCCTCCGCTCTATGGTATATTAAAAGCATGAAGATTTTGCAATGTTCCGATTCGTTTCTGCCCATTGTGGACGGGGTAGGCCGGGTGGTCTATAACTATGCCGCCACCCTGGGGCAAATGGGCCACGAAAGCTACGTATGCGCCCCTATGGCGGATACGGGATACCGAGGCGGTTGGCCCTTTGAGCTGGTGGATTTCTGGGGCGCGCCGGTACCTGGGTCGCCTCAGTATTCCATGGGCCTGCCGGTGCTGGATAAGCACTACCACGCCCGCATGTCCCGGATTAAGCCGGACCTGGTCCATGCCCACTCCCCTTTCTTTGCCGGGCAGGAGGCCCTGCGCATTTCCCTCAAATACGACACCCCCATTGTGGCCACCTTCCACTCCAAATATTATGACGATTTTTACCAGGTCACCCGGGGAAATGACCGGCTGGCGTCCCTAGGGGTGAAGCTGGTGGTGGAGTTTTACAGCCACTGCGACGAGGTTTGGGCCGTGAGTCAGCCTTCCGCCCAGGTGCTGCGTACCTATGGCTTTAAGGGCGACATCGTGGTCATGGACAATGGTACCGATCTTCCCGCCCTTTCCCCCCAGGAGCGTCAGCAGGCCGCGGATTTGATCGGGCCCGAGGAAGGCGAATGGATCCTGCTCTATGTGGGGCAGATGAACTGGAAAAAGAATATCCTTCACATCCTGGAGGCCTGCGCCCAGCTGCAGCAGGAGGGGTTGCGCTTTCGGTTGGTGATGACCGGCCAGGGGCCGGATCAAGCTGCCATACAGGCCAAGGCTTCGGAGCTGGGACTGGAAGCGCGCACGGTGTTTACCGGGCATATCCTGGATGCCGGCCTGCTTCGGGGCTTATACCAACTGGCCGACCTGTTTGTATTCCCTTCGGTCTATGATACCTCCTCCCTGGTGCTGCGGGAAGCCGCCGCATTGGGAACCCCGGCGGTGGTTACCCTGGACAGCTGCCCGGCGGAGGTGGTGCGCCATGGGGAAAACGGGTTCCTGGCGGAAAATACCAGCCAGGACTTAGCCAGGGTGATCCGCCTTGCCCTATCCCGGGACGACCTGCAAGCCATTGGCGCCAACGCCCGTTCCACCATCCCCATCCCCTGGTCCGTGGTGGTGGAGCGCGCCCTTAAACGCTACCAGGCCCTGATCGAAGCCTGCGCCCAGGTGGAAACCCGCTCTCGCCATGAGCTGCTTCGGGCGCGGATTCAGAAGTATTTGACCCGCACAAAATCCGATGCAAAAGATGAATAAAAAAGATTGACTTTCGCGGGAATTCGTGTATAATGGAGAACGTAGCGTGTTTCTCCGCTCGGTTCGTCTAGTGGCCTAGGACACCGCCCTCTCACGGCGGGAACAGGGGTTCGACTCCCCTACCGGGTACCAATCCGATGCTTCTGCTCGGCACACGCAAAGCCCAGATTTTATCTGGGCTTTTTCTTTTGCTTCCCGGCGCGTTCCTTGGGCGTCTCTCCTCCAGCGAATCCCATGTTCTCCGTAGGCCGTATCCTCTGCGCTGGCTGCGGTTTCTTGGCTCGGGCTCCCTGCGCTTATGTAAAAAAACAAACGCTTGTCGGTGGCCCGGCGCCCCGCGGGGGGGCGGCAGAAGCAGAGCGGTATCTTGGATCGGGCGGCTCCCATATTCGATAGGAATAAGGAATGCGTCCCATGTTCCTCCTTTGAAGCCAAAAACCAACGCTGGCCCCATCCATCCTGACCCAAGCCCGTGGAACAATGCCTTTCTTGGGCAGATCTCGCCGCGTCAGGACACATGCAGCCAGCATAAAAGATTATCGCTCCGTTCCGCCAAGAGGCGTATAGCTTCAAGGGGAAGCGGCCGCTGCTTTTCGCCCTTGGCCTAAAAGCAGCCGTATAGGTTATATACGCTGATGCCGGTGATGGCGATCAGCAAGCACAAAAACAGCTTATCCACGCCTGCGTTGTCCATGCGGCGGCTTAGGCTGGAGCCGATCAGGCCGCCGGTGATCCCGCCAATCGCCATGCAGATCAGCATGGGCCAGGCGAAATCCGGCACGTTGCCCCTTAGAAGGGTCATCAACAGGCTGGCCGCCTGGGAATATAGGATGATATACAGGGAGTTCAGCGCCGCTGTTTTGGTATCCATGGAGAAGAAATAATACAGCACCGCCAAATTGATCGGCCCTCCGCCGATCCCCAGGAAGGAGGAAAGCAGCCCCAATCCCAGGCCAATGCCCACGCAGGCAGCGGGATGGCGCACATCCTTGGTAACGATCCGCTTGCGCAGGCGGGTATAGGCCAAGACCCCCAGGGTCAAAAGGATCATCAGGACCTGCTGGGCAATGCGCACGGCATTTCCGCCGGACTGGAGGACGATCTCAAAGAGCTCCTTTCCCAGGATGCCGCCCACCGCCGCGCCCAGCGCCAGGGGGGTACCCCGTCTTTTTTCCACCTTTATCTCGCCGCTGCGGCTGCGCACCATGCTGGTAAAGGACATGGCCAGGACCGTGCAGCCGGAAAGGAAGCTGATGGTGGCGACCGGCAGGCCGGAGGTGGCGTCCATCACCGGCTTGATGATGACGCCGCCCCCTACCCCGCTGATACCGCCCGCCGTTGTGGCGATCAGGCAGATAAGAAAGCTAAACAGAATATCCACGGCTTTAACGAATGGCGGCGAAACGGGTGTCGCATTCCCCCAGCAAGGGCAGGCAATAGTCGATAAAGGCTTTGTCTATGCTGCATCCATCCTGGCCGATCCAACCCAACGGGAATTTTTTCTCCGCATTAGCCACGTCCTCCAAGGGGATTAGACAGGTCTTGCAGGTATACGCGGGGGTGCGGTCCGCCTGGAAGCCCACCATAAAGCCGGTCTTGCCTTCCACCGCGCTGCGCACGGCTACCGCGCCGGCCTCCTCCGCTTCCCGCTGATCCACCGGGGACATAAGGGCCACGCTGACCCGTCCCAGCAGGCCGGGCTTTTCCGAGCGGGCCTTCAGGCCGGTCTCCGCCATAATCATGTCGCACAGGGTTTGGGCAGCGCCGCCCGGCACCTTGTGGCCAAAGCCGTCCACCACGCCGGAATCCGCCACAGGGGAGCCGTCCGCATAATGGATCCCCTCGGAGATGGTCACCAGCAGGCCTTTCCCCTTGGCGAATTTTTCCTTTACCGCCGCCAGGAAGGCCGTCTTATCGAAGGCCACCTCCGGCAGGTACACCAGATGTTCGCAGGGCATCTTATCCGCAAACAGGGCGGATGCCGCCGTGATCCAGCCGGCATTGCGGCCCATCAGCTCCATCACAACCACATGGATGGGCAATGCGGAGGCGTCCTGGGCGATTTCCAAAGCGGACACAGCCGCATATTTGGCCGCGCTCCCAAAGCCAGGGCAATGGTCCGTCACCGCCAGGTCGTTGTCAATGGTCTTGGGGATTCCGATCACCCGCAGCTCATAGCCGCTTTGGGTGGCCAATTGATAGATCTTATTGCAGGTGTCCATGGAATCGTTGCCGCCGTTATAGAAGAAATAACGGATGTTGAACCGCTTGAAGCATTCCAGCACCGCCGGATAGTCCGCATCCGTCAGCTTGCGGCGGCAGGAGCCCAGGGCGGAGGCAGGGGTCTTGGCCAGCAGGGCCAGGTTTTCCCGGTCCACCTGACCAAGATCCAGCAGATCCCCCGCCAGGATGCCTTCCGCGCCAAAGCGCGCGCCATAGATGGTCTCGATTTCCGGATGGAGTTTTGCCTCCCGCACAGCCCCCAGCAGGGAGCTGTTGATCACCGGGGTAGGGCCGCCGCCATGGGCAATAAGCATGTTTCCTTTCAGCATGATGTGTCTCCTTTTTATACGCCTTGCCGGCCCTCTTCCTTCATGCACAGATGCACCGCCCCCAGCTTAAAGGTCTGGGGCAGGGCCAAAATATTGGGGTTGGGCCCTGTAAACTTCCGCTTGGCATCCTCGATGGCCTCCTCAAAGGTGGCCCGGGTTTTAAGGCCCATGCCCCGGGCGATGCCGGGCTCCTGGGCGCCCACGATGTAGATGGCCGCGGTGTTCATCTCCGCAATGTGTCCGCAGCTCATCATGGAGAAGCCATGGAAGGGATGGAAGGCATTGCAGAAGCGGTACTTGCGGATATACTCCTGGTTGGTAGCATAATACTCCCCATAGCGGTTCATATCCGGCAAAATGTTCATATAATCGTGCTGGAACAGCTCATACAGCTCCCGCAGGTAGGGCCAGCGCTCATCGTGGAAATAGCCGTTGCAGATGGAGGAGCAGATGATCACGCAATTGTCCTTCATGACCCGCTTATGGCGGATCACCTGGGCGGAAAGGGCCTGCATCATCTGAATGGGGTTGGTGCCCATGCCGTCCCCATAATGGAAGGCCTGGGGCATACCAAAGAGCATGATATCATACTTCTTCTCCGCCCAGGGCACATAGGTGCGGATATCGGCGATCTTCCAGCTTTCAGGCTGCATCACCTTGGCATAGCCGGAATACAGGGCGATCTGGCGGGAATAGGTATCCAGCACCGCGTCGCAGCAGAAGAAGGGATGGCCCATCTTCTCCTCCATGTGCATACCGATCTCGTCGAACTTGGTGCGCATGAGGGAATGGCCGGAAACCGGGGTGAAATCCGGCCGGTGCATCACGTCCGGCACATGATGGCTGGCGATGGACCGCCAGTGGGTAATGCCGGTGGCGCAATGCTTATAGCCTCCGGAATAGCCCCCATAGGGATTGCCTTGGGTGTGGCCGATGAGGATGGGGATGTCGCAATCGAACACGTATTTATTCATCAGCACCGGATCCCCCCGGCCGGTGACCCCCAGATCCACCATGTGGTCATAGTCTTCGCTGTCGTGGCTGGTGATCTGATGGGTATAGTAAAACTCGTTGAACAGCTCCATGCCCAGGATCTGCTGCATTTCCGAGATGGTGGCCCGGGGATGCAGGCCGTTGGAGAACATGAACAATATGTCCTTCTTCTCCACCCCGCCCGCGTATAGCTCCTCCAGGCAGGCCCGGATGGCCACCTTTCGGTGGGCGGTGGGCTGGCAGCCGCCCTTTACGATATCCGGGATGATAAACACCACCGTCTTCCCCGGGGCGGCCAGCTCCCGAAGGGGCGGCATACCCATGGGGTTGCGGATACTCTCCAGGGTTGCGGCATACAGGCTATCCCAATCCTGGGGCAGGCAAGGGGGGTCCGCCACGGTGGTGCCGGGGATAAACACGTCCGTATTGTCCGGCACCTGGGTCTGCATAAGGCCATGGCCATATTCAAATTCCAGTTTCATGGGCTCCTCCTTATTTTCCCAGATAAATTTTTATGATCTCCAGGTATTCTGCCGGATAGAATCCGATCTCCCCCTGGAATCGGGTAAGGGCGATGAGGCCGCCGTCGATCTCCGCAATGGAGGCAAGCATCTTGGCGTTGTCCTGCTTCAAACCGCCCCCGTATACCACATCCAACCCGCCGGTAACCTCTTTGACAAACCGGGCGATCTTGGTAATATACGGCTGGTCCGCGGGGGTCTTGCCCGGGCCGATGGACCAGATGGGCTCGTAGGCGATCACCACCTTGCTGGTGTCCACCCCCTCCAGGCCGATCCTGAGCTGTTCCCCCAGCACCGCCTGCCAGGCCGCCTGCTCCTCGCTTTTTTCCCCGATGCAATACAATACCGTTAGCCCCTGGGCGATGGCCTGGCGGATCTCCTGGTTCAGCAGCCGGTTTACCGCGGCGGTATCCGTGACGCCCGCCTCCGCCAGCACCCCCATTTTATCGTTGCGCTCCTCGCAATGGCCGATGATGGTGGAGGTACAGCCCATGGCCTTGGCAATGGAGGCGGGACGGTTGGTGGTAAAGGCGCCAAAGTTGCCCCCCACGGCGGTGTTCATCCGGTATACGCTCTGGCAACCCACCTGTACCCGGCTATCCGCTTCCAGGGCGCCGACCGCTCCCAGGATATGGGCCTCGGGAAAATACTGCACGAACTCCACCTGGCTGGGGTCATAGGCGGAAAGGGGGCCCTGGGTGTTTTCCACGATGTACCTGCCCCAATCCGCAACCGGGGCGATCCGGTTCACGCCCCCGAATTCCGGGGGCACGTCGAACCGCTTAAGATTCAAATATAAATGCTTCATGCGGCTTACTCCTTATAGAACCCCTGCATGTCCTCCAGGGTCTTCATCTCCACCAGGGGCGCCCGGCCATAGGATCCGAACTGGACGATCAGGGAGCCCACCGCTTCCTTAACGCCGGCTTCTACCCGTTCCATCAGCAGGGCCACGTCCCCGTCCGGCACGTTGCCGGTGAGAACGGTATCCATGATGGGCGGGAAGAACACCCGGGGATCGAAGGCGCTGCGCTTCTCCTCCAGCAGGCTGTATACCCCGCCGATGGAGGGGCTCTTTTGCAGCGCAGGCTGGTTTTTGAACAGCTCCTTCATATTCCGGGTCACCGCCAGGCGGATGTCCGTATCCACGTTGATCTTACGAATGCCGCAGGGGATGGCCGCAGTAAGCTGATCGATGGGGATGCCGTAGGCATTCTGGATGTCGCCCCCCAGGTCGTTGATCTCCTTTACGATATACTGGGGCACCGTGGAGGAGCCGTGGGATACCAGGGCGCAGAAGATGCCCAGCCGGTTGATGCACTCCTTGATGGCGATGGGGATCTCCCGGCGCAGCTTGGCGCCCTTTCCCTTGTTGGCCCCATGCATGGTGCCGTAGGAAATGGCCAGGGCGTCCACCCCGGTGGCCTGGATGAAGCGCACCGCGTCCAAGGGATTGGTGTAGGTGGAATTTTCCGCGAACACGTGATCTTCCTGGCCGCCCAGTACGCCCAGCTCGCCCTCTACGCTGACGCCTCTGGGATGGGCGTATTTCACCACTTCCCGGGTCAGCTCGATGTTCTGCTCCAAAGGCAGGGAGGACCCGTCGATCATAACCGAGGTATATCCGCCCTCGATGGCGGCTACACAGCTGTCGAAATCCTTGCCGTGGTCCAGGTGGAGCACCACCGGGATGGGGGAATGTTCCCCATATTTGCGCACCGCGTTGGCGATGTTCCGGGCGCCCCGCTTTTTATCCTCCAGGGTGCCGTTGGCAAAATCCACCCGGCCGCCCATAAAGGCGTTGGCCAGATCCGCCCCCTGCAGGATGGCGGGGGAACGGAAGGTCTCGTGCATTTCAATGACCGCTTTGGCCTGGGCCACGGCATTGACGTTGAACGCCCCCTGGGCGTAACCATATTGTTCGGCTGCCTCCATCAGAGGCCGAAGGGGTACGAGCGGCATATTAGTTTTCCTCCTGTTTTTCTTTTCCGGCGTAAACCCGCACGCCGGCTATGTAGGTTTCCATAACGTCCAATGCATCGTTGAGCACCGCCAGATCCCCGTCTTTGCCCGGGGCGATGGACCCTTTCGCTTGATCCATCCCTATGACCTTGGCAGGCTGTAGGGTCAAAAGTGGAAGAACCCGCTCCACCGGCTGGCCGGTAAAGCGCACCAAATTCTTTAGCGCCTGGTCCATGGTGAGGGTCGAACCGGCCCGCACGCCGGTATCCGCCAGCTTGGCGTCCCCATCCACCACCACCACGTCGTTGACGCCCAGCTTATAGTGTCCATCCGGCAGGCCGGCCGCCTGGATGGAATCCGTAATGGCCACCACCCGGTCATAGCCCTTGCAGGCCAGCAGCATCCGTACGCTGCCTGGATGCAGGTGCCGGCCGTCGCAAATGGCCTCGCAGTACACGTCCCGCTCCAATACCGCCCCCATGATGCCGGGCCGGTGCTGATGAAACAGCCCCATGGCGTTAAAGGTATGGGTACAGGCCCGCGCCCCTGCATCGATGGCGGCGCAGGCGGTTTCGTAATCCGCCCCGGAATGGCCGATGGCAATGGCTACCTCATCCCGCAGGGCGGCGATCATCTCCACCACCCCCTCCACCTCCGGGGATACGGTCATATACCGGATGGCGCCCTGGGCGGCTTGCTGGTATTTGTAAAACAAGGCTGGGTCGCCGGTTCGTAGCAAATGTTCCGGCATGGCGCCTTTATACTGGGTGGAAAGGAAGGGTCCTTCCAGATGGATGCCCAGCAGCCGGGCGCCTCCCGCTGGATCGGCCATGGCCGCCCGGGCTTGGGCGATACTTTGCAGGGTTTGCGTCTCGGTATCCGTAAGGATACTGCACAGCCAACCGGTAACCCCGTGGGCGGCAAAAAACCGTCCGATCCGGCAAAAGCCCGCCTTGTCCGCCCCGTTCACGTCCACCCCATCGCCCCCATGGGTATGGATATCCATAAACCCAGGGATCAACAGCTTGCCGTCCAGATCCACCTGTTGGGCATCAGAGACCGCTAGGGTGCCGAAGGACTGGATCTTCCCATCCTGCACCAGCAGGTCCCCTTGCTGGAAGCGGCCGTCCCAATATACCCGGCCGTTTTTGAATAGCGTAGCGTTCATGGGCATATTAGAAGGGCTGGCCTGCGGCGATGGCGTTGGTATAAATAATGGCGTCCTTATGGTTTTGCAGCAACGTCACCGGGAAATGGGCGGTAACCTCCCCATAGGCGGCTTGGCGCACCACGCTCCTGTGCCATTCCCGGAACACCCCAAGCCGGACCTTCTTCGCGGACAGGATCTGCTTGATGCCGATGGTCACCGCATATTCCGGCATGGCGTCGATGGCGCCGCACCGGTCGCCAATGGCGTTGGCGGTCCGGGTCTCCGGGGTCAGCTTCAGCACGCGGGTGCCCAGGCCGGCAAATTCTTCCGCGCTCATGTCCTCCCGGGCCTCGTTGAAGGCAAGATGCCCGTTGATGCCGATGCCGCCAAAGGCAATATCCACCCCCCCCAGCTCCTGGATCAGCTTATCCACCTTGCCAGGGTCCTTGGGGTCGGGGAAGGCCCGCTGTTCCGGCGCCATGAGCAGCTGGGGATCGATCTTGGTATAGACCGTCCGCTCCATGAATCCCCGGAAGGACAAGGGGCTTTCCTTGGGAATCCAGTTGCCGTCCCCATCCAGGTATTCGTCCATGTTGATGAACCAGCAGTTTTGTAGGCTCACCCGATCCCGGTTGATCAGCCGCACAAAGATGGGATATTGGCCCACCGGCCCTACCGGGCAGATAAACACCGTCCGCTGCCCCAGGGCATTGTTCTTTTTGATCTCATCCACCATTTGCAGGGCCAATTCATAAAACACCTCGCCGGAATCCCCCAGCTTTACAATGGGGATCTTAGCCCCGATCCCCAGCTCTTCCGGGGGGATGCGATAATACTCCATATCCATTGTCTCCTCTCCTTTCCCCTAAAACAAATGGGACACATTGAGCTCGCGGATCATACTTACAATCTCCTTGGTCCGGGTGCAGTCAAATTTTCTTAAAAGGCTTTTGATCTGGGTCTTTACGGTAACCATTTCCACGCAGCGCGCCTCGGCGATTTGTCGGATGCTCTTGTTTTCCAGCAGCAGCCGTACCAGCTCCCGCTCCGCCTGGGTCAGGTGGGACACGGTGTGGATGAAAAACAGCAGGCTGCGTTCCGAGCTGCGAAGCCTGGAATATTCCTTGAGCACCAGCTGTTGGATGCGGGCGTCCAATATGGCCTTGCCCATGTATGCCGCGCGGATGTGCTCCAGCAGCTGGGACTCCTCGCAGCCCTTTACAATATAGTCCACCGCGCCGGCTCCCATGGAGGTCAAGATCATATTATCGGTCTCATGGGCAGTCAAAAATATCACCTTGGCATCCGGCTTTTGCTCCAGGATCCGCTCCGTTGCCCGGATGCCCGCAGTGGTGGTCTCCATTTCCACATCCATGAGAATCACGTCAAAATCCTTTGCCAGGGCCAGGGCCTGTATAGCCTCGCCGCTGGCTGCGCTCCCTACAACCTCCATATCCGGCTGCTGCTGAATGATGTCGCAAAGGTCTTCCCGGATAATGTCAAAATCCTCAGCTACCAGGAGGCGAATCACGGTTTTTTTCCTCTCCTTCTTAGGGTATCGTATCGTAGCGGGGCAGCAGCACAAAAAAGGACGCGCCGCCCTCCCGGCGGTTTTCTGCCTTCAGGCTGCCCAAATGGCTCTTTACGATGGCGCGGGTATGGTATAACCCCATGCCCCAGTTGAAATTGGAATTTTTGTTGCTATAAAATGGTTCAAAGATCCGGCGCATCTCCCCGGATTTGATTCCAGGGCCCATATCCCGCACCTCCAGCACCGTATATAGGCGCTCCTGGTGGCTCAGCAGCTTGATGGGCTCCTTCTCATGCCCGGCAGCCAGGTTGGCTTCCCAGGCATTGGTCATCAGGTTATACAGGGCCTCGCTCAGATAGTTTTCATCCGCCAGCACCTGCAGCTTTTTGTCCACCTTGGTTTCCAGCCGGGCGTCCGGATATTTCTTGCGAAACCGGTCCAAGGTGGTGATTTCCAGGCTACCCAGCTCCACCGGCACCAGCTGCACGCTCTTGGCCTTTACCGTCCGGTATAGGTCCTCCGAGCGGCTGATCAGCTGCTCGTTGATATCCGTCAGGCTGTCCGCAAACCCCCGCAGCTTCTCAAGATCCGGTTCCTTTTGTTCCAGCTCCTGATGGATCCGCTTATACAGCACCCGATTTGCCAGCAGCTGGTTTTTGATGCTGTGCACAAACACCGACGCGCCGGTCCGGGCCACGTCGAAATTCCGCTCCAGCACCACATCCGCATGATCGTCCGCAAAATGGTCCTGGGTATATTGAAACAAACTCACTATGCCCAGGGCGCTGCATACCACATTGATGGCCACCAGGGTAATCAAGCCGCTCAGGCTGGGATCGAATTGCAAATATCCGATCCCCCGGGCCCAAATATTATCGTAGCTGTAAAAGCTATATACCTGCCCGGGATCCTGGCCGCAATACAGCAAAAACAAAGCGGACAGCGCCGCCATGCATACCAGGATCCGGCTAAACTGCCGCCGGAAAAAGGAGATGGTAATGGACAGATACTCCTGCACCAGCAAGATCAGCGCCAGCGCAACATAGCAAAGAATCCAGTCGTAGGAAAAGCGGATGAGAAATCTCTGCACCCAAGGCGAAAGGCCGATGATCCACCGGTATACGCCGGGCCAATAGACGAGCAGCGATAGGGCCGGCAACGCCCAGATCAGCCTGCGAACCAGGGAGCGCTGGCGAATGAAGGGCAGCATGGAATAATGCATGGCCATGGCCAGCAAAAAGGGCGGGAACAAAAACCGGCCGATGGCGATAATGTATCCCAGCTGGCTAAAGGTGATAAACCGATACTGGACCCAGATACGGATCTGGTTGGAACAGAATAGAAACCGCAGGATCTCCGAGGAATATCCGCCTTTTTTGGCGATATAGACCAGCATTCCCAAAAAGTAAACCGTCAGCGAAAGGCACAGGGCCGTAAGCAGCAAGGATTCCCGGCTCCGCTTCACGCAGAACACGAAAACGGAACCCAGCAGCAGGCACAGTGCCAAGATCATCAGCATATACGCCCCTCCTTTGAAAGGATATGATGCGCTCTAACGATTGCGGCGTATAAGGGAGGGAGCGGCGGTGAAACGCCGCCCCCCCGTGCGGATTGATTATAGATTAGTAGTTGCCGGCCTCGGTCATGAGCGCCAGATCCACATAGTCGGAAACCGGGCACACATCGTCCTGGGTAATGGCTTCGCTAGCAAGCAGATTCTGCTGCTGCAGGGTGTAGTAGCCCTCCACAGTGCCGTCGGCTATGCCTTCCGCCACGGCCTTGCCGGTGAGCCAGTTGGCGTCGCCCCGCTGGGAGTAAACGCTGTCATAGTCGGTCTTGGTCTGGTTGGCCACCAGCTGGGCGATCTCCTCATAGTTGCCGTCCGCAGCATAGTCCATGGCCTTGAACAGAGCCCGCACAAACCGCACGGCCACGTCCCGGTTCTCCTCCAGGTATTTGGGGGTGGCGATCCAGCTGGCCAGGGAGATGGTGGTATCGGAGAAGGTCATGTTATCGGAAAGCTTGGTGGTGCCTTCCATCTGGTCCAGAATGGCCAGGGTGTTGGGAGACCAGGTGGCGCAAGCATCTACGCCGCCGGAAATCATGGCGGTCACGATGGCGGACGCATCCATATCCATGGCGGTGATGTCATCCATGGTCATGCCGGCGGAAGCCAGGGTGTTCTTCAGGATGTCCTCGCTGGAGGTGCCGGAAGAATAGGCAACGGTCTTGCCCTTCAGGTCCGCAATGGTGGCTACTTCGGGGCCGCCGATCACGGCGTCGCCATTGGAGATATGGGACAGGGCGATGATGGTGGCATTGCCCTGAACGCACAGCTTATGGGCGCCCTGGCCAATGTAGCCGAAGTTGATGGAGCCGCTCTCCATGGCGGAGATGATGGTGGGGCCGTCGCCAAACTCGGTGAGGGTCACTTCCAGGTTCTCTTCAGCAAAGTAGCCCTTATCGATGGCGGTAACCACGCTCCACAGGCTGCCGTAGTTGGGCATATAGCCTACGTTCAGGGAAACGGTCTCCACAGGCGCTTCAGCGGCTTCCTCAGCGGGAGCCTCCGCAGCCTCCTCAGCGGGGGCGGCCTCCTCGGCGGGCGCTTCGGTGGCAGGGGTTTCGGCGGCAGGGGTGCTGCAGCCCACCACCAGGGAGCCCAGCATGAGCACGCAAACCAGCAGTACAAGGATCTTCTTCATCATTTTTTCCTCCTGATTGATTTTCTTGGGTTCTACTTATCATATTTGCTTCGGCAATTGCCGCTGCATAGCCTACTATTTACGAACTTCCAGGTATTCTTTATAGACTTCGCCCCAGATCTTGTTCTTTAGCTCCAGGAAGCGGGGGGTCATTTTGGTTTCCTGGTTCCGGGGATAGGGGATGTCGATGTCCACAATTTCCTTGATCCGGCCGGGCCGGGCGCTCATGATGATGACCTTGGTGGCCAGAATGATGGCCTCGTCCACATCGTGGGTGATGAAGAAGCAGGTCTTTTGATCCTTCTCCCAGGTCTCCAGCAACTCGGACTGGAGCTGGGTGCGGGTCTGGGCGTCCAGGGCGCCGAAGGGCTCGTCCATGAGCAGCACCTCGGGATCCGCCGCATAGGCCCGGGCGATGGCTACCCGCTGCTTCATGCCGCCGGAAAGCTCCTTGGGATAGTGGTCCGCAAACTTGGCCAGGTCCACCTTTTCCAGGTACTTCATGGCCAGATCGTCGGCCTCCTGGCCTTTGATGCCCTTCATCTCCAGGGCAAAGCGCACGTTTTTCTTAACGGTCAGCCAGGGGAATAGGGCGTATTGTTGGAACACCACGCCCCGCTCCGTGCCGGTGCCGGTGATGAGCTTGCCGTGGCAATATACTTCGCCGGAGGTGGGCTCCGTCAAGCCGGCAATGATGTTCAACAGGGTGGATTTGCCGCAGCCAGACGGGCCTACCACGCAGATGAACTCGTTTTCATAAATATCCAGATCCACCCCATTGAGGGCGATTACCTCGCCGGTACGGCCGGTGAAGGTCTTGCGGACGTTTTTGATCTGGAGCGTTATATTTCTCGCTTCTCCTGCCATCCCGTCAGTCTCCTTTCAAGGTGCTTAATCAAGGTTTCCAAGGTAATGCCGATGATGCCGATGATGATTACGTATAGCAGCATAGGCGCCGACTCAAAGCTGTTGTTCAAGGACCGTATGCGCATTCCCAAGCCGGCCACAGCGCCGGTGGATTCAGCGGCGATCAGGGTGGTGAGGGCCACGCCGGCGCCCAAGCGGACTGCCGTCAAAATGAAGGGCAAGGTGGCGGGGGTGATGACCCGGATGAAGATATCCTTATCGCTTGCGCCCAGAACCCGGGCCGCTTTGATGAGGGTCTCGTCCACGTTGATGACGCCCTGATAGATGGTAACGCACATGATCAGGAAGCAGGCGATGGTGATGGTGATGATCTGGGGCTTGCGGCCAACGCCGGCGCAGGCCACGATCAAGGGCACATAGGCGAGGGGCGGGATGTTACGAACGAATTGAATCCAGGGCTCGATGATATTGCGCACCGGCAAATACCAGGCCATGAGAATGGCCACCGGCAGGGCGATGATAAACGCGAGGAAATAGCCGGAAAATACAGAGATCATACTGCTGGCTAAGTCGGTGAAAAATACGCCGCGTTCAATCATGGTAGCCAGGCTGCTAAAGGTTACGATGACATTGGGGAAGGCGCGGGCTGTAGCAGGCAAAAGGGAGATCACATACCATAGCAGCATAGCCACCAGGAAGCCCACACCGGCACCGGCTGCGCAGACGAGAGCCTCGGCATAGGCCATGCCGAAACCGAACTCGGTCACAACAGCGGAGTAGTCCTGCACGGCCAGGATGGTGACGCCCAGCACGCAGCAGTTGGTGGTGATCAGGGGCAGGTAGACGCCCAGGCTCTGGTACAGGGCCGGAACGTACTTTTTCAGCACGATCTCGATGAGCTGGACCAGAACGGCGATGACCAGAATGAAGACAATGGTCTGCAGATAGCCGAGATTAAACTTATCCAGCAGCAGGATCTGCATGGGGAAGGTAACGGCAGTGGCAATGACCATAACAGCGATAACGGCCGCGCCCATGCCGGCGGAGGAATCCAGCTTTTTGGAAACGCCCAGGAACGGGCAGATGCCCAGGAACTGAACCAGGACGTAGTTGTTGACCAGGATCATGCTGAAGAAGATCGTGGCAAAGGTTGCGATATGTGCACTCATTCCTCAGCGCCCCCTTTCTGCTCTTCTTTGGCGGCGTCGATCTTTTCCAGCATCACATCGCCGCAGCTCTTGCGCTCGATGGGCTTGTTGAGCTTGCGCTCCAGCCAGACACAGCCAGCCATCAGGCAGCCAAAGACGAAGAAGCCGCCGGGTGCGGAGTTCATCACGGTCATCTTGTCGACACTGTCGGGGATGATGGTGATGCCCAGCCAGGTGCCGTTGCCGATGATCTCACGGATGGAGGACATCAGCAGCATGGTCAGGATGTAGCCGATGCCCATGCCCAGGCCGTCCAGAGCGGAGTCGACAACGGTGTTTTTGCAGGCGAACATCTCGGCACGGCCGAGGATGATGCAGTTAACGACGATCAGGGCCAGGTACACACCCAGAGATTTGTACAGGGCGGGCACGAAAGCCTGCAGCACCATCTGCACCCCAGTAAC